>DATJBA010000309.1:0-3311 GCA_035515675.1 Mycobacterium sp.
CGGTGATGCTGCGGCCCGGACAGCAGTGGACCCAGCCCTTCACGCTCGTCGACGAGCAGCTGCCGCACGCCGATCCCACAGCCCACCTCGCCGCCCTTGCAGGTGGCTACAACGGACCGAGCGCACACAAGTAACGTTGCCGGTCGTGGCGCCGGACAGCACGCAGCCTCTCCCTCATCTGGCCGCTACAAGGGCTAGCCAGCCATCCCCCGACTACCTAGCCCGCGTAATGAACCAGGACGCGCATACTGGCGCTAGGGCACTGTCAACTTGAGCAATCCGAGGGCGATTTTCGCCGGTTCGCCTCCGCGATTCACCAGGTCGCGTGTGACGTATGAGGCTTATGTGGTTAGCAGAAGGTTTACACGACCTTAAGTTGACAGTGCCCGTCTACGGATGTTCCCAGGCAATCACTTTCATCTGAGATCTCAGATTCCGAGACTAAAACACGCCATCGATGCCGACATCACAGAATTCACCACCTACGCAGAAGACAGCGTTGAGGCCGCGCGAGGAATCTGCTGACGCTGAAGCCTCCGGCACCGGGGCGGCGCGCATCGAGCCGGGCGGCTTCGCGCAGCTGTGGCTCGTCAACTGGTTGATTTGGCGGCTCCTCTCCCGGCTGCCCGGCACCTCGGGGTCTCAATTGTTCGGCACCATAGGCCTTGCCGGCGGCCTGTTTAGCGCATGGCTCTATTTCGGCGCAAGACTGATGCCAGGCCGAAAGTCGAAGCGGTACCAGCCCGAACTGGTCATTCTTCGCGTGGCCTGGCTTCGGAATTGCCGGTACGTATTCGATCACCATCTGCGGATGGGGCGACATCACGGAATCACGCACGACGTGATTGACCGCATCGCTCAGGGTTCGACGGCGCCGGGCTGGACGCACAGCGAAGTGGCGCTGCTCTCAGCGGCCGAAACACTGGTTTCGGAAAAAAGCCTCTCCGACCGCCAATGGCAGGCACTGACCGCGCATTTCGATCACCGCCGTCTGATCGAATTGTGTCTGCTCGTCGGGCACTACGATGTGGTCGCCACAATGGTCGATGTGTTGCGTATTCATCAAGATACGCCTCAGACTAAATCGGCTCGGCGCCATCGAATTTCGTCGCGGTTCCCGACCGAGGGGAAATCATCGTGAACCAACGGCTGGCGCGTTGGGTCACGAATCGGCCCCACATAGTTGTCTCGCTGGCGGTGGGTGTGCTCCTGCTGGCCGGAATCTGGGGTGGCCTTGGAATTTTCGACCGGCTGAACCTGGCCGGTTACGCCGACCCCGGCAGCGAGTCGGCCCAAGTCGACCGGCTCATCGAGGGCAGCGTCGGCAGGCAGACACCCGATGTTGTCGTCATCTACACGGCTCCAGCCGGCCGATCAGTCGACGATATCGGGCCGGCGGTGCTCCACCACCTAGGCGCGATCGACGGTTTGCTGCTGACCAGACCACCGCAGTCCTACTGGAGCTCCAGTCCGCAACTGCGGATGGCGCTTGCCTCCTCTGATCGCCGCAGCGGGCTGGCGATCCTGACCCTCGCCGGGGACGAGAGCCAGCGGCTTCGCACCTACACCAAACTCGTGCCGCTGCTCGAGGTCCCAGGCATCCAGACGCAGTTCTCGGGCTGGAACGCGACGACCATGGCGACCAACGACCAATCCAAACGCGACCTTCTCATCGCCGAAGCCATCGCCGTGCCCCTCACGTTCGCACTGCTGATCGTGGTCTTCGGTGGCCTCGTCGCCGCTGCGGTTCCCATTGCCGTCGGTGGCCTTGCGGTCTTGGGGTCGCTGGGCCTGCTGCGAATACTCTCGGAGTTCACCGATGTCAGCGCATTCGCGGTCAACATCGCCTCCATCATCGGGCTGGGACTGTCCATCGACTACAGCCTGTTCGTCGTCAGCAGATTCCGCGAAGAGCTGCGCAACGGATGTTCACCTCTCGATGCATCTCGCCGCACCATCCAGACCGCCGGGAGGACAGTCGGCTTCTCGGCGTTACTGCTGATCTGCGGATTCGCCGGCATGACCGTATACCCACTGGCGATGCTCCGCGCACTTGGATTCGGCGCCGCTGCCGCCGTGGGACTGGCCGCACTACTGTCGATCACCGCCGTCCCGGCGCTGCTGGTCATCCTCGGCCGGCGCATCGACGCGCTCGCCTGGCGACGAGGCGCTGTCGACCGCAGCGAAACCCGCGCCCGCGCCTTCTGGGCAAAGGTCGCCGACCGCGTCATGCGAAGCCCCGCACTCACCGCCACCGCGATCATCGCCATCCTCGCAGTGTTCAGCCTTCCCGTGGGCAACCTGCAGATCGGCGGCTTCCAGGTCAACGGCCTAGCCAAGGACAGCCCCGCCCGCATCGCCGCGGAAGCCGTCACCGCCAACTTCCCGCTCGTCAACAACGGCGCGACCCTCCTACTCCGCGGCGCCGACGGCCACCGCCCCGCACCGTCTGCCGTGAGCCAGATCAGGGCGGCCGCCGTCCATGTCCCCGACGTGCTGCTGGTCGGTCAAATCGGGCAAAGTGACGACACAGTGATCCTGCATGCGGTCTTCGCAGTGAATGACTTTTCCACCGCCGCCTCGGCCGCGGTGCGGGCGCTGCGCAACCTTCCCGCACCACCCGGCACCACCCTGCTCGTCGGCGGCGAGAACGCCGTTGCCGCCGACAGCAACAGTGCGATCGTGCGTGGCTTCCCCCTGATGGCGGCAGTCATGGTGCTCGCCACGTTCCTCCTCATGCTCGCGGCGTTCAGATCGATTGTGTTGCCTCTCAAAGCCATCGCCATGGCCACTTTCAGCCTGCTAGCAACGTTCGGCATACTGACCTGGATTTTCCAGGATGCGACCCGAGCGGATTTCCTCGGCGTCACCGCTAGTCCGCTACCGGCCGGAGCGCTGATGATGGTGGTCGCCCTTGTCTTCGGCCTATCCACTGACTACGAGGTCTTCCTCATGTCACGGATGGTCGAAGCCCACGATCATGCAGCCACCACCGAGGAAGCGATCCGAACTGGCATGGCCAGCACCGGACGCACCATCACCGCTGCAGCCGCACTGATGCTCATCGTGACCGGCGCGGCATCACTGTCCCAGGTCAACCTCATGAAGGTCGCCGGCGTGGGCATGGCATTCGCCATCCTCATCGACGCCACCCTGGTGCGTATGCTGCTCGTCCCCGCACTGGTCAAGCTCATGGGCAACGCGAACTGGTGGAGCCCCTGGCGATCCGCCACCTCACTGCGGGGCGACGAGAACGAGCCGGCGCGCGGCGAAAAGAACAGTGCCCAGAGTTGACATCGAGCCGAGGGGTC
>DATJBA010000310.1:0-21557 GCA_035515675.1 Mycobacterium sp.
GGTGTTGCTGTCTGAAATCTGATATCGCATGTGCTACCGCTTTTCAGTTTCAGTCATGAGAACTTGCGACGGTGCCAATGTGACTGGTGTGGCGGCGATCAGCGGGTCCACACCCAATCTGATCAGACCAGTTGCCGCTGAAACTGAGCGCCGTTACATAGCGGCGCCGCTGCGCCACGGCCTTCGGCGACACGGACATACACGGATTTCAGCGTCTCCATGTAACGGGTCACCGATTCACGGGCAATCGGATTGTTCGGGAAAAACACCATCATGTGCGTCTCCTTTTCATAACGATTCACTCGCAAATCAAATCGAGCCGGAACCCTACCGTCGTGGTGAATCTTTACATTCGACCCGCCCCATTCAGAGTTGACGAAGGTGGAAAGGGGAGGAACGCTGGCATCGAGGTGAAATAGCAAGGGGACACGTCCCTGCGGCATCCTCAGCCATGGCGCCAATTCCAGCACGTAATTGAACGGCACGTTCGCCAGGTCTTTACCCGCATCAAACGACTCTTGCGCAGCGCGGGCGGTGTCACCGAACGACGATGCGTTGACAGGGATGGTGACTGGAACAAAGCCGGTGAACCAACCGATCGTCAGAAACTCCGCTGGAGTGCTGCGGGTATCACGCGCGATGAGCCCGTAATATGTTTCAGCGCCGGTCAACTCGTATTGTGCGAGGGCGGCGCAGGCGAACACGCCACCGCTGAATCGGGCGCCCGCCGCTATGCAAGCGGATTCAAATTCGGCTGTCTGCCCCTCGTCCATCACCCGTACGAACATCAGGTCGCAGGATCCCGATCCATCGCCGAGTGACACCGGGCAGTCCGGAAGGGTTCCGTCATTTTTCTCGAAGAAATCGACCCAGGCACGTACCTGCGGGGAGTCCAAAGTCAGGGCGGATGTGTGCTGGTGCTGCCGAACACAGTAATCCTCATAGCTGCCCGCGGCCCGGAGCGAGATGGGCGCTTCCCCTGCCAGCAGGGAGGTATACATCAGATAGAGCTCTATGCGGATCGCACCAAGAAACTGCGCGTCGATGTAGAGATGATCGATACTGCAACAGAAGGTGAAGTGATCCGCGCGCTGAATAATGGCGAAACGGAAGCAATCCCACTGCAACGGACTCGGCGTGGCCAATATATGCTCTCGCCAAGCTGCCGGCGTCATCTCACCATGCTCAATTGGAACACATTGAATAACGGCGGGATCGCGGAGTGTGTGCCGAATGATCTGGTCGGCATCCGTGTACTCGAACCAACTGTGATAGGTGTCATGCCGACGAAGATGCGTATTGATGACGTACGTCAGGACCCGGATGTCGCAGTGGCCGGGCATGTCCCAACTGCCAATGCAAAGCCGTGACATATCGACCCCGCGGGTTGCGTGTCCGCGAAAGTTACGGAGGTGCCGAGCTTGCTGATGGCTGGCTGGCACAGTGCTTACCGGGGCTTGCCGGACTTTGGCCAGCGAGGTGGGCGAGGGATGCCAACACACGACCGAACCCGGGGCCGGCTCCCAGTCGTCGATGGCCCCGAACGCCTCCTCTCCTGGGACGAACACATTCCCTCCCTAATGCTTCTGCGCCTGCGTATCAGCGGATTCTTCGAAGTCGGCGACGTTGCCCACAGCGCATCTACCGCCAGCGGTCTGGCGCGGTACAGCGCTTCCGCGCCAGAGCCCCTCGCAACTGTCGCTCAGCGCAGCCAACCAGGGCCGTAGCTTGCACAGCCGTGTGTTCAATGGTGGAAAGATAGCAGACCAAACCAAGCCAGACAGGCGATTCGAGACTTTAGGCGGCATGTGCCCATCAATACATTATGGATACCCGAACGGAGCCCGCCCGGTCGAGGTAGAGTCCCGCCCATGTGGGGCACGGTGCTGGCGTTGGCGCTGGTGGCGACGCTAGACCCGGTGCGGATCGGGATCACTGTTCTTTTGTTTTCGCGGACACGGCCCGTGCTTCACCTGCTCGCGTTGTGGCTTGGCGGTATGGCAGTTGGCGTTGTGCTGGGCCTGGGTGTGCTCTTCGGGCTGCACGACCTCGCGCCCGGGGTCACGCATCAGGTGGAGCTTGCCACTACAAGTTCCACGGCGGGGCACATTCAGATCGCGATGGGCGTGCTCGCGCTGGTGGTCGCCGTACCGATCGCGGTTGGCTTTTCGGCGCGTCGACGCACGCGAGTGGAAATGCCTGGCGACGATCCGTCGTACCAGGCCACGCCGACCGCATTCTCGCGACTGTCGACGCGCGCCCTGAATGCGCTGCAGGCCGGCCCGCTGTGGATCACGTTCGCCGTCGGAGTTGGGATATCGACAGACTTCCGGTACTTGGCGGCGCTCACCGCCATCCTGGCCTCGGGAGCCGCTGCGAGCACTCAAGTCAGCGCGGCCGCGGTGTACACGGTCGTGGCGCTGGCGTTCGCCGAGATCCCACTTGCCTGCCACCTGGCGGCGCCCGCACGGACCCGCGCGGTGATGTCGCACGTGCACGACTGGGTGAAGGCTCGCAGACGGGAGGTCCTCGGCGTCATCCTGGCCGTGTTCGGGGCTTTCCTGATGACCACTGGCATGGGCCACGTCTGAGCCGTAGCGCATCCCTGGCTACCGTACGCGTTACCTTTCACAGGTGAGTTTGGTACTCGTCGAGCAATCGCGGCCCGGGGTCGCACTGATAACCCTCAATCGGCCCGAGCGGATGAACTCCATGGCGTTCGACGTCATGGTGCCACTCAAAGAGGCCCTCGAGAAGGTCAGCTATGACAATTCCGTGCGGGTGGTCGTGTTGACCGGGGCGGGTCGAGGTTTCTCCTCGGGCGCCGATCACAAGTCCGCGGGCACGGTGCCGAACGTCGACGGGTTGACCCGCCCGACCTATGCGCTGCGCTCCATGGAGCTGCTCGACGATGTCATCCTGATGCTGCGGCGGTTACATCAACCGGTGATCGCCGCGGTCAACGGCCCAGCCATCGGCGGTGGACTGTGTCTGGCGCTGGCCGCCGACATCCGGGTGGCCTCGACCGGCGCTTACTTTCGGGCCGCCGGCATCAACAACGGGCTGACCGCCAGCGAACTGGGGCTGAGTTACCTGTTGCCCAGGGCCATCGGATCGTCGCGGGCGTTCGAGATCATGCTGACCGGTCGCGACGTCACCGCCGAGGAAGCCGAGCGCATCGGGCTGGTGTCTTGTCTCGTGCCGCAAGGGCGGCTGCTGGACACCTGCTATGCGGTCGCCGCCCGGATAGCGGCGTTTTCGCGGCCGGGTATCGAGTTGACCAAACGCACACTCTGGAGTGGGCTAGATGCCGGTACCCTGGAAGGGCACATGCAAGCCGAGGGCTTGGGACAGCTTTTCGTCCGCCTGCTGACCGCCAACTTCGAAGAAGCGGTTGCCGCGCGCGCAGAGCGCCGGCCGGCGGTGTTCACCGACGACAAATAACAACCACTACCAACAACGACCTGCAGCCAAGGAGAGCGATCGTGATTACGGCTACGGACCTCGAGGTCCGCGCTGGTGCGCGCGTCTTGCTCTCATTCGACGGCCCGGACCTGCGCGTGCAGCCCGGCGACCGTATCGGGCTGGTCGGGCGCAACGGAGCGGGTAAGACGACGACGCTGCGCATCTTGGCGGGGGAGAGCGAACCGTACGCCGGATCGGTCACCCGCACCGGGGAAATCGGTTATCTGCCGCAGGATCCCAAAGAGGGTGATCTCGATGTGCTGGCCCGCGACCGAGTGCTGTCGGCGCGCGGATTGGACGTACTGCTCACTGATCTGGAGAAGCAGCAGGCGTTGATGGCCGAGGTCGCCGACGACGACGAGCGTGACCGCGCGATCCGTCGCTACGGGCAGCTGGAGGAGCGATTCGTCGCATTGGGCGGCTACGGCGCCGAAAGCGAAGCCGGCCGCATCTGCGCGAGTCTCGGTTTGCCGGACCGGGTGCTGACACAGCAACTGCGCACACTGTCCGGTGGGCAGCGCCGCCGGGTGGAGCTGGCGCGCATCCTGTTCGCCGCGTCGGAAGGAGGAGCCGGAGCTTCAGGTTCAGGGACCACGCTGCTGCTCGATGAGCCGACCAATCACCTCGACGCGGATTCGCTTGGCTGGCTGCGGGATTTCCTGCGGGCACACAGCGGCGGGCTAGTGGTCATCAGCCACAACGTCGACTTGCTCGCCGATGTCGTCAACCGGGTGTGGTTTCTGGACGCCGTGCGCGGCGAAGTCGATGTCTACAACATGGGCTGGCAGAAATACCTGGACGCCCGGGCCACCGACGAGCAACGTCGCCGCCGGGAACGCGCGAACGCCGAACGCAAGGCCGCCGCGCTGCGCACGCAGGCCGCCAAGCTGGGCGCTAAGGCCACCAAAGCCGTTGCGGCCCAAAACATGTTGCGCCGTGCCGATCGGATGATCGCTGCACTCGACGAGGAGCGAGTCGCCGAGAAGGTCGCCCGAATCAAGTTTCCCACCCCGGCCGCGTGCGGGCGCACACCGCTGGTGGCCACGGGGCTGAGCAAGTCGTACGGGTCGCTTGAAGTGTTCAGCGGTGTCGATCTGGCCATCGACCGTGGATCGCGAGTGGTCGTGCTGGGACTCAACGGCGCCGGCAAGACCACACTGCTGCGGCTGCTGGCCGGCGTCGAGAATCCCGACACCGGAGGCCTTGAGCCGGGACACGGTTTGCGGATCGGCTATTTCGCGCAGGAGCACGACACGCTCGACGACGACGCGACCGTCTGGCAGAACATCCGGCACGCCGCACCCGATTCCGGCGAACAGGATCTGCGCGGCCTGCTCGGCGCGTTCATGTTCAGCGGTCCGCAGCTCGACCAACCGTCGGGGACCCTGTCCGGTGGAGAGAAGACCCGGCTCGCGCTGGCCGGTTTGGTGGCGTCCACGGCGAACGTTCTGCTGCTCGACGAACCGACCAACAACCTCGATCCCGCGTCGCGCGAACAGGTGCTCGACGCGCTGCGCAGCTACCAAGGCGCGGTGGTGCTGGTGACGCACGACCCCGGGGCGGCCGAGGCCCTTGACCCGCAACGTGTCGTGCTGTTGCCCGACGGCACCGAGGACTACTGGTCCGATGAGTACCGGGATCTCATCGAGCTGGCCTGACCGATCGGACAAGTGACCGCAGGCGATTTCGGCCAAATCGGCCCCGCGGGGTTACTCTATGTGCCTGAGATCGTGTTCAAGCGTGGAGGCGCCCCGATGAGAAAGCCGAAGAAGACGCGCGATCAGTTGTTGCACGAGCTACGCAACGCGTATGAGAGCGGAGCCAGTATCCGCAATCTGGTTGCCACCACCGGCAGGTCGTACGGATCGATTCACAGCATGCTGCTTGAGTCGGGTACCACGATGCGCAGCCGCGGCGGCCCCAACCACACGTCCAGGTCCACGCGAGCGTAGCGTCGCTGCGAAATCACGTCCCTTCATTCGCAGTTGCGTTTCCCCCGCGAGCGGGCGGTGTCCCCAGTTCGCGGCCCAGAATTGTTGCGGCGCACCGAGTTCTCCACCAGGTCGAGGACGGCGGCCAGCCGCTGCGGATCTTCGCCTGATGCCAACCGGGCCACCAAGCCGTCGAGTACCAGCTCCAGGTAGCACTGCAACACGTCGCCGGGAACGTCGTCGCGCACCCGGTGTGTCTCCTTCTGCCGGCGCAGCCGATCGGTCGTCGCCACCGCCAGTTCCGCGGAGCGCTCCGCCCATCCGCGGCTGAACGCGGGGTCGTTGCGCAGCTTGCGTGCGATCTCCAACCTGGTGGCCAGCCAGTCGAACTGGTCGGGAGCGGCGAGCATGTCACGCATCACCTGGATGAGACCCTCGCGGGACGCGACATCGGCCATCCGCTCGGCATCCTCGCGGGCCAGCTCGAAAAACAGCGTGTCCTTGTCGCGGAAGTGGTGGAAGATCGCCCCGCGCGACAAACCGATCGCCTTTTCCAACCGACGCACCGTGGCTCTGTCGTACCCATATTCGGCAAAGCAACGACGGGCGCCGTCGAGGATCTGACGGCGGCGAGCCGTCAGATGGCCGTCGCTGACCTTGGGCACGTCCGGCCCGCGCTAGCCCGACTTGAGCATGTTGCGCAGCACGTACTGCAGGATGCCGCCGTTGCGGTAGTAGTCGGCTTCACCGGGGGTGTCGATGCGCACCACCGCGTCGAACTCGATTGCGTCCCCACCGGTCACCTTGCTGGCTTTGACATGCACCGTCTTGGGCGTTTTGCCGTTGTTGAGCTCCTCGATACCGGTGATGTCGAAGACCTCGGTACCGTCGAGTCCCAGCGACCTGGCCGAGGAGCCTTCGGGGAATTGCAGCGGGATGACGCCCATGCCGATCAGGTTGGAGCGGTGGATGCGCTCGAACGACTCGGCGATCACCGCCCGCGCCCCCAGCAGCAACGTGCCCTTGGCCGCCCAGTCCCGCGAGGAACCGGAGCCATACTCCTTGCCGCCCAACACCACCAGCGGAATATTTTGTGCAGCATAATTTTGCGCCGCGTCATAGATGAACGCCTGCGGAGCGTCGTCCTGGGTGAAGTCGCGGGTGTAGCCGCCGGCAACCCCCTCAGCTATCGGGTCCAGCAGCAGGTTACGCAGCCGGATGTTGGCGAACGTGCCGCGAATCATCACCTCGTGGTTGCCGCGCCGCGAACCAAAGGAGTTGTAATCCTTGCGCTGGACGCCGTGCTCGTCGAGGTACTGCGCGGCCGGGGTGCCCGGCTTGATGCTGCCGGCCGGGGAGATGTGGTCGGTGGTCACCGAATCGCCGAGCAGCGCCAGCACCCGGGCGCCGCTGATGTCGGTGACCGGCGCGGGTTCTGCCGACATCCCCTCGAAGTAGGGTGGCTTGCGCACATAGGTCGAGTGCGGGTCCCACTCAAAGGTGTTGCCGCTCGGGGTCGGTAGGTTGCGCCACCGGTCATCGCCCTTGAACACGTCGGCGTAGTTCGTGGTGAACATCTCCTGGTTGATCGCCGAGGCGATGGTGTCCGAGACATCCTTCTGCGACGGCCAAATGTCGCGCAAATAGACGTCGTTGCCGTCTTTATCGGTACCCAGCGGCTGCGAATCGAAGTCGAAGTCCATGGTCCCGGCCAGCGCGTAGGCGATCACCAGCGGCGGCGACGCCAGGTAGTTCATCTTCACGTCGGGGTTGATGCGGCCCTCGAAGTTCCGGTTGCCGGACAGCACGGCGGCCACCGAGAGGTCGTTGTCGTTGACCGCCTTCGAAATCTCGTCGGGTAGCGGGCCCGAGTTGCCGATGCAGGTGGTGCAGCCGTAGCCGACCAGATAGAAGCCCAGCTTCTCCAAATACGGCCACAGGCCGGCCTTGTCGTAGTAGTCGCTGACGACTTGAGAGCCAGGTGCCATCGTGGTTTTCACCCACGGCTTGGCAGCCAATCCCTTTTCGACGGCGTTGCGGGCCAGCAGCGCCGCGCCCAGCATCACCTCAGGGTTGGACGTGTTGGTGCACGACGTGACCGCGGCGATCACCACCGCGCCGTGGTCGAGCACGAACTCGCCGAGCTCGTCGGACTTGACTTTCACCGGTTTGCTCGGGCGGCCGTGCGCGTGTGCGGCGGCCGAATGTACGGGGACGCCGCCACGGTCATTGGAGGACAGCGCCGCCGGGTCGCTGGCGGGAAAGGTCTCGTCGACCGCCTCGTCCAGCTTCGAGTAATCCTTCTTGTCCGGGTCTTTGCCGACGTAGTTGGGAATCTGCTCGCGGAACGCGGACTTCGCGTCCGACAACGCAATTCGGTCCTGCGGACGCTTGGGTCCGGCGATCGACGGCACCACGTCGGACAGGTTGAGTTCGAGGTATTCCGAGAACGCGGGCTCGTGTTCGGGGTTGTGCCACATGCCCTGCTCTTTGGCGTACGCCTCGACCAGTGCCAACTGCTCCGGCTTGCGACCGGTGACCCGCAGGTACGAGATGGTCTCTTCGTCGATCGGGAAAATCGCTGCGGTGGAACCGAATTCGGGGCTCATATTGCCCAGGGTGGCGCGGTTGGCCAACGGCACCTGGGCCACGCCTTCGCCGTAGAACTCGACGAA
This sequence comes from Mycobacterium sp., assembly GCA_035515675.1. GTDB lineage: Bacteria > Actinomycetota > Actinomycetes > Mycobacteriales > Mycobacteriaceae > Mycobacterium. Next base: position 8,072 of record DATJBA010000310.1, read on the forward strand.
CTTGCCGACCACGCCGTGCTTACGCAGCATTTCGGTGACGGTCAGCACGACGTCGGTGGCGGTGACGCCCGGCTGAATCTCACCGGTCAGCTTGAAGCCGACGACCCGCGGGATCAGCATCGACACCGGCTGACCGAGCATCGCGGCCTCGGCTTCGATGCCACCCACACCCCAGCCGAGCACGCCGAGGCCGTTGACCATCGTGGTGTGCGAGTCGGTGCCCACGCACGTGTCGGGATACGCCACCCCGTCGCGCTGCATCACCACACTCGCCAGGTATTCGATGTTGACCTGGTGCACGATGCCGGTGCCCGGCGGCACCACCTTGAAGTCGCGGAAAGCGCCCTGCCCCCAGCGCAAGAACTGGTAGCGCTCCCCGTTGCGCTGGTACTCGAGTTCGACGTTGCGCTGGAATGCGTCGGCCCGCCCGAACAGGTCGGCGATCACCGAGTGGTCGATCACCAGGTCGGCAGGCGCCAGCGGGTTGACCTTTTCCGGATTGCCGCCCAGGTCGGCGATGGCCTCACGCATGGTGGCCAAGTCAACGATGCACGGCACGCCGGTGAAGTCCTGCATCACCACGCGGGCGGGCGTGAACTGGATTTCAATGCTGGGTTCTGCCTTGGGATCCCAGTTCGCGATGGCCTCGATGTGGTCTTTGGTGATATTGCTGCCGTCCTCGTTGCGCAGCAGGTTCTCGGCGAGGACTTTGAGGCTGTAGGGAAGTTTCTCCGTATTGGGGACGGCGTCAAGACGATAGATCTGGTAACTCAAGGCGGCGACCTTGAGAGTGTCGCGGGCTCCGAACGAGTTCACAGAATCTTTGTTAGTCACATCAACTCCCGGGGATTAAGTTCTCCCGCCGACGGGCCGTGCCGGCGGGGCGGTGCCACTTTAACAGTACGCTTGTCCTGCAATGCGGCGGTACCCGTAGATTCAGTCTTGATGTGCGGGGGCGCGGGGTTAGACGGCCGCTTTGCCGGCGAGCCGGTAAATCTGCAGCAGATGTGCGAGTAGGGGCCTGCAAAATTACAGGCTCGGCGAAACCGCGTGCAGGTCGCGTAACGTGCCTCTAGCACGGTGACAGGAGGGACACGATGACCGGGCAAGTCCTGCCGCTCTACATTCCGCAAGACGTCGACATGACCGTGGTCAAAGCTCAGGTCGCCGCCGTCAGCGTCAGCGCGCCGCCGGCGGCCCTGCCGGGGCTGCTTGACGTGGTCAACCAAGCTCACCGCGAGGGCATCAACCTCAAGATCGTGCTGCTCGACCACAACCCCCCGAGCGACACGCCGTTGCGCGATATCTCCACGGTGGTTGGCGCCGACTACCACGACGTCACGGTCTTGACGCTCAGCCCAAACTTCGTCGGCAGCTACAGTACGCACTTCCCGCGGGTCACGCTCGAGGCCGGCGAGGACATCGCCAAGACGGGCAACCCGGTGGTCTCGGCGCAGCATTTTTTGAACGAGCTCAACGCCCCCGAGTTTCCCTGGACTGGCTTGACCATCTTTTTGCTGATTGGCGTGCTTGCGGCAGCTGTGGGCACCCGGTTCCTGCAGTTGCGCAGCAGGCGATCAGCAACGTCGGCTGACACGGCGGAAACGCAGGTGAAAAAGCCTGGTAACGGCATCTAACCACGCACATCCGGCTCAGCCGGTCCTTTCCGTGAGCCCCCGCGCCACTTTGCGGCAAACACCGTAGGTCACCGTTCGGTCACATTAAACGCACGTACAGAGTGCAGTTTGTGGCGAGCGTTTCCACGGCGTCGAGTGTGACGTACGGTGCAAGTGATGCTCGTGTTATCTATGCCGCCTTCAGGGGAAACTGTGGCCGGCGCCGTCCGTCCGCGTTGAGCCGTAGGAGACCTGAGTCGAATGATTCGCACCCGCTGGGGCTCTTCTGCGCGACCGGCCGCAAGGCTGGTCCGGCCGGCCATACCGTCGGTCTTGACCGCGGCCCTGCTGGTGTGCACACCGGGGCTGGCGCACGGCGAGCCCGGCGCCGACACCATGGCCGCACTGATCGCGAACGTCGCCAAGGCCAACCAGCGTCTGGAAGACCTCGGTGCCGAAATCCAGACGGAGCAGGAAGGCGTCAACAAAGCGCTGGTCGACGTGGAGACCGCCCGCGATAACGCCGTCGCCGCCGAACACGACCTTGAGGTCAGCCAGCAGGCGGTCAGGGACTCCAATACGGCAATCGCTGCTGCTCAGCACCGCTTCGACAGCTTCGCGGCGGCCACCTATATGAACGGACCGTCGGGCAGCTACCTGACCGCGAGCAGCCCCGACGACATCATCGCCACCGAGACCGCCGCCAGGACCCTGACCGCCAGCTCCGGGGCGGTGATGGCCAAGCTGCAGCGGGCCCGGACCGAGCAGGTGAACAAGGAATCGGCGGCGCGGCTGGCCAAGCAGAAGGCCGACAAGGCCGCCGCCGACGCCAAGGCCAGTCAGGATGCTGCGGTGGCGGCGCTCAATGACTCCAAGCGCAAGTTCGACCAACAGCGCGAAGAGGTCGTTCGCGCGGCCGCCGCGCGCGACGAGGCTCAGGCCAAACTCGAGGCGGCACGGCAGTGGTCGGCCGGCACGGCCGGTGCGGGTGGCCCGGCGTCGGGCGATCGGTGGGATGGGGGTTCACCGGGCGCTACGCGGCCCATCGGGGGGCGCAAGTGGGATGGTGCGTGGGATCCCACCTTGCCAATGGTTCCCAGCGCCAACGTCCCCGGGGACCCGATCGCGGTGGTGAACCAGGTGCTGGGCATCTCGGCCACGTCGACGCAGGTCACCGCCGGCATGGGGCGCAACTTCCTGCAGCAGCTGGGCATCCTCAAGCCCGACGACACCGGCATCACCAACGCCACACCCGGGGGACGCATTCCGCGCGTCTATGGGCGGCAGGCCACCGAGTACGTGATTCGCCGCGGGATGTCGCAGCTCGGCGTGCCGTACTCCTGGGGTGGCGGTAACGCCGCGGGCCCGAGCCATGGAATCGACTCGGGAGCAGGCACCGTCGGCTTCGACTGTTCGGGGCTGGTCTTGTACTCGTTCGCCGGAGTGGGCATCAAGCTGCCGCATTACTCGGGTTCGCAATACAACCTGGGCCGCAAGATCCCGTCTTCGCAGATGCGCCGCGGTGACGTCATCTTCTACGGCCCGAACGGCAGCCAGCACGTGACGATGTACCTCGGTGACGGCCAGATGCTCGAGGCCCCCGACGTCGGCTTAAAGGTCCGCGTTGCGCCCGTGCGCACCGGCGGCATGACGCCCTACGTGGTCCGCTACATCGAGTGGTAGCGAAGATGAGCACTAGGCGAGAAGCTATGCGCCGCAAGGGGTTTCGCCTGATAAACCTGGCCTGGATCAGCACTGTGGTGACCGGGCTGATGTTGTCTGTGGCGGCTCCGGCCACCGCCGACCCCGGCCAGTGGGATCCCACCCTGCCGGCGACGGTCAGCGCCGGCGCCCCGGGAGACCCGCTCGCGGTTGCCAACGCTTCGCTGCAGGCCACTGCCCAGGCCACTCAAACCACGCTCGATTTGGGCAGGCAATTCCTCGGCGGGCTCGGGATCAACGTCGGCGGCAATGCTCCGGGCGCCGCCACCAACACCAGCCCGAGCCGGATTCCCCGGGTCTACGGCCGCCAGGCTATCGAGTACGTGATCCACCGTGGCGGGTCGCAGATGGGAATGCCGTATTCATGGGGCGGCGGAACGCTGGAGGGGCCCAGTAAGGGCATCGACTCCGGCGCCGACACCGTCGGCTTCGACTGCTCGGGCCTGATGCGGTACGCCTTCGCCGGGGTAGGCGTGCTGATCCCGCGGTTTTCCGGTGACCAGTACAACGCCGGCCGGCACATTCCGCCCAACGAGGCCAAGCGCGGCGATCTGATCTTCTACGGCCCGGGCGGCAGCCAGCACGTCACCATGTACCTGGGCAACGGCCAGATGCTGGAGGCATCCGGAAGCGCCGGCAAAGTTACGGTCAGCCCGGTTCGTAAGCCCGGTATGACGCCGTTCTTGACTAGGATCATCGAGTACTGACTCAGGGGGTGGTCGCCCGGTCGAAGGTCCTGGTCGCCCGTGAGCGAACCGCGGCGTCGACGGAATCCGACAGGCCTGGAATAGTTGGACGCGGGCACGTCGCTGCCCCACGACATCGGTCGTGCCAGCAGTCGTGTCCGATTGAGCTGTGGAAGGTAATGGTTGATGACAGCAGCAGGTGGGTTCCCCCAGGGTGCCAGTGGTTACTCGGGCCCGACTGGCCAATCAGGCTCGCTGGCCCATGAGGCGCCTTCAGGTGGCGGCACTGTCGGCAACGGGTTGGCCGCCGACGTACACACGCTCGAGCGGGCCATCTTCGAGGTCAAGCGGATTATCGTCGGCCAGGACCAGCTCGTGGAGCGGATGCTGGTCGGCCTGCTGTCCAAGGGCCATGTGCTGCTCGAGGGCGTTCCCGGCGTGGCCAAGACGCTGGCCGTGGAGACGTTCGCGCGGGTGGTCGGCGGGACGTTCGCGCGTATCCAGTTCACGCCCGACCTGGTGCCCACCGACATCATCGGTACCCGCATCTACCGGCAGGGCAAGGAAGAGTTCGACACCGAACTCGGCCCAGTGGTGGTCAACTTCCTGCTTGCCGACGAGATCAACCGCGCGCCGGCGAAGGTGCAGTCGGCGCTGCTGGAGGTCATGCAGGAACGCCACGTGTCGATCGGCGGCAAGACCTTCCCGCTGCCTAACCCGTTCCTGGTGATGGCGACCCAGAACCCGATCGAGCACGAGGGTGTCTACCCGCTGCCGGAGGCCCAGCGGGACCGCTTCTTGTTCAAGATCAACGTCGGCTACCCATCGCCGGAGGAGGAGCGGGAGATCATCTACCGGATGGGCGTGACCCCGCCGCAGCCCAAGCAGGTCCTGACCACCAATGACCTGGTGCGGCTGCAGGACGTCGCGGCCAACATCTTCGTCCACCATGCGCTGGTCGACTATGTGGTGCGCGTCGTGACCGCCACCCGCCATCCCGAGCAGCTCGGGATGAACGACGTCAAGGCGTGGATCTCGTTCGGCGCATCGCCGCGTGCCTCGTTGGGCATCATCGCCGGTGCTCGCTCACTGGCGCTGGTGCGCGGCCGCGACTATGTGATCCCGCAAGACGTTGTCGACGTCATTCCCGACGTACTGCGGCACCGGTTGGTGCTCACCTACGACGCGCTCGCCGACGAAATCTCGCCGGAGATCGTCATCAACCGGGTCCTGCAGACGGTTGCCCTGCCTCAGGTGAATGCGGTGCCCCAGCAAGGCCGTTCGGTACCGCCGGTGATGCAGGCCGCGGCCGCGGCTAGCGCTCGGTGACCGATACAAATTCCGCCGCGAAGCCCGCGGCTTTACATCCGCCGTCGATGCAGCGCGGGCTGATTGACGACCAGAAGCTGTCGGCGGCGCTGCGCACACTCGAGCTCACGGTCAAACGCAAGCTCGACGGAGTCCTGCACGGCGATCATCTCGGCCTGATCCCGGGACCGGGTACCGAGCCGGGGGAATCGCGCCTCTATCAGCCCGGCGACGACGTGCGGCGGATGGACTGGGCGGTTACCGCGCGCACCACGCACCCCCATGTCCGGCAGATGATCGCCGACCGCGAACTGGAGACCTGGCTGGTGGTCGACATGTCGGCCAGCCTGGACTTCGGTACCACGGTGTGCGAGAAACGTGACCTGGCAGTGGCGGCCGCGGCCGCGATCACGTTCCTCAACAGCGGTGGCGGCAACCGGCTCGGCGCGCTGATCGCCAACGGCGTGACGATGACCCGGGTGCCGGCACGTTCCGGACGCCAACACGAGCAGACGCTGTTACGCACCATTGCGACCACTCCCAAGGCACCGGTCGGGGTGCGCGGGGATTTGGCGACGGCTATCGACGCGCTGCGCCGGCCGGAACGCCGCCGCGGAATGGCGGTGATCATCAGCGACTTCCTCGGCCCGATCAACTGGATGCGTACGCTGCGGGCGATTGCGGCCCGGCACGAAGTGCTGGCCATTGAGGTGCTCGATCCCCGCGATGTCGAACTGCCCGACATCGGTGACGTCGTGCTGCAGGACGCCGAATCGGGTGTCACTCGCGAGTTCACCATCGATGCCCAGCTGCGCGACGATTTCGCCAAGGCTGCTGCGGCGCACCGCGCCGACGTGGCCCGCACGATCCGTGGCTGCGGGGCCCCGGTTATGACGCTTCGCACCGACCGCGACTGGATCGCCGACATCGTCCGTTTCGTCGAGTCCCGCCGGCGCGGGGCACTGGCGGGACGGCGGTGACACCAGCGGGCGTCCATACCACGACGGATCGCTTAGGACACTGCCATTGTTCGGCCCGATGACGCTGTCCGGCTTCGAACACCCGTGGTTCTTCCTTTTCCTGCTGGTCGTCTTCGGGTTAGCCGCGCTGTACATCGTGCTGCAACTGGCGCGACACCGGCGGATGCTGCGGTTCGCCAACATGGAGCTGCTGGAAAGCGTCGCCCCCAAGCGGCCTTCTCGATGGCGGCACGTGCCGGCGATCCTGCTGACGTTGGCACTGGTGCTGTTCACCATCGCGATGGCGGGGCCGACCACCGACGTCCGGATTCCCCGCAACCGCGCGGTGGTGATGCTGGTGATCGACGTGTCGCAGTCGATGCGTGCCACCGATGTTGCACCCAACCGGATGGCCGCCGCGCAGGAGGCCGCAAAGCAGTTCGCCGACGAGCTGACCCCGGGAATCAACCTCGGGCTGATTGAATACGCGGGGACCGCGACGGTGCTGGTGTCACCGACGATCAACCGGGAGGCGACCAAGAACGCGCTGGACAAGCTCCAGTTCGCCGACCGTACCGCCACCGGGGAGGGCATCTTCACCGCTTTGCAGGCCATCGCCACGGTCGGAGCGGTGATCGGTGGCGGCGATGCACCGCCGCCGGCGCGCATCGTGTTGTTCTCTGACGGTAAGGAGACGATGCCGACCAACCCGGACAACCCCAAGGGCGCCTTCACCGCCGCGCGCACCGCCAAGGACCAGGGCGTGCCGATCTCGACAATCTCGTTCGGCACCCCGTACGGCTTCGTCGAGATCAACGACCAGCGCCAGCCGGTGCCGGTCGACGACGAGACACTCAAGAAGGTGGCCCAGCTCTCGGGTGGAAATGCCTACAACGCCACGAGCCTGGCGGAGCTGAAAGCCGTCTACGCGACGTTGCAGCAGCAGATCGGCTACGAGACGATCAAAGGCGACGCGAGCGTGGGCTGGCTGCGCCTGGGAGCGCTGGTGTTGGCGGTGGCAGCGTTGGCGGCGCTGCTGATCAACCGCCGCCTGCCGACCTGACGTTCTGCCGGGCAGCGCCAGCGTAGACGGCGATCTCGTCGGGCTCGATGCGCTCTTCCCAGACCTCGACTCCTGCGGCTGCGCGTCGGTTGGTGTCGATGATCGCGGCTGGCCGGTCCGGATCGATCCACCTGGCACCGTGCAAGGCGGACGCGGAGAAGCCGGCGAGGATGCCACGACGCCGCGACCGCAGCCAACATGCATTGGCACGCAATACCGGCGTCAGCTCGGCATCCCGCGGGACGTACACGTCCCGATGCAGCGCGACATACCGACTCCGTAGTTGGTAGGCGGTTAAGTGGCGTGCGGCCAGGGCCTCACTGCCCAGGAAGGGGTCTGTCATGGCGGAAGTGTGCCGACGCCCACCGACAACTCGCGGCAGCGAAACGCCGCTGCGAAATCGGGCTCGATTTTTCGCACTGGCGTTACGCTCGCGACGAGCCGAATGCGGCGCGGCGGAGCCGAGGCGATAGGTTGACGGAGTGACTGGCACAGCCACCGAGAAAACCACCGACAGTGCCCCCAACTGCGGCAGACCCGCATTCGTGTCCCGTTCGGTTCTGGTCACCGGAGGAAACCGGGGGATCGGGCTGGCGGTGGCGCGCCGGCTCGCCGCCGACGGGCACCGGGTGACGGTGACCCACCGGGCGTCAGGCGCCCCTGAGGGCTTGCCCGGCGTCGAGTGTGATGTCACCGACTACGACGCCATCGACGCCGCCTTCAAAACCGTCGAGGAGAAGCAGGGTCCGGTGGAGGTGTTGGTGGCCAACGCCGGCGTCACCTCCGACATGCTGATCATGCGGATGAGCGAGGAGCAGTTCCAGAGGGTCATCGACGCTAATCTGACCGGTGTCTTCCGGGTCGCCAAGCGAGCCTCGCGCAACATGATCAAGCGGCGGTTCGGGCGATTCATCTTCATGGGTTCCGTGGTCGGGTTGACCGGCCTGCCGGGACAGGCGAACTACGCCGCGTCGAAGGCTGGGCTCGTCGGGATGGCCCGGTCGCTGACCCGTGAGCTGGGGTCGCGGTCGATCACCGCCAACGTGGTGGCTCCCGGTTTCATCGATACCGAGATGACCCGTGCCATGGAGCCCAAGTACCAGGAAATGGCGCAGCAGGCGATTCCATTGGGCCGCATCGGTACGGTCGAGGAGGTCGCCGGCGTCGTCAGCTTCCTGGCGTCCGAGGACGCCTCATACATCTCGGGCGCGGTGATCCCGGTCGACGGCGGCGCCGGCATGGGTCACTGAGAGACCCTGAGACACACAAGGACGGACATGGCAGGACTGCTCGAAGGCAAACGGATCCTGGTCAGCGGGATCATCACCGACTCGTCGATCGCGTTTCACATCGCGCGGGTGGCCCAAGAGCAGGGGGCCGAGTTAGTGCTGACCGGATTTGACCGGCTGCGGCTGATCCAGCGCATCGCCGACCGGTTGCCGCGGAAAGCCCCGTTGGTCGAGCTCGACGTGCAGAACGACGAGCACTTGGCCACCCTCGCCGACCGGGTTATCGAAGTCATCGGTGAGGGCAACAAGCTCGACGGCGTGGTGCATTCGATCGGTTTCATGCCGCAAAGCGGGATGGGCATCAACCCGTTCTTCGACGCGCCTTTCGAGGACGTCGCCAAGGGCATCCACATCTCCGCGTACTCGTATGCCTCGATGGCCAAAGCGCTGCTGCCGATCATGAACCCCGGTGGCGGCATCGTCGGCATGGACTTCGACCCGACCCGTGCGATGCCGGCCTACAACTGGATGACGGTGGCCAAGAGCGCGCTGGAGTCGGTGAACCGGTTCGTGGCCCGTGAGGCCGGCAAGTACGGTGTGCGCTCGAATCTCGTTGCCGCAGGGCCGATCCGGACGCTGGCGATGAGTGCGATCGTCGGCGGCGCGCTCGGCGACGAGGCCGGCGCCCAGATACAGCTGCTCGAGGAGGGCTGGGACCAGCGCGCACCGCTGGGCTGGAACATGAAGGACGCGACGCCGGTCGCTAAAACCGTGTGCGCGCTGCTCTCCGAGTGGTTGCCGGCGACTACTGGGACCGTCATCTTCGCCGACGGCGGCGCCAGCACCCAATTGCTCTAGAAGGCAATGGAATTTGATGCCGTCCTGCTGCTGTCCTTCGGCGGACCGGACGGGCCCGAGCAGGTGCGGCCATTTTTGGAGAACGTCACCCGGGGCCGGAACGTGCCCCGGGAACGCCTGGACCACGTCGCCGAGCACTACATGTATTTCGGTGGGGTATCGCCGATTAACCGGATCAACCTTGCGCTGATCACCCAGTTGCGTGCCGAACTGGTGGACCGTGGCCTGGACCTGCCGGTCTATTTCGGCAACCGCAATTGGGAACCCTACGTCGAGGAAACCGTTAAGACGATGCGGGACAACGGTATTCGTCGTGCCGCGGTATTCGCCACGTCGGCGTGGAGCGGTTACTCGAGCTGCACCCAGTATGTCGAAGACATTGCCCGGGCTCGTCGCGTGACCGGGCCGGACGCGCCCGAGCTGGTCAAACTGCGGCCCTTTTTCGACCACCCGCTTTTTGTCGAGATGTTCGCCGGCGCCATCGCCGCGGCCGCCGGCACCTTGCCGGCCGGGTTGCGCGGCCACGCACGGCTGGTGTTCACCGCGCATTCGGTCCCGGTGGCCGCCGACCAACATTGCGGCCCGAATCTCTACAGCCGCCAAGTTGCTTATGCCACAAGGCTGGTTGCGGCAGCTGCCGGATACGCCGATTACGACCTGGCTTGGCAGTCGCGATCGGGCCCGCCGCAGGTTCCGTGGCTAGAATCTGATGTCGCCGACCATCTCACGACGCTGGCCGCCGTCGGCACTAAAGCCGTGATCGTCTGCCCGGTCGGGTTTGTCGCCGACCATATCGAGGTGGTGTGGGATCTCGACCATGAGTTGCGATCACAAGCCGAGGCAGCGGGGATGGCGTTCGCCCGGGCCGCAACGCCCAACGCCGACCGGCGATTCGCCCGGCTGGCCGCGGATTTGATCGACGAGCTCCGCTATGGCCGGTTGCCCGCCCGGGTGAGTGGCCCCGATCCGGTGCCGGGCTGCCTCGCCAGCATCAACGGCGTGCCGTGCCGTCCGCCGCACTGTGTTGCGAGGCAAACGCCCGGCCAGGATTAGTCGGCCCAGGCCGAGTGCAGGATCGCGCTGACCGCGGCCATCCGCGCCGAACGCACCACCGCGGTGAGCGGCCGCAGCGCATCGCCGGCGATCCGGGCCTCCGAGGAGGATTGCGTTCCGATCGCCTCCAGCCCGGCGACGATGCGGGCCGCGAAGCGATCCTGGGTGGGGGCGCCGTCCGCGTTCGGGGGAGAGTCGGACGGTCGACTGAGTCCGGCGCTGACCGCGATTATCGCGTCGACGTGCGCGGCGTTCTCCAGCACCCGCAATGCGCGCGTCGGCGCATGGTTGGGAATGCGGTGTTGCCGTGCGGATTCCAGTAGCTGCTCGACGAGTCCCCGCGGATCGTCGATGTCGGTTGCGGCAGATTTTAGCCCGATTGCGCCGAGCGCATCGGCGGCCGAGCGCACGGCTGACCGCAGCGTGTATTCGGCGTCGCCCAGTTCGTGGTGGTCGAACACGGGTGCGCCGGGCAGTGAGTACACCGTCCACGACAGCGCACCCAATTCGGGTAGGTTTGCCTCGTCGTCGGCGGCCTCCTCGAGACCGTCATAGGAGAACTCGGGGACCAGCCCGACGGCGGTGGCGGGATTGTCGGGGTTGGTGATGATGACCGCCTCACCTGCGGCCAGGGCATTACGCTCGAACTGCGTTCCCGCGGCCAGCCCGCGCACGTCGCCGGGCACGGGCAAAACCACGTTGATCGCCCCGCGCAACCGGTCAGGGACACTCGGGGAAGCCGGTACCGCTGGCCGGCCAACCGCCGCACGCAGCGTCAGTAACAACGACACCGTCCCGGCGTCATGGACATCGGGCCACGGCAGTCCGGTATGGCCCGCGGCGACAGCATCATACGCGGTGACCGATTGCTTTGGTGCCCAAACAGATAACGCGTCCAAGACGTCGTCGGGCGCAGCCTTGCCTGCGAGCCAGGCGTTGGCCCACACCGACAGCGAGACGCTGGGACACCACATGATCTGGCAGTGTAGTTGTTTGGTCCGGCAAACGCCGATCACGCGTATTCTGGCCGCATGCCCGCCGGGGTGATTTGGCTGATATTCGCACTGGTGCTTGCCGGTGGGGAGGCGCTCACCGGCCATATGTTTTTGCTGATGCTCGGCGGTGGTGCGCTGGCCGCGTCGGTAACCAGTTGGCTGACGGATTGGCCGGTCTGGGCCAACGGGGCGGTGTTCCTGATCGTGTCGGTTCTGTTGTTGGTGCTGGTTCGGCCCCCGCTGCTGCGACGGGTGACACCCGCGCGCGTGCCGCAGATGGGAATCAAGGCGCTGGAGGGCAAAGACGCGCTGGTGCTCGACCGGGTGGCTCGTGACGAGGGCCGGGTGAAGCTGGACGGCCAGGTGTGGACCGCGCGCCCGCTCAACGGCGGCGACGTCTACGAACCCGGCGAGTCGGTAACCGTGATACAGATCGACGGCGCCACGGCAGTGGTCTTCAAGGGTGGTCTTTAGCCGCGCGTTGCCCGTCGGCAGAGACGCTGCGAGAGAAAGGAACTCCGGTGCAAGGTGCGATTGCTGGTTTGGTGCTGCTGGCCGTCCTGGTGATATTCGCCATCATCGTGGTGGCCAAGTCGGTTGCGCTGGTACCTCAGGCGCAGGCCGCGGTGATCGAACGGCTGGGCCGCTACAACCGCACGGTCAGTGGGCAACTGACGTTGTTGGTGCCGTTCATCGACCGCATCCGCGCGCGGGTGGACCTGCGTGAGCGGGTGGTGCCGTTCCCGCCACAGCCGGTAATCACCGAGGACAACCTGACCCTCCACATCGACACCGTGGTCTACTTCCAGGTCACCAACCCGCAGGCGGCCGTCTACGAAATCAGCAACTACATCGTCGGGGTCGAGCAGCTCACCACCACCACCCTGCGCAACGTTGTCGGCGGCATGACGCTGGAGCAGACCCTGACCTCCCGCGACCAGATCAACGGCCAGTTGCGCGGCGTGCTGGACGAAGCGACCGGCCGCTGGGGCCTGCGGGTCGCTCGGGTCGAGTTGCGCAGCATCGACCCGCCGCCGTCGATCCAGGCCTCGATGGAAAAGCAGATGAAGGCCGACCGCGAGAAGCGGGCGATGATCTTGACCGCCGAAGGTGCCCGCGAGGCGGCGATCAAACAGGCCGAGGGTGCCAAGCAGGCGCAGATCCTGGCCGCCGAGGGTGCCAAGCAGGCCGCGATCCTGGCCGCCGAGGCCGACCGGCAGTCCCGCATGCTGCGCGCTCAAGGTGAGCGCGCCGCGGCTTACCTGCAGGCGCAGGGGCAGGCCAAGGCCATCGAGAAGACGTTCGCCGCGATTAAGGCCGGCAGGCCCACCCCGGAGATGCTGGCCTACCAGTACCTGCAGACGCTGCCGGAGATGGCGCGCGGTGACGCCAACAAGGTGTGGGTGGTGCCCAGCGACTTCAGTGCGGCGCTGCAGGGGTTCACGCGACTTCTGGGCACCCCGGGCGAGGACGGGGTGTTCCGGTTCCAGCCATCGCCGGTCGACGACCTGCCCAAGCACGCCGCCGACACCGACGACGCCGATGTCGCCGACTGGTTCTCCACCGAAACCGACCCGGCGATCACCCGGGCGGTAGCCAAGGCCGAGGCGATAGCCCGCCAGCCGGTGGACGGGGCGACCGGGGCGCCGCCGGAGTTGACTCAATAGACTCTTCCGAATGAGCGTCTTGACTTCACCGAAAAGCTATGCGGCGCTTGCCGCGTTCCAGGCCGGCGATGCGGTGGCGTGTGCGATACCCCTGCCTCCCATCGCCAAAGCCTTGGACGACCTGGGAGTTCCGGACAGCGTTCGCCCCGTCCTGCCGGTGGTCAAGGCTGCCGCCGCGATCGGCTTGTTCTCGGTCAGCTGGTTCCCCGCCTTGGCGAGGCTGACGACGGCGATGCTGACGTTGTACTTCGTGTTGGCCGTGGGCGCGCACATCCGGGCACGCGACAAGGTTGTCAATGCCCTTCCGGCCGCGTCGTTCCTGGCGACCTT
>DATJBA010000311.1:0-11465 GCA_035515675.1 Mycobacterium sp.
GGATGACCTCCGAAAAAACCCGCGCTTCTCGGACACGACGGGCGATCAACTGCACATATTGTGCGCCGAAGTCGACCACCAACACGGGCCGCGGTGAGGCTGATTCCACGGGCACCGAGTCTAAGAGTTGACCCGTAGTGGCGCGTGAGTTTTGAGGTTCCAGAGTCCAGCGATGATGTGGAAGCTGTGGTTGATGGCGTGGCCGCGGCGACGGCATTGCCGGAGTATTTGCCAGTCTTTGAGGCGGGCGATGACGTGTTCGACCCCCTTATCCTACGGTGCGCCCGGTAGTGGTCATCGCGGATGATCCGGCCGGTGTGGTCGCGACGCGGGGTGGTGATCGACGCGAGGCCGCGGTAGCCGCCGTTACCGAGGATCTGTCGGTCGCCGCTGAGCAGGTGCGCTACGGTGTGGCGGGCGACGATGACGTCGTTGCGGTTACCGGGCCAGCACTGGCCGGTGACGATCACGCGGTGCCGGTTAGCGCAGGTGACGATCTGGGTGTTGACGCTGCGGCGGTAGTTCTTGCTGATGGCGGTGATCGACTGGTCGTGCACCGGGATCAGGGTGCCGTCGATGATCCACGGGTGGGCGCTGTCGTGGTCCGCGGTGGGTCGCAGCGCTTCGGCCAGCACCGGCACCAGGTGATGTATCACGCGATCCACCGTCGATTGGCTGGTGTGAAACAACGCCGCCAGCGCGCGGGTGGTCAGGTCGGTGCGCAGGTGGATCAGCACCAGCAGCACCCTGACCGGCAGCGGCGTATACCAAGGCCTTCCGGGACGCGGCGGCAGCCGCTGTTGGCCACCGTGTAGACGGTCTGGATCTGGGCGCGGGTTAGCCCGGTGAGTGGCAGTAGGTTTCGCCATCGGTGTGGCAGCGGGTCGATGTCAGTGGGTGCTGGTTTCATGATCCCTATGGCGGCGCCACCCACCGACACCACGACCGCTGCCAGCGGTGACGTGGTAGCGCGGCGGCGGGGCAAGTCCAAGGCCCCGAACTTCAAGTATCAGGGGCCGGTGTCGGTGATCCGCCTCGAGCTCGATGCCAGTGACCCAGTTGTTCACCGGCGCCTGGAGCGGCAGTGGAGGGCGGTGTTTCGGCTGCGGCGGGCGCTGCAGCGCGACGTCGCCGATCGCTGCCGCGCGTACTGGGCCGCCCACCATGAACGCGACGCCGACCCGAAGGCGCTGCGGGAGCGGCTGGGGTTGACCCGCAAGGGCATCGAGGCCGCCGCGAAACGGCATATCGAGGCCAGCGGGTGGATGCGCGACCACCTGACCAAAGCCATCGGATTACATGTCGCCGATGAAGTGTGGGAAACCGTCGACCGGCACCTGTTCCCCGACGTCTCGGGTCGCCGGCACGGCCCACCACGGGTCGGGTCGTGGTGGGAGTTCACCCGGATACCGGGGCGGGCCCGCTCACACACCAAAACCAAGCCCACCTGGGAGACTTACCGCCTGGTCGGCACCCTCGGCGGGCATCTGGGTGCCTACCGGCACCCGCAACTGCCCGCCGAGATCCCCACCGGCGGTGCGGCGGTCGACCGGCCGCCGGGCACCTCGATTCTGGCCCAGCCTCCGCGGCTCCCCGCGCCGGCCCGGCCAGCCAGGTCGTGGTGGGATCACGACGGCGCTCTGGCGGTGGTGTTCACCGGGCTTCCCGCCGGCGATCTCGTCCTACCGGTGCGGCTGCCCCAGGGCGCGGGCCAGTGGGCGCACCTGCGCCGCTTCCTGGCTGATCCCAGCGTGTGGCACAAGATCGACCTGGTGCGTGTGCGTGATCGGAAAGCGCCCGGCGGGTGGCGCTACTACGCTCATCTGCTCACCCATCAGGTTGGGTATCAGTCTCCAGCCACCCGGGTCCGACGCAGCGAAATACCCATAGGCCGGCGGGCCGGTGTGGATGCGAATGTGTCCAACCTGTCGGTGGCGTCGTTCCCCGACGACCAGCCCGGGCGGCTGGTCGTCGAGCAGATCCGCTGCACCGACGAGCAGCAGCAGGCCGCGGCGCGGGCGGCCACGAAAGCCCGCGCTCGACAGAAGGCATTGGATCGGTCCCGGCGTAACACCAACCCCGACCAATACGGCCCGTCACCGTGTCAGGCCGCCCAGGCGGCTCGCCGCGCTGCCAAAGGGCTGGCGGCCCGTCAGATCAGCAACCCGGGCGGGCCACGCCATGCCCGCGCGGACGGGGTGCCCCTGCGCGGCTACCGCCACGACAAGCTCTCGGACCGCTATCGGCTGGTCCGGTGTGATCACGCCGCCGAATCCCGCAGCGCCAGTCAGGCCAAACAAGCCCGCGCCGCACAGGTCGCGGCGCGGATCGTGGCCGCCCACGGCAACACCATCACCGTGGAGGACTGCCGGATCTCGACCTGGGCGCGGTTGGGGGGCAAGCGGATCGCGTTGTTCAGCCCCGGCATGCTCGTCACAGCCCTGGCGGCCGAGTGCGCCGCCACCGGCGGTCAACTACACCGGGCGGGCACCCGAACCACCGCACTGAGCCAGCATTGCCTGTGCGGCAATCACGTCCCCAAGACCCTGGCGCAGCGCACCCACCACTGCCCCGAATGCGGATGGCACGCCGACCGCGACGTCGCCTCGGCGATACTGGCGGCCTGCGTGACCCTCGCCGACCCGGAGGATCCGCGCACCGCGCGGGTCGACTACCGACCTGCCCACGCCCTGCGGGCGTGGCTGGCCTCCCAGCAAGAGTGGGAGGGCTCAGTCAACCGGCGCCAGCCACCCACACCATCCGATGGTGTGGGATCGGCCAGGACCGGCAGCCACCAGCCAGTGGCCCCTGCTGAGCGAGCAGCACTCGGCCCACCCCCGAACAGACCAGGCTCAAAGCCTAGACGTCGCGGGACCAGCCGAAAACAACCAGCCCCCAAGCTGATTGGCGCCGCATGACCCATTACGGGTCAACTCTTAGTGGCCGCTGGCGTCACCCCCGCGTTCAGGAGGCGTCGGCCGACAGCGAAAACGCAGTGCGCAGTGCATCGATGGCGTCCTGGGTGCCGTCGAACTTGATTCGCCGCACCGCTGCCTTCCGCTTGGCTTCGCCCGCTCCCAGACGGGCGTTCACAAGATCTGCCGCGCTGGCGGTGAGGGTCACCGAAGGTTCCCCGTGAGCGGCCGCGAGGCGGCCCTGCGTTACCGCGAATTCGAAACGGCGGCCGTCGATCTCGGCACGGTACGTCGCATCCAAGCCACCGGCGCGAGCCGGATCGAAGCCCAACAGGATTCCGGCAAGGAACCCGTTCAGCGGCGACACGGGGCCATCCTCAATCGGGTCCAGCCGGTCCAGGCCAAACCGCGCGACGCTTCCCAAGATGGGCAGCACCCGCTGCCAGCCCAAGTCGCTGAGCGTGTAGACGGTACGGCCGATGGGGGCCGGTAGGTCGGCGCGGTCGACGAGCCCAGCGTCTTGTAACTCTTTGAGTCGCTCAGCGAGCAGATTGGTCGCGATCCCGGGCAGCTGAGCGCGCAGATCACCATAGCGGCGAGGTCCTCCGACCAACTCGCGCAGGATTAGCAATGTCCATCGCTCACCCAGGATGTCGAGCCCACGCGCGATGGGGCAGTTCTGGTTGTAGTTCCTGCGGGTCGGCACAACGCCATCTTACCAGCGTAGACATCTTTTTCAACTAGCTACTTGATTTGTTTGTTTAGCAGCTTTAGTCTTTTGTCTATGCGCACCGATCCAGTGTTCCGCAATCACCCGATCCCCGCACTTGCCGTCATCTGCCTCGGCGTCTTCGTCATCAGCGTCGATGCCACCATCGTCAACGTCGCACTGCCGACACTGTCGCGCCAACTCGGCGCGGACACCGCGCAGCTGCAATGGATCGTCGACGCGTACACCCTGGCCATGTCCGGCCTGCTGCTGTCGGCCGGCGGCCTCAGCGACCGCTACGGCAGGCGGCGCTGGCTGAATTCCGGGCTCGCACTGTTTGCGATCACCTCCGGCATTGCGGCGCAGGTGAATTCCGCAGATCAGCTTATTGTGGCGCGTGCTGCCATGGGCGTGGGCGCGGCGGTGATCTTCCCGACCACCCTGGGACTGATCACCAACATCTTCACCGACCCGGAACCTCGCGCCAAGGCAATCGGACTGTGGGCGGCGATGGTCGGGGTCGGGGTGGCCGTAGGACCGATCAGCGGCGGCTGGTTGCTCGAGCACTTCTGGTGGGGCTCGATCTTCATGGTGAACATTCCGATCGCAGCAGTGGCCGTCGTCGGCGGCATCGTGTTCGTTCCGACCTCCCGCGATCCGGCGGCGCCGCGCGTCGACGTCCCCGGGTTAATCCTGTCCGCGGCCGGCGTCACCGCACTGGTCTACACCGTCATCGGGGCGCCTTCGTGGGGATGGACCAATACTCGAACTGCGACCGGCTTCACCGTGGCCACAATCGTTCTCGCCGGGTTCGCACTGTGGGAGCGGCGCAGCACCCATCCCATGCTGGAGACCTCGGTGTTTTTCAACCGTCGGTTCTCCGGCGGCAGCCTGGCGGTGACTGCCGGCTTTCTGACGTTGTTCGGCTTCATCTTCGTCATCACCCAGTACTTCCAATTCATCAAGAACTACACCGCATTTCAGACCGGCGTGCGGTTGTTGCCGGTCGCCGTCTCCATCGCGCTGGCCAGCATCCTGGGTCCCCGACTGGTCGAACGGGTGGGCACCGCCGCTGTCGTCGCCGCCGGCCTGACAGTGTTCGCGGCCGGCCTGGCGTGGGCGTCCACGGCGGATGCGGCGACGCCCTATAGCCAGATCGCCATGCAGATGCTGCTGCTCGGCGGTGGCCTCGGCCTCACCACGGCGCCAGCCACCGAGGCGATCATGGGATCGCTACCGGCCAGCAAGGCCGGGGTCGGCTCGGCTGTCAACGACACCACACGCGAACTCGGCGGCACCCTGGGCGTTGCCATCGTCGGCAGCGTCTTCGCATCCGTGTACTCGGGTCGTATTGCGTCGGCCGCAGCGCTGGCGGGTTTGCCCGCCGATGTCCGGTCTGCGATGGAGCGCTCAATGGCCGTGGCACACAACGTGATCAGACACATGCCGGCGACACGCATCACCGAGGTCCGCGATGGCGTCAATGGCGCCTTCCTCGACGCCCTTCAGGTGGGGTCTCTGGTTTGTGCCGCTATCGCCCTGGGTGCAGCAGTCGTCGTCACCTGGCTACTGCCCGCCCGGGCGCAGCAAGCAACACCATCCACCGCGACCACAGCGCCAGCAGAGGCTTAATGCCTTGCGGCTCCAGGCCACGCACAAAAGAAAGGCAAGGAACCCCATGAGTACGACGTCATCTGCCGCAGCAAGCGGGAGCACGTATGTCCTAGGCCATGACGACGTGGAGGTGCAGCGGCTACTCCTGCAAGGACGGCTGTATAACGATTACACCGAGCATGCGCTGCGGCTCGCAGGTCTGCGACCGGGCATGCGGGTGCTCGATGTCGGATGTGGGCCTGGTGACGTGTCATTTATCGCCGCTCGGCTGGTCAGTCCAACGGGAACCGTTCTGGGCGTGGACGCCGCACCCGAGATGATCGCACTGGCCCGCGCCCGCGCCACCGAACAAGGCTTGTCAGCAGTGCATTTCACGCAAGCCACAATTGACGCGATCGCCTTGGATGAACCGGCCGACGCAGTAGTTGGTCGGTTGATCCTGATGCACTTGCCCGACCCGGCCGCCACCCTGCGGCAACTTAGCGCCTGGGTGCGCCCCGGCGGCACGATCGCGTTCTCCGAGAATGACATCAGCGGGGCGCGCAGCATCCCGGACATCCCACTGTTTCGGCAGGTAACAGCGGGGATCGCCCGCGCCTTCGTGGCCATGGGGCTCAGTCCGCAGTTTGGCACCACGCTCCACACGATCTTTGCCGATGCCGGTCTGGGCCCACCACATCTGACCCTCGGCACACCGATCGGTACCGCCGCCGACACCCACATCGTGACCTACGCCGCGGAAGTCTGGCGGTTGGTATCCCCAATAGCACAACAGATGGGCTTCGCCATCGACGAGCTTGCCGATGTCGACAACTTCGTGTCGCTGTTCCGCGAGGAGGCGCGTGCGGCCAACGCCGTCATCACGATGCCTCCCCTCATTACCGCATGGGCTCAGGTGCACAAATGAAAGAGACTCAGCTCCAAGCCCACTACTCGACTGGCGTTTCTCGACGCAACATCGAACGGGCTCTCACCAACTGCCACCAGCCAACTGGTAGACCTGATCGAAATCACAAGCAAGACAGCTATACTCGACGCCGACAGCTGAATCGGCGGCACCGCCCGCTTGGTCGCCGACCACTGCGGCTGCACGGTTACCGCCGTGAATCTCACCGACGAATACCGCCAAACCAGCCGCTGGCTCAATCGACTCGTCGGGCTGGATGACCGGATATCCGTTCGTCAGGCAGACGTCACCGAGCTTCGCTTTTCCGACGGGGTTTTCGATGTCGCTATCAGCCCGCACGTTCAGATGAACGTGGCCGACAAGGCGCGCCTGTATTCCGAGGCCACGCCGAGTATTGGTCGACGGGGACCGGCTCGCCTTGTGGGACATCACAATTGGCGAACGCAGCGAACTTTGCTATCC
The DNA here is from genome assembly GCA_035515675.1 of Mycobacterium sp. Lineage (GTDB taxonomy): Bacteria > Actinomycetota > Actinomycetes > Mycobacteriales > Mycobacteriaceae > Mycobacterium. The sequence goes on from DATJBA010000311.1 coordinate 6,608, forward strand.
ACTGCCGTGGGCCGATGAACCCGCACGCAGCCATCCGGTCACCTCGGACGAGCTGAGCGCGGTCGTCGAGTCGTCCGGGTTCGCGAGCGAGCACCGGAACGACCTCACCGACCAGGCAACTGCGTTGATGCAGACATTCCTAGCACTGCCGCCCAACCCGCTCGGACTGCACGCCTTCGTCACCAACTTTGCGCAGAAGGCCGAGAACCTCACGCTTGCCCTCGCCGACGGACGTCTTCGAGCCATCCAAGCTGTCTTGTTTCGTCCTTCACGAAATGAGCAGGAGTGCAGAAGTCGTGAGCATCACGGCAGCAGTGAGGCCATGAACGCCCAACGCGATTGACTTGGGCCCGCCGTGGCCGAGCACGATGGTCGCGTCGGCGATCGGAATTATGGTGGCGGCCAGTATCACCCAGCCCAGTAGGTGCGTCGCACCCGCGGCCATGAGGATGAAAACAAACAGTCCCGACGCGATGTCGCGGACGCCCTTGATACTCAAGTACGCGCGAACGGACCGCTGGCCGAGATCTGGTTGTACACCGTAGCCGGCGGCCGCGGCGCGTGGCGCGAGGATGAACCGTGCGCCGATGAACACAATTCCCGCGCCCAAGAATCCGGCTAGCGTGTATGCGATCGTGGTCGCGGTCATGTCGAACACTCCGAGGGCTTGTCAGTGAATCGGTGAGAACGACGTCGGGTCAAGCAGCAGTGACTCAACGTCGATGATGTTCTTGGGATCGAAACCGCCCATGTCGGCGACGCATTCTGGGCTGTCCATGTAATCCCCGGTGAGTTGTTCGGGGTCGGCGTCCGGTGGGCATCGGATCAGCTCGGCAAGTCGGTTGGCACCGCCGGATCGCTCTGTCCACACGGCGTGGGTGGTAACTCCGAACGCCTTGAAGGTTGTCAGGTGGCGGGCCCAGTGAACCGTCGCGTACTGCCGCAGCGCTGCGCGCGACCTCAAGGTGCATATCCTGAGCTGAAACATCGAATGCCCCTCTCCTTCGGTCGATTTCGACTGGCGCGGCGTCAGGTCATCAGCGCCACACATAGCGCGGTCAGTGTCAGACCTTGCAGCATGGCGTGAGCACCTATGATTCGGTCCCATTTTCTTTGCAGCACACGCCCGTTCGACAGCGATTGCCCGGCATCGGCCGACGCGGTCAGTTGGCGATTGATAGGTGCGCTCACCTGCGTATAGAGCACCATCCAAACCAACAGCGCAGCCAGGGCGGCGCCAGCCGCGATCACCTGAGTCCAGTGTGCGGCCGCCGCGGCCAGCACCGCGGTGGCCGCGGCGGCGAAAAACCCGAGCACCCCGGGCACAGGGATGCGCCGGTCTCCGTATCGATGCACGTTTCCTGTCACCGCGACCAAGGCATTGTCGTCGACCGAAGCCAGGGCAGGTCGCAGCACGATCGCGCAAAACACGTCGGTGCCGTAGACCACCGCGATACCCAGCACCGCGATCAGCGCCGCGGCACGGGTGAGATCCACGATCATGTCGAACGCCTCCCCTCTTCCGCCCTAACTGCTAGCAATGCTAACCACCGGTTCCCGACCATGTCAATAGCCGCGCTAGTGCTTATAGCGATGCTACCGTTTAGGTATGGCCATTGCGGATCGCCGTCAGCGCGAGCGAGCCACCCGTCGACGGCTGATCGTCACGACGGCCCGCAAGTTGGCCGAGGCCGAAGGCTGGGATGCCGTCACCACCCGTCGACTGTCCACCGAGATCGAATACAGCCAGCCCGTGTTGTACAAGCACTTCACCGGCATGGAACAAATCGCCGCGGCGGTCGCCATCGACGGGTTCGGCGAGCTCGCCGATGCGATTTCTGCCGCCCGCTCCGGGGCTGGCACGGCACGCGACGCCCTGACCCGGATCGCATGCGCCTACCTGGACTTCGCCCGTGACAACCCGGCCGTTTACGACGTCATGTTCATCCGTGCGACCACCTTGCGCTTCGCTACAGAAGACACACCGCCTCAGCTGGCAGCGGCCTTCGCCGAGCTGCGCCAAGCGCTCGGCGTTGTCGCTGGCGAGCATGACGCTGACACACTCACCGAACTGTTCTGGGCTGCGCTGCACGGACTGGTCACCCTCGCCCGCGCTGGCCGACTACGCCCCGGCCACGACTCGGACCGTCTGGAACTACTCGTCGATGAATTCACCGGCAAGCGCGAAACAACGCGCTAGCTGCCGGTCCAGCGTCACCGTCGCCGGTGATCGTTGGCGGCGCACGGCTCGGCATGGTGGAGTGGGTATCGCCCAACTATTCCCTACCACTCGAGAGTGAGGTCCACCGTTGCTGGGACTGCCAGATAAGGTGCGTGCTTGTCTATTCGACCTCGACGGTGTGCTCACCGATACCGCCAGCGTGCATGCCAAGGCCTGGAAGGCGATGTTCGACGCCTACCTGTCGCAACGGGCCAAGCGCACGGGCGAAAAGTTCGTCCCCTTCGATCCGGCTACCGACTACCTGCAATACGTGGACGGCAAGAAACGCGAAGACGGGGTGCGGTCATTTCTGAGCAGCCGGGGAATCGATCTACCCGACGGCAATCCCGATGACCCCAACGCCGCCGAGACTATATACGGCCTGGGCAACCGAAAGAACGAGATGTTCCAGAAGGTCTTGCATGACGAAGGCGTCAAGGTGTTCGACGGGTCGCGGCGCTATCTGGAGGCGGTCTCGGCCGCGGGCCTCGGTATCGCCGTGGTGTCCGCGAGCGCCAACACCCGCGACATACTCGAGATCACCGGTCTGGACCGGTTCGCCCAGAAGCTGGTGGACGGCATCATGCTGCGCGAAGAGCACATCGCTGGCAAACCGGCCCCCGACTCCTACCTGCGCGCGGCGCAGTTGCTCGACGTGGGCCCCGACGCTGCGGCCGTATTCGAAGACGCATTGTCAGGCGTGCAGGCCGGCCGTGCCGGTAACTTCGGCTTCGTGGTGGGCGTCGACCGAGTGGGCCAGGCCGAGGAATTGCGCCGCAACGGCGCCGACGTGGTGGTTACCGATCTCGCCGACCTGCTGCGGTCGTGATGGGGTGCTCTTAAGGATCCTGTCACGAGGTACAAACCAGCCAGGTGGGTGGCCGTGCCTCATCTAACGAAGCTCTCCAACCGGTCCACATACCAGCGCGGAAAACCATACGATCTGGCCGGCGCGGCGATTCGCTCGACGTACGCACGCTCGGGCTTCATATCCGGACAGATATAGCACAAGGCGGGACACCACTTCCCGTCGAGAGTTCCAGGCAAGACAGCTTCCGGCAGGTACACCTCGCCAAGAAGGTCATGAGCATGGGCATACAGGCGCGACTGCTGGCAGCGACTGCCACCGACAAACGGATACGGACTGTGATCAAACTTGTCTACGAAACCGCGGGCACGCCACGCCCACCTTGTATCGCGGAGATCGTCAGTCTTCTGGCGGCCGAAAGCGCCGAATCCAGTTAGCGGTCACCGGCCATGACTGGATAGTCGAGACCTTCATTGATTGGTGTCGTCCGTCGTGCGCCGACGGCAAGCGTGGTCACCCTGCCTTAATGTCGCCAGTGGGCATCGAAGTAGGTTCCGTTTAGCAACGGAACGAATCTGGTTGTTTTCGTGATCACGCCCTGGGCGGCACGGTTGCAAGCGGGGTTGAGCGTCACGCCGGCGTGACGCGATTTCTCATGTGCCAGCGCGCATTTAGACCCAGAGGCACCCGTGCGGCGATGTCGGGCTCGCTCGGCTACTGCTGGACGCTGACCGGGTAGCAATACAGCTTGGTTGCAAGTCGCCGAGCGGGCAACCGCAAACGGGCCAAGTCGTGGAAGATCGCGCGCGTTCGGCCGCTCGATAAGATCGGTCATGCGTGGCTCCTGGGCGCCGTGGCCCTTCCAGCGGGCCCCAACCTGCAACCCCGACTCCGGGTCGATATCCAGGAAAATCTCGTTGGCCAGCTCCGGGCGCTGCTCCGCCAGGCCACCGCTTGAGCGCCACCGCCTGGCGGTAAAAATCCGCGACACTGCAAGTACCCCCACGCGAGCAACCACACCACCGAGCCAAGCTAAGTCTGACACCGCCCGAGCCAGCCAGGGGTCGTCTTAGCGACCGAAGGAATCTGGGTGTTTTCGTAAGCTCGCACGGGGATCCCCTTTCGGGCGTAGCGCTAGCCCTTCGTCAAGTGGGTGCTCCACCGACCCCCGTGCTCGGAGCGTGTGAACCTCCCTGATCGGCGGTCTCGACCAGCAGCATCGGCGCCTCGGCCAGATGCTCGACCGGGTTAACCGGGCAGCAGTGAACTCCACTGGTGGAAAACCGCCATCCGGTTGTTGGCCACAAGCACCTTAGGATCGGGTTCAGCTTTTGTTCGGGTTACCGGCTCGGGCGCCCAGAGTTTGTCGAAGCGGGGGGTCGGATAATGGACCAACGGCGCCGCTAGGAGGGACAACGATGACCGCAGTTTCTGACCCACAGACGTCGAAAGTCGCGCCACTGCTGCAGACGCTGGCCGAGCGCGTCGAGGCAGCAAACCCCAGCTGCCACCGCGAAATCACCAACGCGATGACCGGAAAGCCTCTGGGCCGCGTACCGCAGTGCACCCGCGAGGACGTTGTCGCCGCAGCCGAACGTGCCCGTGCGGTGCAGCGGGCATGGGCCCAGCGCCCACTCCGGGAGAGAGCCGAGGTCATGCTGCGCTTCCACGGCCTGATGCTGGAGCGTCAGGACGAAGTTCTCGACATCATCCAGTTGGAGAACGGCAAGGCACGAGTGCATGCGTTCGAGGAAGTCGCCGATGTGTGCCTTACCGCCCGCTACTACGCCCACACCGCCGAGAAGTACCTCAGCCCGAAGCGCCGCCAA
>DATJBA010000312.1:0-2374 GCA_035515675.1 Mycobacterium sp.
CAACCGCGACAAACGCCCATGTTCACTCGTTCGCATCGATAAGGTCGCGACAGGCTAACGACAGCTTCCGCCTCGTCATTCGGGCGTCAGCGGCCGCTTTGGATTTGTAGTCCCTTCACCAGGACGAACTGTCGGGCACCCAGCGGCCCGAGCGAAAGAATCGAAACTTAGTGGCCCTTGCTGGTGGATCGGTTTGCCCTCCGGTGGGCCAGCGTCTCGGCGACCAGCGGAAACGGTTAGCTGATTTACCCCATATCCCTTGTGAGACAACTACTCTGGCCGTCACCGGTACGGTTCCGGTACGTCTTCAGTGCGGCTACAAATCGCCCCGGGCACCGGGGTGACGCCGGGGTGAGATGCACCAGGCCCGTGTTAGCTTAGCTTACTTCGACCTGAAAAAGTCAGCGCGTGTCGATGCGTCGGATGGACGGCGCTGATCGCGAGGATGGCCTCAACCCCTTGGGCTAGAAGGGATTGAGGCCATCGTGTTTCGTACTGTAGGTGATCAGCCGTCGTTGTGGGAGTCGATCCTGCCGGAGGAGGTGCGGCGGCTGCCCGAGGAGTTGGCTCGGGTGGATGCGCTGCTGGATGATCCGGCGTTCTTCGCCCCGTTTGTGCCGTTCTTTGATCTGCGGATGGGCCGGCCGTCGACGCCGATGGAGACCTATCTGCGGTTGATGTTCTTGAAGTTTCGCTATCGGCTGGGGTACGAGGCACTGTGCCGGGAGGTGTCGGATTCGATCACCTGGCGGCGGTTTTGCCGGATTCCGCTGGATGGGTCGGTGCCGCATCCGACCACGTTGATGAAGCTGACCACCCGGTGCGGGTCGGCGGCGGTCGATGGGCTCAACGAGGCGCTGCTGGCCAAGGCCGCCGAGGCGAAGTTGTTGCGCACCAACCGGGTACGCGCGGACACCACGGTGGTGCCGGCCAACGTGGCCTTTCCGACCGATTCGGGGCTTTTGGCCAAGGCGGTGCGTCGGATCGGCACGACCGCCAAGCGGATTCGGGCCGCCGGCGGGGCGAGGCGCACCACGCTGCGGGACCGCTCCCGCGCGGCGGGCAAGCGCGCGCACGCGATCGCGGCCAAGCTGCGGTCGCGTGCGGCGGTCGGCGCAGACCAGACGAAGGCCGCGGTGCTCAAGAGGACCGGTGAGCTGGCCGGTCTGGCCGAGGCCGCCGCCGGTGAAGCCGAGCGGCTGCTGGCCAACGCCAGGCAGGCGGTGCGCCGCGCTAAGGCCAAGGCCGCCAAGCTGGCGGCCCACGGTGAGCACGATGCGGCGGCGGGGCGGCGCCGGGGCCGGCTGGTGCGCGCGGTCAACGACCTGGCCAAACTGCTGACCGCGACGCGGCAGATCGTCGCGCAGACCCGCCAACGGGTGCACGGCCACACCCCCGATGGGGCGAGTCGGCGGGTCAGCCTGCACGACGGTGATGCCCGCCCGATCGCCAAGGGCCGGCTCGGTAAGCCGGTCGAGTTCGGGCAGAAGGCCCAGGTCGTCGACAATGACGACGGGATCGTGCTGGATCACTCTGTGGAGCAGGGCAATCCGCCCGATGCGCCGCAGCTGGCCCCGGCGGTGAAGCGGGTCATCAAACGCGCCGGGCGCACGCCACGCAGCGTCACCGCCGACCGCGGCTACGGCGAAGCCAAGGTCGACCAGCAGCTCACCGAGCTGGGCGTCAAGCACGTGGTCATCCCCCGCAAAGGCAAACCTTCGCAGGCCAGACGTGCTAAGGAACATCGAAGAGCCTTCCGCCGCACCATCAAATGGCGAACCGGCAGCGAAGGCCGAATCAGTTACCTCAAACGCGGCTACGGCTGGGACCGTACCCGCATCGACGGTCTCGCAGGCACCAGGATCTGGACCGGACACGGCATCCTCGCCCACAACCTGGTCAAAATCAGCGCCCTCGCCGCGTGACCGGGCACCTCGGAGGTCCCTCTGCCCCCATCGCAGGCCGAGGTGTTCGTCCGCACCGGAGCTGCCCCAGCCGCTCGTCACTTTTTCAGGTCGAAGTAGCTAACACCCGTGCTGACCGCGCGGCGAAATCCCACGTCTGTATATATGCATAGGGTTACGTCACCCACCGGCCATCCAGCGTTAACTTGCCATACGACCGATCCGCGAGGACCGCAGATGGCGAGGCGCTGCGCCGTTGCTAGCCGGACGCAGAATCCGCCACGCAGCGAAACCCGATGTGGGTCGTCGCGGTGTCCTGGGATTGCGGTGACCGCGCTGCCGGACGGTACCGGTGGCAGTACTCCGGCGCGCACAAGTGCGAACCGCCCTTCAACGTCTGACTGACGCTCGGATCCGGGGCCATTGGGGGGCCCGATGGTGCGCAACAGGCTCTCGGCGGCTGATCGAGC
>DATJBA010000313.1:0-23084 GCA_035515675.1 Mycobacterium sp.
CACCGCTACCGGAGCTTGCGTTCGGATCACCGGTCGCACTGCCGAAAGGTGAGCCAAGCCAAACACGCCCGGGCCGCCGACATCGCCGCGCGGATCGTGGCCGCCCACGGCAACACCCTCACGATCGAGGACGGCCGGATCTCCACCTGGGCCAAGCTGTGGGGCAAGCGGATCGCGCTGTTCAGCCCCGGCATGCTGGTATCCGCGCTCGAAACCGAATGCGCCGCCACCGGCGGACAGCTGTATCGGGCCGCCACCAGATCCACCGCGCTCAGCCAACACTGCCTGTGCGGACAGCGGGTCGCCAAGACCCTCGACCAGCGCACCCACGACTGCAAACACTGCGGGCTACACAGCGACCGCGATGTCGTGTCGGCCGCGCTGGCCGCCTGTATGGATCTCACCGACCCAGAAGACCCGCGCACCGCGCGGGTCGACTACGAACTTGCCCACGCCCTGCGCGCGTGGCTGGCACCCCAGCAAGAGTGGGGTGGCTCAGTCAACCGGCACCAGCCACCAGCACCATCGGGTGCCAGACCGGCCAGGACCGGCAGCCGTCATTGTGATTCGATGACGGCCTCTGCTGAGCACGCGGCACTCGGCCCACCCCCGAACAGACCAGGACCTGTGCCTGGACGTCGCGGGACCAGCCGAAAACAACAGCCGCCCAAGCTGTCTGGCGCCGCATGACCTACTACGCGGTCAGCTCTTAGCCGCGGTGGTATGCCGGCGGCAACGGCATACCGAGTTCGGCAAGCACGCTTCGCAGCAGCGTTGGATAGTCGGTGATGAGGCCGTCGACCCCGTCGGCGATCTGCGCGCGCATGGCTGCGGCATCGTCGACGGTCCACGGAATGACCTTGAGACCCAACGCGTGAGCGCGATCGACGAAGGCTTTGTCGATCAACGAATAGCTCGGCGATGCAATTCCGGCGCCAACCATCGTGGCTCCGATGATCGGGTCGCCGACGACGGCCGGGTTGACACCGGCCAGCCAGGGCGAATCCGGAGCCCAGGTCTGGGCATCCCACAAGGCCACCAAGGGAATCGACGGCTCGGTCTGGCGCACCAGCGGCAGCGTTCGCCAGTCGAAGCTCTGGATTTCGACACGGTCTACCTTGCCTGCGGACCTGACCGCGGCCAGCACCACGTCGACGAACTCTTGCGGGCCGGCCGATACGGCCGGCCGATCGGCGGCCACCTTGGTTTCGATGTTGTAGCGGACCCCGGCCCGATAGGAGTCGGCGAGTGCAAAGACTTCTCCCAAGACCGCTATCTTGTTGCCCCGCACCACCTCTGCCCGGGGGAACTCGCTGAGTTGGTGGCCGCAGTCCAGTGTGCGGATCTGCACCAGTGTCAGGTCATGTACCAGCTTCCCCACGTAGGGATACGCCGGGTCGCCGGCGAATGCAGGCGCAGTGTCCGAGCACTTTTCGGGCTCGATCGTCGGGTCGTGCCACACCAGAGGTTGCCCATCCTTGGTGATGTTGATGTCGAGTTCGAGCGTGCTGACCCCGAGTTCGAGCGATTTGCCGAAAGCTCGCAGTGATTCCTCGGTCGTCTCACCGCGTCCGCCGCGGTGGGCCTGCAGGTCGAATCCGGGTGCTTGCGGTGACGCTGTCGGCAGCGGCGCCAGAATCACACCAGCTAGCAGGGCCGCCAGCACGGCACCGATGCGGACGAGCCGGCCGGCCACGTTAACGCCTGCGCTGCCGGGCGATTTCGGCGAGCACCACCCCGGCAGCCACCGATGCGTTCAGCGATTCGGTATGGCCGGCCATCGGGATGGACACCACCTCTTCGCAGTTTTGCCGCACCAACCGCGACAGTCCCTTGCCTTCCGACCCGACGACCACCACTATCGGGTCGGTGCCGTCCAGGTCGTCGAGCGCGGTGTCACCACCGGCGTCCAATCCGATCACCCGTATGCCGTGGTCCGCCCAATCCTTAAGCGTTCTGGTGAGATTGGTGGCCCGCGCTACCGGGATGCGGGCAGCGGCCCCGGCGCTGGTGCGCCAGGCCACCGCAGTCACCGAGGCTGAACGTCGCTGCGGGATCAGCACACCGTGGCCGCCGAATGCCGCGACCGAACGAACGATGGCGCCGAGGTTGCGGGGGTCGGAGATGTTGTCCAACGCGACCAACAGCACCGGCGGCGAGTTGGTAGCGGCTGCGAGCAGGTCATCGGGGTGGGCGTAGTTGTACGGCGGCACCTGCAACGCGATGCCCTGGTGCAGGTGGTTGGACGTCATCCGGTCCAGATCGGTGCGCGGGACCTCAAGGATCGCGATGCCTAAATCGGCCGCCCGGGCCACGGATTCAGTGAGTCGCTCGTCGGCTTCGGTACCAAGCGCCACGTAGAGCGCAGTCGCCGGGACACCGGCACGCAGGCACTCCAGCACCGGGTTGCGACCGAGCACCGTTTCGGTCTCATCGGTGCGCTTGGCCGGCCGGCGCGACTGGGACTGGGCGCGCTTTGCGGCGGGATGGTGGGGACGCATATGCGCGGGCGGTGTGGGACCGCGCCCCTCCAGCGCGCGGCGACGCTGGCCGCCCGAACCTACGCCTGCGCCTTTCTTGGTGCCTGATTTGCGCACCGCCCCCCGGCGCCGTGAGTTACCGGGCATCTACTTGCCGTCGACCTGCAGCGACCATTGCGGCCCGTCGGCCGTGTCGGTGACCTCGATGCCGGCGTTCTTGAGCCGATCCCGGATCTCGTCGGCGAGCGCCCAGTTGCGCTGCTCGCGCGCCTTCTGCCGGCTTTCCAGTTCGGCGTGCACCAGCACGTCGACAGCCGCCAGTGCAGCCGACGTCTCGTCGCGGGATTCCCAGCGTTCGTCGAGCGGGTCGCAGCCCAGGATGCCCATCATCGCCCGTATTGCGCCGGCGTGCTGCAGTGCACCTTGGTGGTCGCCGGCGTCGAGTGCCCGGTTACCTTCCGCGCGGGCGTGGTGCACCTCGGCCAGCGCGATCGGAACCGCCAGATCGTCGTCGAGGGCTTCGGCGAACCGCGAGGTCGGTTCGCCGGGCTCGACGGCACCGACCCGGCTGCGGACACGATGCAGAAACTCCTCAACCCCGACATAGGCTTTGACCGCGTCCTGCAGGGCGGTTTCGGAGAATTCCAGCATCGACCGGTAATGAGCGCTGCCCAGGTAGTAGCGCAGTTCGGCCGGCCGCACTCGCTGCAACATCGCCGGTATGGACAACACGTTGCCCAGCGATTTGCTCATCTTCTCGCCGCCCATCGTCACCCAGCCGTTGTGCAGCCAGTAGCGGGCGAATCCGTCTCCGGCGGCACGGCTCTGCGCGATTTCGTTCTCGTGGTGCGGGAAGACTAAATCCATTCCGCCGCAATGGATGTCAAATTCCGGTCCGAGGTAGGTGCGGGCCATTGCCGAGCATTCCAGGTGCCAGCCGGGACGACCGCGGCCCCACGGTGTAGGCCACGACGGCTCGCCGGGCTTGGCGGCCTTCCACAGGGTGAAATCGCGCTGGTCGCGCTTGCAGGTGGCCGCACCCTCGCCTTGATGGACGTCGTCGATCTTGTGCCCGGACAACTGGCCGTACTCCGGGTAGCTGAGTACGTCGAAATAGACGTCGCCGCCGCCGGTATAGGCGTGGCCCGTTTCGATCAGGCACTCCATTAACTCGATCATCTGGGTGATGTGCCCGGTTGCTCGGGGCTCTGCCGACGGCGGCAAGACGTCCAGGGCGTCGTAGGCGGCGGTAAACGCGCGCTCGTAAGTAGCCGCCCACTCCCACCACGGCCGGCCCGCCGCGGCGGCCTTGTTGAGAATTTTGTCGTCGATATCGGTCACGTTGCGGATGAATGCGACGTCGTAGCCGCGCGCGATCAGCCATCGGCGCAGGATGTCGAAGGCCACCCCGCTGCGGACATGTCCGATATGCGGCTGGCCCTGAACGGTGGCACCGCACAGGTAAACGGAGACGTGCCCGGCGCGCAGCGGAACGAAATCACGCACAGCACCGGCTGCCGTGTCGTGTAGCCGCAAGCTGGCGCGATCGGTCACGACGTGCCAGCTTACCTGGTAGTTCCACTTAGTCCGGCGGCTCAGCAACGGGTTAACCGATGCGGACCACCAGCGCGGTGGCGATGGCGGCCAAGCCTTCGCCGCGCCCGGTCAGGCCCAGCCCGTCGGTGGTCGTCGCCGACACCGATACCGGCGCCCGCAGCAGACCCGACAACACCTGCTGCGCCTCGACACGGCGCGGACCGACCTTCGGCTGGTTGCCGATCACCTGCACAGCAGCGTTTCCGACCCGGTAGCCGTGCCGCGAAAGCAGGTCGACGACATGACGCAGCATGTCGGCACCGCTGACGCCTTTCCAACGCGGATCATCGACCCCGAACACGGTGCCGATATCGCCCTGCCCCGCGGCCGACAACACCGCATCGCAAAGCGCGTGCACCCCTACGTCACCGTCGGAGTGACCGGCGCAGCCATCAGCGTCGGGAAACAGCAGCCCCACCAGCCAGCAAGGTCGCCCGGGTTCGATCGCGTGCACGTCGGTGCCCAAACCGACCCGTGGCAGCTCAGTCACCGGCACACAATCGCTTGAGCCAGCAACAAATCAAGCTGAGTGGTGATCTTGAACGCCAGCGGGTCGCCGTCGACCACCTGAACCTGGCCGCCGACATGCTCGACGAGGGACGCGTCGTCGGTGAAATCGGCCCCAGCAAGGTGGGCGACGCCCGGATAAGCGCGGTAGGCCAGCAACAGCAAGTCGGTGGCGAACCCCTGCGGAGTCTGCACCGCCCGCAGCCCGGCCCGCTCCGGCGTACCCAGGACCACCCCGTTGGCGTCCACGGCCTTGATGGTGTCGTGCAGCGGCAGCGCGGGCACGACGGCACCGTGACCGGCCCGCAACGCGTCGACCACGCGCACGATCAACCCTGGTGGCGTCAACGCCCGGGCGGCGTCGTGCACCAGCACAAACTCCGGTTTTGTTGCCCCGGCGAGCGCCGACAGGGCCAGGCTCACAGATTCAGTACGATCAGCGCCGCCGGCCACGACCGTGGCTTTGCTACCGAGGATCAGCTTTGCCTCGTCGGTGAGGTCTGCCGGTACCGCTACTACGACAGCGTTGATGACCCCGGAATCCAACAGGCCCTCGACGGCCCGCTCGACAAGGGTGCGCCCCCCAAGTTGGTAAAACGCCTTGGGAATGCCGACGGCCAGCCGCTCTCCCGACCCCGCCGCCGGAACCACTGCCGCAACTGTGCCCGAGGTGCCGGTTTCCCCGACCACCAGAGCCTCACGGTCTTCAGGAAGCGGCGGCCAGAACCTCGTCGAGGATGGTCTCCGCCTTGGCGTCGTCGGTGCTCTCGGCTAACGCCAACTCACCGACCAGAATCTGCCGGGCCTTAGCCAGCATGCGCTTCTCGCCAGCGGACAAGCCACGTTCCTGGTCGCGCCGCCACAGATCACGCACTACCTCGGCCACCTTGTTGACATCACCGGAGGCGAGTTTTTCGAGGTTGGCCTTGTAGCGGCGGGACCAGTTGGTCGGCTCTTCGGTGTGGGGTGTGCGCAATACCTGGAAAACCTTGTCGAGGCCTTCCTGCCCGACGACGTCGCGGACACCGACGTACTCGGCATTTTCGGCGGGTACTCGAACTGTCAGGTCTCCCTGCGCCACTTTCAAGACGAGATATTCTTTTTGTTCCCCTTTGATGGTCCGGGTTTCGATCGCCTCGACTAACGCAGCACCGTGATGTGGGTAGACAACGGTGTCGCCGACCTTGAAGATCATCTGATTCGAGCCCCTTTCGTTACTTCATCATAGCACGACGGCCCCTCGCACGCGAAGCAACGATGCAGGTCAGGGGCACAACACGCGCAGATTAGGGGTTGACAGGAGGAGCAAGACGTGCAAGGGCACACACTACCAATGTCCTCGTTTGACCTGCGCGGGCACCCACCCGGAGCCCTGCTGTGCTGGTCCTGCGGCTATCTTGCGGCCCCGCGCTACCGCTGGCGGGACGTTCCTACTACTGTGCATAGTTGCTAGTTGAACCCGGCCGAGCAGGAGGCATTGAGTGAACTGCTTCAAGATCAGCCTTCCGATCCGCCTTCCCGCGCTGACCGCCCGGATCGCCGTCGTCGGCTTGGTTGCCTTGATCGCCGCCTTGCTCAGCGGTTGCGGAGCCGGTCAGATCTCGCAGATGGCCACCCAGGAGCCCGCCGTCAACGGCAACAAGGTCACGATCAACAATGTGGCCCTGCGCGACATCCGCATGCAAGCCGTGCAGACCGGTGACTTCCTACAGCCGGGCCGAACGGTGGACCTGGTACTGGTGGCCGTCAACCAGTCGCCGGATGTCGCGGACAGGCTGGTGGGCATCACCAGTGACATCGGCACGGTGACGCTGTCCGGCGATGCCCGACTGCCCGCCGGCCGGATGCTGTTCATCGGTACGCCCGAAGGCCAGAACGTGGCGCCGGGCCCCCTCGACTCCAACAACGCGGTCAAGGCAACCGTCGCCTTGGCCAAGCCCATCACAAACGGCCTCGCCTACAACTTCACTTTCAATTTCGAGAAGGCCGGGCAGGCCAGCGTGATGGTGCCTATTTCGGCCGGGTTGGCGCCAGAGCGGGTCTAAACGGGTCTGACGGCGCTGTCATACCGGGCTTGTCGGACCAGCCCGATACCGTCATGGCGTGGCAAATTCGCGCTCGCAATACCGCTGCTCGGAATGCCGGCATGTCACTGCCAAGTGGGTGGGCCGCTGCCTGGAGTGCGGCACCTGGGGCACCGTCGACGAAGTGGCGGTGCTCAGCGCGGTCGGTGGCAGCGGCCGTCGTCCCGCAGCTTCGGCTTCGCGAGCCGTTCCGATCACTTCCATCGAGCCCAATGTCAGCCAGCACCGCGCGACGGGCATAGCTGAACTCGACCGGGTGCTCGGCGGCGGTGTGGTGCCCGGTTCGGTCACGCTCCTGGCGGGGGATCCGGGCGTGGGTAAGTCCACGCTGCTGCTCAAGGTCGCCCATCGCTGGGCGCAGTCGGGCCGACGGGCGCTGTATATCTCGGGTGAGGAGTCCACCGGCCAGATACGGTTACGCGCGGACCGGATTGACTGCGGCAGCGACGAGGTCTACCTGGCCGCCGAATCCGACCTGCACGCGGTGCTGGACCATATTGCGACGGTCCGGCCTGCGCTGATCATCGTGGACTCGGTGCAAACCATGTCCACCACCGAGGCCGACGGCGTCGCCGGCGGGGTCACGCAGGTGCGCGCGGTAACCGCCGCGCTGACCGCGGCCGCGAAGGCCAACGGCGTTGCCCTGATTCTTGTCGGCCACGTCACCAAGGACGGGGCCATCGCCGGACCGCGCTCGCTCGAACATCTCGTCGACGTGGTGTTGCATTTCGAAGGCGGCCGCAACTGCTCGCTGCGGATGGTCCGCGGGATCAAGAATCGATTCGGCGCGGCTGACGAAGTCGGGTGTTTCATGCTGCACGACAACGGGATCGAGGGCGTCGCCGACCCGTCGAATCTGTTCCTGGATCAGCGGCCGGCACCAGTCGCCGGTACCGCCATCACCGTGACCATGGACGGAAAGCGACCGCTGATCGGTGAAGTCCAGGCGCTGCTGGCGACGCCGTCCACAGGCTCGCCGCGCCGCGCCGTCAGCGGCATCGACCACGCCCGGGCCGCGATGATCACCGCCGTGCTGGAAAAGCACGCCAGGTTGATTATCGCTGTCAACGACATCTACCTGTCTACCGTGGGCGGCATGCGGTTGACCGACCCATCTTCGGATCTCGCCGTCGCGATCGCACTGGCCTCGGCGTACGCGAATCTGCCGCTGCCCACCACGGCGGTGATGATCGGCGAAGTGGGGCTGGCGGGCGACCTGCGGCGAGTCAGCGGCATGGAACGACGGTTGAGCGAAGCCGCACGCCAGGGATTCGACATCGCGCTCATCCCAGCCGGTAGCGACCCCCGAAGCGACATCGTGCCGCCGGGCATGCGCGCGCTGACCGCACCCACTATCGTCGCGGCGCTGGCGCACGTGATCGACATCGCCGACCACCGCACCGGTACGCCCCCCGGGCCGCAACGGCTCGACCCGCCTCCGCCACGCGCCCACACGTAGCAGAATGCACGCTGTGACCCTTCCGACCCTGCGTGAGACCGTCGCCCGCCTGGCACCGGGCACCGGGCTCCGAGACGGCCTGGAGCGCATCCTGCGTGGCCGTACCGGTGCGCTGATCGTGCTCGGCAACGACGAGAACGTCGAGGCGATCTGCGACGGCGGCTTCGCGCTCGACGTCCGGTACGCGCCGACACGACTGCGCGAGCTGGCAAAGATGGACGGCGCCGTCATACTGTCCACCGACGGCAGCCGCATCGTGCGCGCCAACGTGCAGTTGGTCCCGGATCCGTCGATACCTACCGACGAATCGGGAACCCGCCACCGCTCGGCGGAACGGGCCGCGATCCAGACCGGTTACCCGGTGATCTCGGTCAGCCATTCGATGAACATCGTCACCGTCTACGTCGGCGGCGAACGCCATGTGCTGGCCGATTCTGCGACCATCCTGTCGCGGGCCAATCAGGCCATCGCCACCCTGGAACGGTACAAGGCCAGGCTTGACGAGGTCAGCAGGCAACTGTCGCGAGCGGAGATCGAGGACTTCGTCACGCTGCACGACGTGATGACCGTGGTACAGCGACTCGAGTTGGTCCGGCGGATCGGCCTGGTGATCGACTATGACGTCGTCGAACTCGGCACGGACGGGCGCCAGTTGCGGCTGCAGCTCGAGGAGCTGCTGGGCGACAACGACACCGCGAGGGAGTTGATCGTGCGGGACTATCACGCCAGCCCCGAGCCACTATCCAAAGCACAAATGACCGCCACCCTTGACGAGCTGGATGCCCTGTCGGACACCGAACTGCTCGATTTCACTTCGCTGGCAAAGGTTTTCGGATATCCAACGACAACCGAAGCGCAGGATTCGGCGCTGAGCCCCCGTGGCTACCGCGCGCTGGCCGGTATCCCCCGGCTGCAGTTCGCCCATTCGGATCTACTGGTCCGCACATTCGGAACGCTGCAGGGCCTGTTGGCGGCCAGCGCTGGCGACCTGCAGTCGGTGGAGGGCATCGGCGCGATGTGGGCCCGTCACGTGCGGGAGGGGTTATCGCAACTGGCGGAATCGACAATCGCCGACCCCCTGAGCTAAAGGGGTGCTAAGGGGCCGCTGAGCTCAGCCCGCGGGCGCCGGTGCAGCCGGCGGCGCTTCGGGCGGCGGCGCCAGCGCCGGCTGACCTGGCGCGGGCACCGGCCCCGGCGGCGGTGGCGGCTGATTTAGGATGAACGGAACCGGAAGCGAGCGCAGGTTACCCAGCTGTACGACGAGGTTGTAGGTGCCCGGCCCGATCGCCGGCCGTGGCAGCGGGCAGTGCGGCGCCGACCCCATCCCGGTCCAGGTGACCGCTGTCGTCACCTGCTCGCCCGGCGTGAAGGTCTTGACCAGGGTCTCGTTGGACGGCGCGCAGTCCAGGTTGGACCACAGCCGCTTGTTGTCCAGCGAGTAGACGTAGGCGGCAAGCACCGCGGCTCCGACGTCGCGCTTGCACGACACCAGCCCGATGTTGGTGACGATCATGGTGAATTTCGGCTGGTCACCGATGAAGTACTGGGGCGCATTGGTCAGGCCCCTGACGGCCAGCGTCGAATCGGGGCAGTCATCGCCCTCCTTCAGCACCGGCGGCGGCTGCACTGCAGCGGTGGGCGTGGGCGACTCCGGGTTTTGCCCCTGCGGCGGCGCCACCGGGGTGTTGCCTTCCTGCCCCGCTGGCGGAGGCGCCTGAGGCGCGGACGAGCCCGGCTTACTTTGCGCGGAGTTGGGTTTGTCGGCATTGGCAGATTTGGTACCCGCGCTGCCACCCGCAAAGGCGATGATCGTGGCGACCGCGATCCCGATCACGATGACCGCAATACCCAGGGCCAGGCCTCTCCGCCGCCAATAGATCTCTGTAGGTAGCGGGCCACGCGGTTCCAGATCCAGCACGTTCACACCGTAGGCCCAGGTCACGCCGATTTGTTCGACCCGCCTCGGCGTGTCGCCACGTTAGCTGGCCGACCACCGTGTTAGTGGCCGGCCAGTATCGATAGCGGGTCAGGTGGCCGTGAACTGGCCCAGCTCATAGATGCCGAGGCTTTTTTCGATATCGGCGACCTTATCGACCACCCACTGAAAGCCGGCCTGGCCGAAGCGCCGATGCTCTTCGTCCTCAAAAGTCTCCGCCATGTCGCGAAGCTGCACAGCGGGCACCACGTCGCGTAATGCGGGAAAGACAACCGTGTCTTCGCGCGCCTCATGCGGCTCGTACATCCGGATGAACGCCGACATGTCTTGCACCAGGGCTGCTCGCGCACGCTGATCGGACGGAGCCGCCGCGGTGGTGGCGGCGAGCACCCGGTCGGTGAGCACGCGGCCGCGCTGGTGCTGGGTGCGCAACACGGTCGTGAGATCGGCGAGTTTGGCTGCCTGTTCCAGCCTGGGGAAGACGTACTGTTCCTCCAGGTGTTCGTGGTAGTCCTCGATGAAGCTTCGAATGATTTCCGCGCCCGCGTTGAGCGCTTGGGCAGGACTCTGCTCACCCGCCTGGAGGCGGCGGATCCCTTCTCGATAGATCAGCAAGACGCGCTTGAGCACACCGTGCTCCCGCATCAAGTCCTCGGGTGGAGTGACCGGCAATTCCTCTTCGGCGGGAGCACCAGACGCAGCTGTGCCGGGCTTGGGGTGCGACCTGATACACGCCGACAGGGCAATCGCACCGGCTGCGGATATCGAGATCGCGAGAAGGTTGCGCCGACCCACAGCCGGTGGCGTCTGTTCCGTCACGGTCATGCCTTCTTTCGCTGTACTCATCGTGGGATCGAAGAACGCCGCCACAGACGGCTGACGCGAGTCCGCCGCGGCGACGTCGCCGCTTGTCCGCCCCTCGACCGCCCCGGCCTGTCAGACGTCGACAGGCATCCGGAACCAATTACGGTTGACCACCCAATTAGCAGATTGGAATGGGTCCACGTCAGCCCTGGTCCTTAGGCACCGGCCTACCCCCCGATATCGCCGACGTGATCGAGCAGCACCACCCGCCCATCGGCGAGTTGGTAGATAGCGCCCGCGATCGCCAGGGTGCCCGCAGCCACCCGCTCCGAGATGGCCGTCGAACGCGCCACGAGCTGCGCCATCGTCTCGCGTACGTGTCGTTCTTCGAACTCGTCGATCCGGGTAAGGCCGTCGCGGCGGCCGACCAGGATGGACGGCGCCACCCGTTCCACCACATCCCGCACGAAACCGGCTGGCACCGCGCCGTCCTCGATCGCCCCCACCGTGGCCTTGACGGCACCGCAGCTGCCATGGCCAAGGACGACGACGAGGGGCACGTTGAGCACCGTCACCGCGTACTCGAGGGAGCCCAGTACCGCCGAGTCGATGGCCTGCCCCGCCGTGCGGACCACAAAAGTGTCGCCGAGACCCTGGTCGAAGACGAGCTCGGCAGGCACCCGGCTGTCCGCGCAGCCGAATATCGCCGCGATCGGCTGCTGGCCAGCGGTCAGGCTGGCCCGATGATCAACGCTTTGACTGGGATGCTCGGGCCTGCCGGCACCGAATCGCTCGTTACCCTCTTTGAGTGTTTTCCACGCTGTTGCCGGATTGGCGTTGGGCATGGCACACATCATGCCGCACCCGCAGATGAACGTCCCCCCAAACGATCTCATCGACTGGTACGAGCGATCGCGCCGTGACCTGCCTTGGCGAGAGCCAGGTGTCAGCGCGTGGCAGATCCTGGTCAGCGAGTTCATGCTGCAACAGACGCCGGTGGCCCGGGTGCTGTCGATCTGGCCGGATTGGGTGCGCCGCTGGCCCACCGCGTCGGCCACCGCCGCGGCGAGCGCCGCCGACGTCCTGCGCGCCTGGGGCAAGCTGGGCTACCCGAGGCGGGCCAAGCGGTTGCACGAGTGCGCCACCGTCATTGCGCGTGACCACGACGATGTGGTCCCCGATGACGTCGACACCCTGCTGACCCTCCCGGGTATTGGTAGCTATACCGCGCGAGCCGTGGCCTGCTTCGCCTACCGCCAGCCGGTGCCGGTGGTGGACACCAACGTGCGCCGGGTGGTGGCCCGTGCCGTGCACGGCCTCGCCGACGCCGGTGCGCCGTCGGCAGCACATGACCACGCCGACGTCTCCGCACTGTTGCCGCGCGACGAAACGGCATCACAATTTTCGGTGGCCCTGATGGAACTGGGTGCGACGGTGTGCACCGCACGGACGCCACAGTGCGGGTTTTGTCCGCTTGCCGAGTGCGCGTGGCGGCATGCCGGTTATCCTCCCGCGCAAGGGCCGGCCCGCCGTGTTCAGACCTATGCCGGAACCGACCGTCAGGTCCGCGGACGGTTGCTGGATGTATTGCGTGCCAAGGATTCTCCGGTCACCCGGGCGGAGCTGGACGTGGCGTGGCTGACCGATTGCGTCCAGCGTGACCGGGCGCTGGATTCGTTGCTTGCCGACGGGCTGGTGACTCGGACCGCCGACGGCCGGTTCGCGCTGGCCGGCGAGGAGAATTAGCGGGACGTCAAGAAGCCTGACGGCCAGTCCGCCCATCTCGACCCGCAGGGCCAGCCCGGCGGGGACAGCGCCGACGTGGTTGTGCTGGCCTGCTCCGCGATCTTGACGCCGCATCTGGCGCTGCTTTCCGAGCTGCCCGACCCCTACGGCCGCATCGGCCTACGGATAATGTTTCAAAACTTCTACGATGGGTTCGCCGTCTTCCTCGACCAGCGAGTGCACGCCTACAAAGGCCGCGCAGCCACGCAGTGCATGTTCGACTTCAACGATCCCGAGTTCCCCGGGGCTCGAGCCGTTGCACGGTTGGCCGGACTGCCCTACATACGTGCCGGCCTGTGCGAGCTCGGCGGGAGCCAGTTTCCGATCGAGGAGGCCACCTACTACCAGCAGATTCTGGGGATTCTGCCAGAGGTGCAGTTTTTCGGCCGCCCGTTCAAGGAGCTGATGCGCGCCTCGCTCCTGCGCGACCGGCTCGCCGGCGTTGATTGTTTCGGCACCGACCTGCCGTACCTGACCAACAACGTCACTCTCGACCCGACGGTCAAAGACCTCAACGGCCAGCCGGCGCCCCGAATCACCTACCAGATCGGAAAGTTCGAGAAGGTCTCGCAAACCTTCTTCGTGCAGCTGCTCGCCGCGATGTGCGGGGCATCCGGCGCACAGCTGTTCGCCGCCGTACCCGCGAGCATCGCAAATTCGCTGGGGGGCGTTTCACCACCGACCGGCTATCACACTATGGGCGGGATGCAGATGGGCGTCGACCCGGCGACGAGCGTCGTCAATGCAGATGGACGAATGCACCAGCTGGACAACCTCTACGTCGCCGACAGCAGCGTGTTCGTCACCTCCGGCGGCTCTAACCCCACCCAGACGATCATGGCGGTGGCGCTGCGCATCGCGCGCGGGCTTACCGGCCGCCGCCGCTGACGCGGCAGTTGAGCGAACGGGTTGCGGTTCGGCGTCGAGCCGAAGCCGGCGACGGAGATTAGCGTTGCGCCAAGAACGACTCGACTGCCTCGCGGTATACCTGCGGTGCTTCGTCGTGAATCAGGTGACCGGCTTGCGGGACATGCAAATAGGTTGTCGGAGAACTGGTTTTGGTCATCGCGTGCATCTGACCCGGCGGGGTCACCGAGTTGCCGGCCTCGATGAGCAGCGCCGGGGACCGCACCGCCAGCCAATGCGCCCAGTAGTCGCGGGTGCCCCATTCGGCGGCGATCTCTATCCATCGCGCGGTGTGACCGTGCAACCGCCAGCCGCTGGCGGTGCGATCGAAGGCGTCCAGGAAATACTGCCCGGCAACGGGCCCGAATTCGTCGAATACTTGCTCAGCAGAAGCGAATTCAACCGGAATGGCATGCAGCCAAGGCTCCCACGGACCGGTGCTGCGGCCACGGAAGTCCGGCGCCATGTCCTCGAGCACCAGCGCCGAAACCAACTCAGGATGTTCCGCGGCCAAGCACCACGAGTGCAGGGCGCCCATCGAATGCCCGACCAGCCTGGCCGGTGCCCCCAATGCGCTCACCGCGTCAGCCAGATCGGCCACGAACCGTTCGGTACTGATCGGGTGCGAATCCTCGACGTCACGCCCCCGGTGCCACAGCGCGTCGTAGGCGTACACGGTGCCCAACCGGGTCAGCCACGGTAGCTGACGCGACCAGGTGGTACCCCGCCCCATCAGACCGTGCACCAATACCAACGGCTCACCTTGTCCGCCATAGCACGTCAACAGATCGGTGGGCATACTTCCATCTTGCGCGGGCCGCCCTGGAGTAGGTCGGGCGAGGGGGCGCGGTAGCCTAGCGGGATGCCGCAAGTGGTGAAGATCAATGCAATCGAGGTACCCGCCGACGCCGGCCCCGAACTGGAGAAGCGGTTCGCCCATCGCGCCCATGCGGTGGAGCACCAACCCGGTTTCCTCGGCTTTCAGCTGCTGCGTCCGGTCAAGGGTGAAAACCGCTACTTCGTGGTGACGCACTGGGAGTCCGATGAAGCATTCCAGGCGTGGGCGAACGGGCCCGCCATCGAAGCCCACGCCGGTCATCGGGCCAACCCGGTGGCGACTGGCGCGTCGCTGCTGGAATTCGAGGTTGCGCTGGACGTTGCCGGGAACGACCAGGCTCGGTAGCCGGCGTCGCGCACGCCACCGCGTGGTGGCGCTGAGCGCCGTCGCCGCACTGGTCGTGACCCTGGCGCCGGGTTGCGCCTCCTCCCCTGCCCCGCACGCGAACGCGGCGAACCCCGTGCGGCAAATCGATACCCGGACTCCGCCCGGGCTACGGGCCCTGCAGACCATGGACATGCTCAACTCGGACTGGCCCATCGGCCCGGTCGGAGTTCGCACCCTCGCCGCGCCCGACAAGGTCAACTCCGTCGAAAACACCATGGAAGAGCTCTGGTGGGACCGTCCCTTCACCCTCGATGGCGTAGACATCAGCGCCAGCGTGGCCACACTGCGCCTTATCTCCTCCTACGGCGCGCGACAAGAAATCCGGATACACACGGACGACGATGGGTGGGTCGATCGGTTCGACCTCGACACCCAAGCGCCGACGATCACCTCGTGGCACGACGTCGATGCGGTGTTGAGCAAGACCGGTGCCCGCTACTCCTACCAGGTCGCCAAGGTCGACAACGGTTACTGCGACCCGGTGGCGGGCACCAACACCGGCGAATCTCTGCCGCTGGCATCGATTTTCAAGTTGTATGTACTGCACGCTCTGGCGGGTGCGGTCGAAAACGGAATGGTGTCCTGGGACGATCAGCTGACCGTCACCGACAAGAGCCGGGCGGTGGGCTCTTCAGGTTTGGAACTGCCTCCCGGAGCACATGTTTCGGTTCGCACGGCCGCCGAGAAGATGGTCGCCACCAGCGACAACATGGCCACCGACTTGCTGATCGAAAGGATGGGCACGCACGCTATCGAGGAAGCGCTCGTCACCGCCGGCCACCATGATCCGGCCAGCATGACACCCTTCCCCACCATGTACGAGCTGTTCTCCGTCGGCTGGGGTCAACCGGATCTGCGTAGCCAATGGAAGCAAGGATCCCCGCAAGTCCGTGCCCAGCTGCTGGCGCAAGCCAATTCCAATCCCTACCAACCTGATCCAACCCGCGCCCACACTCCGGCCTCCAGCTATGGCGCGGAGTGGTACGGCAACGCCGAGGACATCTGCCGAGTCCACGTCGCGCTGCAAGCCGACGCGGTCGGCGAGGTCGCACCGGTCAGGCAGATTCTTTCTGCGGTGGCGGGTATTCAGCTGGACCGGAATGTTTGGCCGTACATCGGCGCGAAAGCCGGTGGCCTGCCGGGCGACCTGACGTTCAGCTGGTACGCAGTCGACAAAACACAGCAGCCGTGGGTGGTCAGCTTCCAGCTGAACTGGCCTCGCGATCACGGGCGGGCCGTGACCGGCTGGATGCTGCAGGTCGCCAAACAGGTCTTCGCGCTGATCGCGCCTCGATAACTATTACAACCTCTTACAACCTTAGCTAAGCGGCAGTTCTATCTGTTTGCTGCGCAAGGCGCTGACGGATCCCGGTATGCGGGTGGATGCCAACTGCCATGGAGACCAACACCGATCGCTATCGCGCCGCACGTGACCAGGTCTTCGCCGTGGCCGACGATAAGACGGCCGACGCGTTCTCGTGGCCGCTGATCACCGGCACCTTCAACTGTGCCACCGATTGGTTCGATGTCATCGCGCGGGGCAACGATCGCACCGCGTTGTGGATTGCCGAGGAGAGCGGCAATGAGCAGATCGTCAGCTTCGCCGAGGGGCGATCCGATGCTGATCTACTTCACTTCGGGAACGACCAGCAAACCCAAGTTGGTGCAGCACTCCCAGTTCAGCTACCCGGTAGGGCATCTGTCGACGATGGCGTGGATCGGCGTGCGGCCAAACGACGTGCACTCGGCGATCAGCTCACCCGGATGGGCCAAGCACGCCGGGAGCTGCTTCTTCGCACCGTGGATCGCCGAGGCGACGATCTTCGTCTACAACTACCGCCGGTTCGACGCCGCGGCATTGCCGCGTCAGATCCGTCGCGCCGGGGTGACCACGTTCTGTGCGCCGCCGACGGTGTGGCGCATGCTTCTTCAGTCCGACCTGGGCGCTAAGCCCGGTGGGCTGCGGGAAATCGTGGCCGCCGGTGAGCCCCTCAACCCCGACGTCATCGCCAAGGTCCGACGAGCCTGGGGTCTGACCGTCCGCGACGGCTTCGGTCAGACGGAGACGACGCCATTGGTCGATTGGGTCGGCCGTTGCCCGATGTTCCCGCGCTGCTGGTCGACCTGCTCAGCGGCGAACCCGCCGACGGCGGTGAGATCTGTCTTGACCTGAGCGCCAGGCCGGTCAACCTGATGACCGGCTACCTCGGTGGCCAGCAGCGCAACCAGGCGGCGATGGCCGGCGGCTGCTACCAAACCGGCGACCACGCACGCCGCGACGCCGACGGCGACATCACCTACATCGGCCGCACCGACGACGTATTCAAGTCGTCGGACTACAAGGTGTCGCCGTTCGAGCTGGAAAGCGTGCTCATCGAGCATCCGGCCGTCGCCGAGGCCGCGGTTGTGCCGCAGCCCGACGATACTCGGCTGGCGATACCCAAGGCCTACATATCGCTGGCCGCCGAATGGGAGGCGAACGTCGGCACTGCGCGAGTGATCATGGAGTATGTGCGCGACCGTGTCGCGCCGTATCTGAGGGTGCGGCGTGTTGAGTTCTCCGAACTGCCGAAGACCATTTCGGGGAAGATCCGTCGGGTGGAGCTGCGCCGCCGCGAAGATGCCGCACACCTTGCCGGCACACCGATCACCACGGAGTATCGATACGAGGATCTCGTGAGCTGAGCGATGAAGTCCTATGACGCCGGTCCGACCGACATCCCGATCCTTGAGGAGACGATCGGGGTGAATTTCGAGCGCATTGTTGCGACGAGCCCGGACGCTGAGGCGTTGGTTGACGTCTCCGGGAACCGCCGGTGGACCTATGGCGAGCTCAATGCAGATGTCGACCTGGTGGCCCGGGGTCTCATGGCGCTGGGTATCGAAAAGGGTGAGCGCGTTGGCATCTGGTCGCCGAATTGTGCCGAGTGGACCATCATGCAGTACGCCACAGCGAAGATCGGCGCCATCCTGGTCAACATCAACCCCGCCTACCGCACGCATGAACTGGCGTATGTACTGAACCAGTCGGATGTTCGGATGCTCGTCGCGGCGACTACGTTCAAAACTTCGGACTACGTCGGCATGGTTGATGAAGTGCTCCCCGAGTGCCCTGCGCTGAAAGACGTTCTCTTCCTGGGTACGGGTGACTGGGACAGCCTGCGGAGCCGTGCCGAGCTAGTGGCCGAGCACGACTTTTCGGTCCGGTCGGCCGCCTTGGACAACAACGACCCGATCAACATCCAGTACACCTCAGGGACAACGGGTTTCCCAAAGGGCGCGACCCTGTCGCATCGCAACATCCTCAACAACGGGTTCTTCGTCACCGAACTGCTCAACCTGGGACCTCGAGACCGGCTGTGTATTCCGGTGCCCTTCTACCACTGCTTCGGCATGGTGATGGGCAACCTGGGCTGCACCGCGCACGGGGCCACTATGGTCATCCCGGCACCCGGGTTTGATCCCGGGGCGACGCTGGCCTCGATCGAGGCGGAATACTGCACCGGCGTCTATGGCGTGCCGACCATGTTCATCGCCATGCTCGGCCATCCCGACTTCGGCAGGCGCGACCTATCGTCGCTTCGCACCGGCATCATGGCCGGATCGGTCTGCCCGGTCGAGGTCATGAAGCGCTGTGTGGCCGAGATGAACATGACCGAGGTTGCCATCGCCTACGGCATGACGGAGACGTCGCCGGTGTCCTGCCAAACGCTCATCGATGACAATCTTGAGCGGCGAACCGCGACGGTCGGGCGTGCGCACCCCCATGTGGAGATCAAGATCGTCGATCTCGACACCGGAGACATTGTCGAACGCGGCCAGACGGGCGAGTTCTGCACGCGCGGCTACTCGGTGATGCTGGGCTATTGGCGTGACGAGGCCAAGACACACAAGGTGATCGACCCCGACGGCTGGATGCACACTGGGGATCTCGCGGTCATGCGTGACGACGGTTACTGCAATATCGTTGGGCGCCTGGACGACATGGTGATCCGCGGTGGAGAAAACGTCTACCCGCGCGAAATCGAGGAATTCCTCTACACCCATCCCGACATCGATGAGGCGCAAGTCATCGGGGTGCCCGACGCCAAGTATGGCGAGGAAATCTGTGCGTGGATCCGGATGAAACCGGGACGGCCCCCGCTCGACGCGGACGCCATCCGTGCCTTCGCGACCGGCAAGCTGGCACATTACAAGTTCCCCCGCTACGTCCAGATCGTCGACGAGTTCCCGATGACCATCACGGGCAAGATCCGCAAAGTCGAGATGCGCGCGGAAACCGTCCGGCTGTTGGGGCTCGAAGCACCGAGGCTGTGAGCGCCGGCCCGAGCACCGCCGGTCGCCGGTAGGTTTGCCCACTGTGAGCCGGTGGATTGTTCATGTGGAGCGAACACTTAGCTTAGCGTCCAGCAGCCTTTCCGGAAATGCATGACGGTCTGACTCACCGGCGCGATGTCGATGCGCCAGAACGATTTCGGGGGTATGTCAAGAGCCAGCAGGATCGCCGCCCGGATCACCGCTGGATGTGTCACCGCCACTGTAGGGAATCCCCGCAATTCGTTGCGGGGAGGACGTCAAATGGCATCAGTCAGGGTCAGCCGGACGACCTCGGTCACGCCGCGATACTCGATGCCTGTCCGCTCTCGGCTCGCTCCCCCAGCAGCCGCCCGGCAAGCGTCGCAAAGACCAGGCCAATGGTCACCCATAGCACCAGCTGCGTGCCCAGTGAAAGCAACCTGAATTCGTAGAGAACGTCGGCGGGAAAGCCCGGATAGACGATTGCGCCCGAAGGGTCGCGTAATGGTTCGGGTGTCTCGTCTACAGTCGGTAGCAGCACCATCACCACGGCGATCGCCACCAAGTAAGCCCCCACCGCGAGCAGCCTTGAATTCCACGCGCCGAGTCGGGCAGCGAGCCGACGGGCCAGCCACACCGCCGCGGTCGCCAATACCACCGACGCCAACACCATCACCAGATACCAGCCGGTGCGCGCTCCGATCGTGTCCGCCTGGCCTACCGCCGGTGGATTCGGCGGATATTTCACGAACGGCACCAAGTACACGGCGCCGAACGCACCCGCCGCCAAGAGTACCGAAAGCGACCGCGGCCCAATGTCTCTGGTACGTGCGGAGATGACGCAGAAAAGTACGCCAAACAGTGCGCCCATCGCCACGCCGAAAATCAGCACACCGAAACCCAAGCCGACGTTGGCCTGCACCCCGCGCGTGAACAACTCGGCGCCGTGCTCGTGTACGCCGTGAGCATTTTCGACGTCGGTCCGGCCGTCCTCAAAAGCGATCGCACGGCCAATTACGGGCTCGGCGCACAGGCGGGCGAATATGAATGCCAGCACGGCTCCAATTGCGCCAGCCAGGAGACCGCGTGCGATCAGGCGCTTCTCCACGCTGCGGGGTCAGTGGCAGGGGAAGCCGAGTAGATGCCGCGCGTCGTGCACGAACTCGTGCACATGCGAGTCACTGCCGAACAGCGATACCGCACCCTGATCGACGCCGACGAAGTAGAGCGCCAAGAGCGCCAGGAAAGTGGTTGCCGCCAACCAAAGCGTGGCACTTGCTGCCGACAGGTCAACCGATCGGATACGGGTGCCAGGGGGATTGGACATGGTTGGCTCCTTCTGGGGATATCGCGTCCCGCTTCGGGGTTTCGAGCTTCGGGTCTGACTTTCGACAGTGGCGCGACCGTTCTGGAGTTTCACCAGATTCCGTTACTCGTCGACAACATGTCAGTGTAAGCCCCGCGGTTGTTCAAAATGTTGCCGGTGGTGACGATCAGGACGGGCGGGCCGTCTGATCACAGCGAAAACGGGCGGTAGTCCCGTCAGAGGAGACTAGCCGCCCGTTTCCGGTAAATCGCTACTGCGCGTTCGGCCCTGGGCCGCCCGCGCTGTGTGCTCCGGCTTTCGCCAGATCCGGCTGGGGCGGCGGCTTGCGGGTTCCGGTGAACGTGAACGCCGCATCCTCGCCGGCGCTTTCGCCGTCCCAGTTGTGCACGTCGACGGTGACGACCTGTCCGGGTCTGACCTCCTCGAAGAGGATCTTCTCGGAGAGTTGGTCCTCGATCTCGCGCTGGATGGTGCGCCGCAGCGGACGAGCACCCAGCACCGGGTCGAAGCCACGCTTA
Organism: Mycobacterium sp.; assembly: GCA_035515675.1. GTDB lineage: Bacteria > Actinomycetota > Actinomycetes > Mycobacteriales > Mycobacteriaceae > Mycobacterium. The sequence continues at coordinate 20,924 of DATJBA010000313.1, forward strand.
GCCAGCAACGACTTGGCCTTGTCGGTCAGCTCCAGAGCCATGTCCTTGCTCTTGAGCTGGCCCGCGACCCGGCCGATCATGAGGTCGACCATCCGAATGATCTCGTCGCGGGTCAGCTGGTGGAAGACGATGACTTCGTCGATGCGGTTGAGGAACTCCGGCCGGAAGTGCTTCTTCAGCTCGTCGTTGACCTTCTGCTTCATCCGCTCGTAATCGTTCTCACCGCCACCCTGGGTGAAGCCCAGACCGACCGGCTTGGAGATGTCGGCTGTGCCGAGGTTGGACGTGAAGATCAGCACGGTGTTCTTGAAGTCCACCGTGCGGCCCTGCCCGTCGGTCATCCGGCCATCCTCAAGGACCTGCAGCAGGCTGTTGTAGATCTCCTGGTGCGCCTTCTCGATCTCGTCGAACAGCACCACCGAGAACGGCTTGCGCCGCACCTTCTCGGTCAGCTGTCCGCCCTCTTCATAGCCGACGTAGCCCGGAGGGGCACCGAACAGCCGCGAAGCGGTGAAGCGGTCGTGGAACTCGCCCATGTCGATCTGGATGAGCGCATCGTCGTCGCCGAACAGGAAGTTGGCCAGCGCCTTGGACAGCTCGGTCTTACCGACCCCGGACGGGCCGGCGAAGATGAACGAGCCCGACGGACGCTTGGGATCCTTCAGGCCGGCACGGGTGCGCCGGATGGCCTTGCTGACGGCCTTGACAGCGTCCTCCTGGCCGATGATCCGCTTGTGCAGCTCCTCTTCCATGCGCAGCAGCCGAGTGGTCTCCTCCTCGGTGAGCTTGAACACCGGGATGCCGGTCCAGTTGCCCAGAACCTCGGCGATCTGCTCGTCGTCGACCTCTGCGACCACGTCCAGGTCACCCGACCGCCACTGCTTTTCCCGCTCGGCGCGCTGAGCGACCAGATGCTTCTCCCGATCCCGCAGGGCCGCGGCCTTCTCGAAGTCCTGCGCGTCGATCGCGGACTCCTTCTCGCGGCGCGCCTCGGCGATCTTCTCGTCGAAGTCGCGCAGGTCTGGCGGCGCGGTCATGCGGCGGATCCGCATCCGGGCCCCGGCCTCGTCGATCAGGTCGATGGCCTTGTCCGGCAGGAACCGGTCGTTGATGTAGCGGTCGGCCAGCGTGGCCGCGGCGACCATCGCGCTGTCGGTGATCGACACCCGGTGGTGCGCCTCGTATCGGTCGCGCAGACCCTTCAGGATCTCGATGGTGTGCTCGACCGTCGGCTCACCGACCTGCACCGGCTGGAAGCGGCGCTCCAGCGCAGCGTCCTTCTCGATGTATTTGCGGTACTCGTCGAGCGTGGTCGCGCCGATGGTCTGCAGTTCCCCGCGGGCCAGCTTGGGCTTGAGGATCGACGCCGCGTCGATCGCGCCTTCGGCGGCACCCGCACCGACCAGCGTGTGCAGCTCGTCGATGAACAGGATGATGTCGCCGCGGGTGTTGATCTCCTTGAGCACCTTCTTGAGGCGTTCCTCGAAGTCACCGCGGTACCGGCTACCGGCAACCAGCGAACCCAGGTCCAGGGTGTAGAGCTGCTTGTCCTTCAGAGTCTCGGGCACCTCGCCGTGCACGATCGCCTGCGCCAAGCCCTCCACGACGGCGGTCTTGCCGACGCCGGGCTCACCGATCAGCACCGGGTTGTTCTTGGTGCGCCGGCTCAGCACCTGCATCACCCGCTCGATTTCCTTCTCGCGGCCGATGACCGGGTCGAGCTTGCCCTCCATCGCCGCCGCGGTCAGGTTGCGGCCGAACTGGTCGAGCACCAGCGACGTGGACGGGCTGCCCGACTCGCCGCCGCGGCCACCCGTGCCGGCCTCGGCGGCCTCCTTGCCCTGGTAGCCGCTCAGCAGCTGGATGACTTGCTGACGCACCCGGGTCAGTTCGGCACCCAGCTTGACCAGCACCTGGGCCGCGACGCCCTCGCCCTCGCGGATCAGGCCCAGCAGGATGTGCTCGGTGCCGATGTAGTTGTGGCCCAGGTGCAACGCCTCGCGCAGGCTCAGCTCGAGCACTTTCTTGGCGCGCGGGGTGAATGGGATGTGCCCGGATGGCGCCTGCTGGCCCTGGCCGATGATCTCCTTGACCTGGCTGCGGACACCCTCCAACGAGATGCCCAGCGACTCCAGCGACTTAGCGGCGACGCCCTCACCCT
>DATJBA010000314.1:0-2870 GCA_035515675.1 Mycobacterium sp.
GCGCCAAAAACAGCAGCGTCAACACCACCGCCCGCAACCCGTAAAACCCGTTGCGCAACCGGCCGTAGGTATCGGTGAACACCTCCAGCAACCCGGTCACCGCCAGTGCGGGCAACACCAGCCACAACCCGGCCAGCGGCAGCCGAGCACCCTGGGTGAACACCGGCTCGGCCTCGGTCAACAGCCCGTAGCGCGCCAACGCCCGCTCACCGGTGCGCGGCACCGGATCGGCCAACACCGCCAACCTCGACGCCGTGTGCTCATCGGCGTCGTCGGCGAATTGGTCTGCCGCAGCGGCCGATTCGACCTCACCCGCGACCAGACTGTCAGCACAGGTCGATTCGGCGCCACCTTCGATCTGACTTTTGGCCGCGGTCCTGCGCGCCTCCCACCCGATGCTGCCGCGGCGTCGTCCCAACGCCACCCGCACCGTCGCCGTCGACACCCCGGTCTCGGCGCCGATCGCGGCCAGACTGCAATCCCGCTCGGCCAGTTCCCGGATCCGGGCCACCACCTCATCGGTCAGTTTGAACGGCCCAGTCGGGCCGCGTTGGCCCGGCACCAGCCCCGCCACCCCGTCGGCGGCGAATCCTTGCCGCCACCGCCACAGCGTGTCACGGGTGACCCCGAACCCCAACGCCACCTGCGACGGCCGCGCGATCTCGGTCTCCACCAGCTGCACCGCCGCCAACCGGCGCCCCACCTCATCGCCGGCGTCGAAACAAAAGGTGGCCAGCCCGTTGACGTAGACCACCGACCCCCCATCGTCATCGGCCACCAGCGCGGCGATCGGGCCGATCTCCACGGCCCCCGGCGGAGTCAACGGCAGCACCGGCTGGCTCACCAGACTCACCGTAGACCCTCCCGCACCAGGATCAATCCGTCCGATCAATGATCCCAGATCCGGGCAGAAATCCCCACCCCGACACGCCAACACAACGACATCTACCAGCAGAAACGCCAAACCGCCGAACACATACGGCGCCTATGTCAGGAGTCCTGGGGCCTCGCCCGGCAGGTGGCTATGAAGCGCGGAAGGAAAGCAGGCACAAGCCTGCCGAACAACCCCGCGACGGGGTGCCCGCCTGATGAGACTCACAATTGCTCACCAGAAGGCAACGGCTGGGCCGATACCCTCCATGCCTGGATGTCGGGGAATCGGTAACGCGCTCACTCGACCATTGGAGAGGCGCGAGTGGGACGCAGCCATGGTTCACGCCTGCAACGCCGTCGACGGAACCGCGAAGAAACGGTAACCGCAGCTAGGGGTCGCAAGTCGATTCAAGCGCACAATCCGAGACTCGCTGGACATCTTCCGCGTGATGGCAGCACCCGGTATCGACTTTGATCAGAGCCGCTTTCCGATAGCGGTGAAGTCGGATCTGCCCGACAGCCGTCCCGACATCGCCGATGTCCTACACGGCGTTCACCGATTGAGCCACGGCCACGACGACGCGGTGCCCGAGGGCTTCGAACTGACTCCCCACGGGCCTCGCCCCCTGGGAGTCCACATATGGCGGACCGGGAAAATTCAGCTTCCTGCCTCGGCGGTGATCGACCCGTTGGCGATCGCCGTGTTTGCGCCGGAGAACAAGGGCGAGGCCATATCCGAGGGCTATCAGCTCAGCTGGCACCAGCACGTCTTTCACATCTGCCTGTGGTGGGGTTGGCAAGATCACTTTCGCAAGATCATCAGCACCGCCCAGATCCCACAACTGACTCTCGACTTCTCCGAGTTCTGGGACGACTGGACACCAGTTTGAGAGGGCGTGCCCGAGGGGATTCCAACCCCTTGTCGGCCACTGGAAGACTACCGGCATGGAAGTGCGTCCCGCGTCCTCGCAGGATGCGTCCGCCTGCGTTGCGATTTACCGCCCCTACGTCCTGGAAACGGCGATCAGTTGGGAAATCGAAGTCCCGACCGTAGGTGAGATGGCTGCGCGTATCGCCGGGCTCCGCGATACCCATGAATGGCTCGTCTTGGAACGTGATGATCAGATCATCGGCTTCGCCTACGGGCAGCCATTGAAACGTCTGGCTTCCTACCAATGGTCGGCTGAGACCGGAATCTACATCAACGCCGACCATCACCGCGCCGGCGGCGGCCGCAAACTCTACACGCAAATACTGCGCCGACTCACCGAGCGCGGCTATCGGCGAGCCTTCGCCGGCATCACCCAACCCAACGAGGCCAGCAACGGTTTTCACCGATCCTTCGGGTTCCGGAATGCTGGCCTATACCGGCGCGTCGAATGGAAGCACGGCAGCTGGCACGACGTCGCATGGATGCAACTCGATCTGCTGGGCAATGCCGATCAGGATGGCCCGCCCGGCCCAATCATCTGATCCGCAGTAGGTGCCATGTGTACTAAGAGCGTGCGGAACAGGCTCTGCCCTCACACATGTCACCTTCGTATCGACCCGCGGTGCGAGTCGTTGTGGCGCCATCTCTTACCTGGGCAAGCCCGTCACCACATGCCCCAGTAAAACTAGGGTCATCGCCGAGCTGGGCGATGAAGTGTCGCCGCAACAGGTCACCAGGCAGCGCCGATTGGGAGCGCTCCGTCAGCACGACGCAGCAATATACGCAACCCTACGTGCTAACAACCCGGCTAACGGGTAGCCGCACTTCAATACACATACCAAAGCGGAATGCGCACGACGGGGGCCGCGCGGCCCCGTCCCGAAGCGTGAGGTAAGCCGCTTAGCCGCCGCCACCGCCGTGGCGACCGCCGCCGCCCCCGCGGCCACCGCCGCCACCTTGCGGGCTGACCATTATTTCCACGGTGCTGATGGTGATCATGGTGCGCAGGTTATCGCCGAATCCGCTGCGGCCGCAAGACACTTAGTCTTAACAGTTGGGGCTACAA
>DATJBA010000315.1:0-34205 GCA_035515675.1 Mycobacterium sp.
CAAAACGAAGAAGGGGTTACGGCGTTGCGCAATTCCAGGATATTTGCGGCGGCTCTCGGGGACCAGAACATGGTGGTCGAGGACGTGTCGATCGAGATCGAGACCTCGCGGGGAAGAAACCCGGTGACCAGCGAGGTGCTGGTGTTGTCGGTGCGGCCCAAGGCGTCGCAAGCAAGTCGGTGCTCGCGGTGCCGCAAGCGCTGTCCCGGCTATGACGGCGGGGACGGCATGCGACGCTGGCGCACCCTCGATGTCGGGACGATGAAGGCGTATCTGCAGGCGACAGCACCGCGGGTGGACTGCGCCGAGCACGGGGTGGTGATCGCGGATGTGCCGTGGGCGCGGCCCGGGGCCAAGCACACGTGGGTGTTCGAGGACACCTGCGCGTGGTTGGCCGCCCATACCGCGCTGAGTGTTCTGACGGTGTTTTTGCGGATCGCGTGGCGCACCGTGGCGGCGATCGTGACCCGGGTGGTCGCCGATGGCCGTGACACTAACGACCTGCTGTCGGGCCTGGTGCGGATCGGGATCGATGAGATTGCCTATCGCAAGGGGCAGCGGTATTTGACGGTGATCGTCGATCACGGGACTGGCCGGCTGGTGTGGGCGGCCGAGGGCCGCAACCAGGCCACACTGAGCCGGTTCTTCGACGAGTTGGGCGCCCAGCGGGCGCGGCTGCTCACCCACGTCAGCTGCGACGGCGCGGAATGGATCCACACCCTGGTGCGCCAACGAGCCCCCCAGGCGCTGCTGTGCCTGGACCCCTACCATGTGGTGGCCTGGGCCATGAAAGCGCTGGATCGAGTGCGGGTGCCCACCATGACCAAGGCCGGGATCAGCGACCGCCACGCGATGTGGGCGGTGCGCAAGAACCCGCCAGAGTTGACCGTCGAGCAACGCACCAGCCTGGCGGCGATCGCCGACACCAACGCCACCCTCTACCGGGCGTACCTGCTCAAAGAGCAACTGCGCGAAGTCTTTCGGGTCAAGGGAACCCAGGGCGGCCAACTGTTGGCCGGGTGGCTGTCGTGGGCGTCGCACTCGCGCATCTCCGAGTTCGTCGCGCTCGCCCGCACCATCCGCCGCTACCGCGATCTGATCGGCAACACCCTCGACCACGGGTTGTCCAACGCCCATCCGAAGCCACCAACACCCACCTGCGGGCACTGACCAAGCGCGCCTATGGACTCCACAGCCCGGACGCACTCATCACGATGGCATTGCTGACCCGAGGTGGTCTCTGCCCACCCCTACCCGGCCGAGCCGCATGAAACCCGACCCACGGAAAGGTCAGATCCTCCTTGCTGTTCACAGATAGCGCCACGGCGGCCCGACCACGTTGCCGAGGGCTGCGGAAGGCGCAATAAGACCGCTGGGTGCACATCCTGAACAGGGTTCCCACGTGTTGTCCGATCTGGACACTTACACTCTGACTACATGGCCGGCCGGTGGCAGTTCCTCGATCGCCCCGTGGAGCATGAGAAGATTCGATCCGCGCTGATCGGCCGTGAAAGCTGCGGTGCGATCTTGTTCGGCGCTGCCGGCGTTGGCAAGACGACCCTGGCCCGTAGCGTCACCGCGTCGCTGCGTTCGCAAGTGCGCTGGGTGGCGTGCACGGAGTCCTCGCGCAGCATCCCGCTCGGGGCAATGGCACACTTGGTGAGCCCGTCAACGTCGCGCGATCCGATCGCGCTGATGACTGCGGCGCGGGAATCCCTTATCGACCATGGGGATACCGTCATCGTCGTCGACGATGCGCAGTTGCTGGACCAACTGTCCGCAACGTTGCTGCATCAAATTGCGGTGGACCGGGCCGGACACATTATGGCGGCGGTTCGCAGCGGCAAACCGGTTCCCGACGCTGTCACTTCCTTGTGGAAGGACGGCTACCTGCAGCGCTTCGAGCTTCAGCCGTTCACAAAGCAGCAGAGCATTGCGCTCGTCGAATCGGTCCTTGGCGGGACGCTCGAGGGCCTGAGCGCTGACGTCATGTGGGAGTCCTCAGGCGGCAATCCGCTTTTTCTTCGGCATATGGTCGAGGGGTCGCTTGATGCCGGAACGCTGACCGAGGTCAATGGGGTGTGGCAGTTACGTGGGCCCACTGTTGTTCCATCCGGGTTGGCTGCTCTGCTGCAAGACCGTCTCGATCGCGCGGGCGCCGATGTCGTGAACGCATTGAAGCTGCTCGCGCTATGCGAACCGCTCGACGTCGACACGCTTTGCGAACTGGCCGGTGAGGAGGCCGTCGACGCGGCCGAGATGCACGGCTTGATCCGGATCGTTCGCGACGGCCCTCAGGTCAATGTCTGGATTAGCCACCCGCTCTTCGGTGATGTCGTCCGGCGCCACGTCGGCACAGCGTCGGCTCGGAAGCTGAGGGGCCGCCTCGTACAGGTTCTGCGCGACCGCGACCGCGACCTCGACTCGGCCGCTGGCCGCATCCGGCTGGCGCAGCTGTGCGTGGACAGCGACCAAGCCGTCGATACCGAGCTGCTCGTCGCCGCGGCTAAGGACGCGATGTTCCTGTCGAATCTTCCGCTCGGTGAACGGATCGCGCGCGCGGCGTTCGAACGCAGCGGTGGTGTGCGCGAAGCGGAGCTGCTGTCGCGCGCACTGTTGTGGCAAGGACATCCGGTGCAGGCCAATGAAATCCTCGCTCGGTTTGACCCCGACAACCTCGACGAGCTGCAGCTCGTCCAGTGGGGTATTCCCCACCTGTCGGTCCTGTTCTGGTCGATGGGTGATGTCGCCCGCGCCCAGCAGGTCTTGGCATTGTTGCGTCGGCGTGTGCAGCACCCGAGCCTCAGGCTTGCGGTTGAAGCGACCGGATCGGCGATGGCAGTGCACGAGAACAGAATTGGCGAGGGAATCGCCGAAGCCGAGCGCGTGTTGGCGGACCCGCAGGCCCCGAAACAGGCAATCGAGTGGGCCGCTTTCGCCGCGGGTCTAGCCATGCCGGTCGCCGGCCGCGGCGGCGATTTCGAATCGATCGCCGCCAGATGCCGTGCCGAGCAGAAGCCCACCGACGGCATGATCCGGGTCATGGTGCGCTATGGCGACGTGCTCGCGCTCACCTCCATCGGAGAATTAGATCTGGCTGACAAACGCGCAGCGGATTACGCCGAGTTCTCCTCTGCGGGACAGCGTCTGGCGTGGGCGATCGCGAAGATCATGGCCGGTCTTGTCGGCGTCTACCGTGGCAAGTTCCCCGACGCCATCTCGGCGCTAGAGCAAGCGGTTGCGGCACAGACTGCCGAAGTGGCCATGCCATGGCGGTTGCCCGCAAGGATACTGCTGAAGAAGGCTTACGCGGCGCTCGGCCGTACAGGCGAGGCCGAACGCGTCCTCGCCGACGCCGCCGAGCACGGCGGGCCGCACATGGCGATTCACTCCCCGCAGATGACGATCGCCAAATCGTGGCATGACGCGGCGAAAGGGCTGGAGCGACGAGCGGTCGAATTGGCCCGCGCGGCCGCAGATGTCGCACACCGCTCAGGTCAGTACGCCGTCGAGGCTGAGGCACTGCACCACGCCGCGCGGTTCGGCGACCGCACCGTGGCGTCGCGGCTGGCCGCACTAGCCGAAAACGTGCAGGGGCGAATGGTGACACTTCAGGCCCGCCACGCCGCAGCCCTCGCCGCCGGCGATGCACCGGCTCTTGATGCGGTGAGCGCGGGATTCGAAGACGCCGGCTTGCTCCTGTCGGCCGCAGACTCCGCCGCGCAGGCCGCACCGCTGCATGATCGTGCCGGTCAGCGGCGAAAAAGCGCGGAGTCTGCGGCGCGTGCGCTACAGCTGGCCGCTCGATGCGGCGGAGCGACCACGCCGGCGATCCGATCCGCGGCACGACCCCTGCCGCTGACGTCCCGCGAGCGCGAGATCGCCGCGCTTGTCGCCGAGGGACTGACCAACCGGGAAATCGCAGATCGGTTGACGGTATCGGTTCGTACCGTTGAAGGGCACATCTACCGCGCGTGCATCAAACTCGACGTCACCGATCGCGACGAACTCGCAAAAATCGTTTGGCGGGACGTAAAAACGTAGCAAATGGCGTCCGGCATCAGCGCCCGCGGCGGGCAAGGCCCCGCGTTCGTCGACGCGATCAGCCCAGCGCCGTGCGCAGCGACGCCACAGCGTCATCGATCGAGCCAGAGGTCGAGTAGCCGGCGGCCAGCCGGTGGCCACCACCACCGAACGCGGACGCGACTGCCGCCAAATCCACGTCGGCCTTGGCCCGCATCGACACCGACCACTGGTGCGGGTCGACCTCCTTGAAGACCGCCGCCACCTCAGCCTGCTGTGTGGTGCGCACGATATCGACGATGCTCTCGACTTCCTCTGCGCGCGAACTGACCCAGTCCCGATTGTCGACGACTACGTAGACCAGCCCGCGACCGCCGACCGCGTCGGGCAGCAATCGCGCCGAGCCCAGCACGCGCGACAACAGCGACAGCCACACGAACGGATGGCTATCCATCAGTGTTCGGCTGATCGCGGCGTTGTCCACACCGATGTCGACCAGCCGAGCCGCCAGCCGAAGAGCGCGGGCGCTGGCCCAGCGGAACGACCCGGTGTCGGTTGTGAGCCCGGCGTAGATGCAGTGCGCGACCTCTGGGTCGATCGGCTTGCCCCACGTGTCAAGGATTTCGGCAACCATCATCGTGGTGGAATCCGCTGACAGGTCGACGAAGTTCGCGGTGCCGAACATATCGTTGGAGGCGTGGTGGTCGATGACCAGCAGCTGCCGGCCCGGACCGGCTAAATCACTCAGGCCGCCCAGCCGCCTTACACTCGGAACATCAACAGTCACAACCAAATCGACATCGCGACGCATCGCATCGGGACTGACCAGCAAGTGACAGCCGGGCAACGACGCCAGCGACTCCGGCAATGTCGCCGGCGCGGCGAAACTGACCTCGACCCGTTTGCCGCACTTGTCCAGCACCAAGGCCAGTGCCAGCCCGGCGCCAATGGTGTCGGCGTCAGGTTGGACATGAGCCACCACCCCGATCGTCGCGGCGCCCGACAGCAGCTCGACGGCACCGAGGGCGTCGACGCGTGCCCCCAGCTCAGTCTTCGGGTCAATCGTCGTCACCGGTATCTCCCCCGCGAGCGGGCGGTTCCCACATGTCAAGCGCGTCGCTGGTCCGAATGTCTGGCCCCGGCGGTTTCGCGGCCGACCCGCCGTCACGGTATGGATCGGCCTCCCCGGCCGGCTTGGCACCCGAGCGAGTCCGCGCCACATCGGCGTCCGCGGCGCGAGCACGGGCCAGCAACTCGTCCATCCGATGCACACTGTCGGACGTCGTATCCCGGGTAAACGTCAGGGTGGGAGTGAAGCGCACGCCGGTGCCCGCCCCGACCTTGGTGCGTAGCGTACCTTTGGCCCGTTCCAGCGCAGCTGCGGCAGCGGCGTAATCCGGCTCGTCGTCCAGGGTGCGTCCCATCACCGTGTAATACACCGTCGCATCGTGCAGGTCGGCGGTCACCTTCACGTCGACGATGGTCACCCCGTCCAGCCCCGGATCCTTGATGCCGAACTCGATCGCCGAGGCGACGATCGTGAAAATCCGTTTGGCCAGCCGGCGCGCCCGGGCGGGGTCAGCCATGCGCGAGGCTCACTGTGCAACTCATCAGGCACGCTCCTTCTCGACCAGCTCGTAGGACTCGATGATGTCGCCTTCCTTGATGTCGGAGTAGCCCAGCGTCATACCGCACTCGTAGCCCTCGCGGACCTCGGTCACGTCGTCCTTTTCCCGTCGCAGCGAGCTCACCGTGAGGTTGTCGGCGACCACGATGTTGTCCCGTAGCAGCCGGGCCTTGCGGTTGCGCCGCATCACACCGGAGGTGACCAGGCAGCCGGCGATGACGCCGACCTTCGACGAGCGGAACAGCGCCCGGATCTCGGCACGACCCAGCTCGACCTCTTCATAGACCGGCTTGAGCATGCCGCGCAGCGCCTTCTCGATGTCGTCGATCGCCTGGTAGATCACCGAGTAGTAACGGATCTCCACGCCTTCGCGGTTGGCCAGCTCGGTGGCCTTGCCCTCGGCACGCACGTTGAAGCCGATGATGATCGCGTCCGAGGCCGACGCCAGGTTGACGTTGGTCTCGGTGATGCCGCCGACCCCGCGGTCGATGACGCGCAGCGCCACCTCGTCATCGACCTGGATCCCCATTAGGGCCTCTTCCAGCGCCTCGACGGTACCGGCGTTGTCGCCCTTCAGGATCAGGTTCAGCTGGCTGGTTTCCTTCAGCGCCGAGTCCAGATCCTCCAGGCTGATCCGCTTGCGAGAACGCGCCGCCAGGGCGTTGCGCTTGCGGGCACTACGCCGGTCCGCGATTTGGCGGGCAATGCGGTCTTCGTCGACGACCAGGAAGTTGTCACCGGCGCCGGGCACCGACGTGAAGCCGATGACCTGCACCGGACGCGACGGCAGCGCCTCCTCGATGTCCTCGCCGTACTCGTCAACCATGCGGCGGACCCGGCCGTAGGCATCGCCAGCGACCACCGAGTCGCCGACGTGCAGCGTGCCGCGCTGCACCAACACGGTGGCGACTGGTCCGCGACCACGGTCCAGGTGCGCCTCGATCGCCACACCCTGGGCCTCCATGTCGGGGTTGGCCCGCAGGTCCAGGGCGGCGTCGGCGGTCAGCAGCACCGCCTCTTCCAGCGCCTCGATGTTGGTGCCCACCTTCGCCGAGATGTCCACGAACATCGTGTCGCCGCCGAATTCCTCTGGCACCAAACCGTATTCGGTGAGCTGGCCACGGATCTTGGCCGGGTCGGCACCCTCTTTGTCGATCTTGTTCACCGCTACCACGATCGGCACATCGGCGGCCTGCGCGTGATTGATGGCCTCCACGGTCTGCGGCATGACGCCGTCGTCGGCGGCGACCACCAGGATCGCGATGTCGGTGGCCTTGGCGCCGCGGGCGCGCATGGCGGTGAACGCCTCGTGGCCCGGGGTGTCGATGAAGGTGATCAGCCGCTCGGTGCCGTCGAGGTCGACGGACACCTGGTAGGCGCCGATGTGCTGGGTGATGCCGCCGGCCTCGGCCTCGCGGACGTTGGTCTTGCGGATGGTGTCCAGCAGTCGGGTTTTACCGTGGTCGACGTGGCCCATCACGGTCACCACCGGCGGACGGATCTGCAGGTCCTCCTCGGTGCCTTCGTCTTCGCCGTAGCTCAGGTCGAAGGATTCCAGCAGCTCGCGGTCTTCGTCCTCCGGGCTGACGACCTGGACGTTGTAGTTCATCTCGCTGCCCAGCAGCTCGAGCGTCTCGTCGCCGACCGATTGTGTCGCCGTCACCATCTCGCCGAGATTGAACAGTGCCTGCACCAGCGCAGCCGGGTTGGCATCGATCTTTTCAGCGAAGTCCGACAGGGACGCGCCACGTGCCAATCGGATCGTCTCGCCGTTGCCGTGCGGCAACCGCACGCCGCCGACGACGGGCGCCTGCATCGAGTCGTATTCCTGGCGCTTCTGCCGCTTGGACTTGCGGCCGCGCCGGGGCACGCCGCCAGGACGGCCGAACGCGCCGGCAGCACCGCCCCGCTGCCCGGGACGGCCACCACCACCACCACCACCGCCACCGCCACCGCCGCCGCCACCGGGACGGCCGCGGAAGCCGGCTCCGGGCGCGGCACCCACTCCGCTCGCGCCGCCGCGGTAGTTACCGCCACCGGCGTCGGAGCGGCCGCCGCCAGGCCCACCGGGCCGGCCACCCCCGGGTCGAGGTGCGCCCGAACGTGCTGGGCGGGGTTGACCGCCAGCACCACCCGGACGGGGTGGCATGCTGCCGGGCGAAGCGCCCGGCCGTGGCGCCCCAGGCCGGGCCGCTCCAGGGCGGGGCGCCGGCGGACGCGGGATGGGCCGGTCGACGGGTTGCGCCGACGAGAACGGATTATTGCCGACGCGCGGGGTACGGACTCCCGGCTTCGGTATCGGACCTGGACGCGGGCCCGGCGTCATACCGGGGTGGGGCGCCGGTTGGCTGGGTGGCTGTCCGGGGGTCGGTGCTCCTGGCTGCCCGGGGGACGGCGCCGACGGCCGTTCGGGTGGCGGCGCCGGCGGCGCGGGCGCTTCTGCGGCCGCAGCCGGGGAAACCTGGGCGGTTGCCACTGGACCGGCGTCGGCGGGCCTGGCGGGCGCGCTAGTCGCTTCGCCGTTGCCGGCGGCCTTGCTAATGGCCTTGTCGAGGGCCTGGCCGAGCGATTTTTCGGGGCGCTTGGCGGGACCCTTATCGGGGGCCGGCTTGCCGCCTCCGAACGACTCACGCAGCCGGCGAGCGACCGGCGCCTCTACCGTCGACGATGCGGATTTGACGAATTCGCCCTGTTCATTCAGCCGGGCGAGAACTTCCTTGCTGGTGACACCGAGTTCCTTTGCCAACTCGTGTACGCGGGCCTTACCTGCCACTACATCTCCTGTCTATGAGGCGACAGTCGTGGGCCGCGCCTCGGGTTTAGCTATGACGCATTGTCATCGGGACTTCACGGTGTGCTCATGTTCTTTGCTACCTGTTCTGTTGCCGGGCGAGTCGAGCGCGTGGAAGTGCTCGACCACCGCGGATGTGTCCGGTGAACCGGTGATGCGCAGCGCTTTTGTGAAAGCAGCCCGCCGAATCGCCTGTTGGATGCACTGCAGTACGGGATGCAGCCATGCACCCCGCCCCGGCAGGCTACTCCCTGTGTCAACGATCACGGCGTATTCGCCGTTCCCAGTCGGCACAGCCACCACTCGAAGCAGTTCGACGGCCAACTCTCGCTTTCGGCACCCCACACACGTCCGCACCGGTCCACCGGTGTGTCTGTGCGTCAAGGCCGAAGGCTCACGCTGGATCACGGTTCAGTCTAGCGTCACTCAACGGATGGTCAGAACCACTTGAGCATGCGCCATGAGCTGCTGTGCTGCCAGCGCGGAAAAGCCAGACGATCTCCGCCGTCAGCGGGCTGCCAACGTGAGTACCTGTCCGGCGAGCAGCCTTATTCCATCCGGGAATTCGATGCCTGCGCTGGTACACCGGGTGGGCACGGCCGTCCCGTCGACGGACGCGTCGTAGTCGACTGCGCCGCCGACCACCGTGAGCCGGTGCACGTCGAGCCGCCCGCCGGTGCAGGCCATGACGAGCTGGTCACCCTGCTGCGACCACAGGCCCCACCCGGAGCCGGCGAGGAACGGCACGGCGGTGCCCGGCTGGCGGAAGGTGTACGCGCCAGCCGGGCCGTCGTGGGCGAACCCGGCCAGCGCCTGCAGCGCCGACCAGCCGGCCAGCGAGCGCGCGTAGTAGTCGCCGCACTCGATCTCGTTGAACGGGTTGCGTCGCCGCCCGTCGTAGCGCGCCCACACGGCGTCCAGCACGGCGCGCCCCTCGTAGTGCAAGCCCTCGCGCCAGCAGTGCGCGGCCACCTGGTACTCCGAGCCGGTCCACACCTCGTCGGCGTAGCGGATCGGCACTGCGGGCCGATCACCGTGCGGCCAGGTGCACAACAGCAGCCCAGCGTCGTCGCCGTCGGCGAACACCCGGTACGGGTGGGTGAAGTCGCGGAACCCGCGGCGCAGGTTGTGCCGCACCACCGCGGCGAGGGCGGTGCGCACGTGCTCGGCGGGCAGCAGGTAGCCGAGGTCGAGCTGGTGCGCCCACCACTGCCCAATCAGCTGGTCAGCCAGGCACCCGTCGCTCCACTGGTAGTCGGGGTTGTCGCCGGGCAGCAGCCGCTGCACGTAGTACTCGCCGGTGAACAGCGCCGCGTCATAGGACTCGCTGGCCTGGGAGAAGGTGGCCCGGTACCCGGTCGCGGTGTCGGCGTCGTCGAGGAGGCCGGCCATCTTCTCTGCGGCACGCAGCGCGGCGAGCCACAGCGTGCCCATAAACGGGTTGTGCCCGGTGAGGTCGATGTCGTGGGTGCTGGGCTGACTGCCGCTGAGCATCCCGGTGCCGTCGACGTTCCAGGTGTCCTCTACGTGGCGCAACAGGCGGGTGAGGTTTGGCCAGTAGCGGCGCAGCCAGTCGATGCCCGCGCCGGCGCGGTACTCGCGGTAGGCCTTGAGGACGACGCCGAGCATACCGTCCAGCGCCGGCCCGTCGGGACCGCCGATCGGCTCGCCCCACAGCTGCCGTAGGTAGATCGGCGCGATCACCCGGTGCGGTACATACCCTGCCGGTGCCTGCATGATCTCGAACTCGGTCTCGCGCATGCTGCGTTCCAGCTCGGGGAACGCCGCCGCGAGCGCCTGCGCGTAGTTCCAGACGTGCGTGCAGTTGAGCGGACAGGAACCGCCATACCGCCCCGACCACATCACGGTCGAGGCGCCCAGCACCCCCTCGAATGCGAAGAACCGCCCGTCTGCGGTGCGGAAGCAGGTGGGGCTGCGCACGGTCGCGAGCTGCGCGACGACATGGGTGACAGCGGCGTCGTCCAGGCCGGAGCGGGCCAGCGTGGACGTCCACGCGCCGGTGGCCTCGCGCAGCGCGGACCAATCTCGGCGCACCCGCTCGAATACGTCCTGCGCGTTGGCGTAGCGGGTGGCGTAATGGTTGCCCAGCCAGAACCGAGAACGCCCCCACTCCGGGCGATCCGGGCCGAACTGCTCGAAGTTGACGTACCGGTTGGGGAAATACCACGTCAATGCGACCCGGATCAGCCGCTGCTCGCCCGGCCGCAGCCGGAAGGGAACGCCGAGGCCGGCGTTCCAGGTGCTGCCCGCCGGGCTGGCGCCGCTCGCCGGGTGCGGGGCGTGCCGGTGCGGGTCGGCGGTGCCCGCCGCAAAGGCGAGCCGCGGCTCGCCGCTGGCCAGCGCCCGCGAGCGCAGGAAGGTGACGAACTCACCCGCGTGCCGCCACCGGGTCAGTGCGGCGGCCCGCGGGTCGTCGGCGGCCATTACCATCTGCCCGGCGCCCAGGGCGTCGTCGGGAAGCGCGGCGTTGTCCAGCACCACGCTCGTCCAGCCGTCGGGGCGCAGCAGCCGGTTGGTGTTGCCTCCATACCCAGGTGTCTGCACGCCGTCGATCGGGGTGATGCCGTCCCAGCCGACGGCGTTCTGCACGGTGGCGCCCAGTGTTCCGTGCAGCGGGTGGTCGTCGGTGTTGACTAGCCGGAACGTGAACAGCGCCGCCGGGATGGAGCTGGCGTCGACGTCCAGCGGCACCAGCGGGTTGAACGCCTCCAGCGTGACATCCAGGGGAAGGGCCGGGTCCAGGTAGCGCACCCGGGCGATCGGGTAGGTGCCGCAGAACGTGGTGCGGGCCACCCCGGGATGGCGGCTCAGCAGGTCACGCTGCCACTCCGGCACCACGTCGTCGGTGACCAGCGGGGTGCCGGTCGAGTCCCGCGGCGGTGCCTGCAGGACGCGCAGCTCGTCCAGCGGCGGCTCCCACCGGCTGACGCGCAGCGCGAAAAACGACCCGGGTAGTGCGCCGGCATGGTTGCCGATATTGTGCAGCTGCCACTGCCGCAGGCCGCCGTCAGCGCAGATAGCCAAGTTCCCGGTGCCGATGCCGCCGAGCGGCATCGCCAAGTGGCCGAACTCGGCGCCGTCGCACTCGGCTGCGCGCACGTCGTCGGGCCAGGTCACGTGAGCGACTCGATGGGCTCGCCGCCCACCTCCAGGTCGTCGGCGCTGGGCAGCGGCGGGCGCGGCACGCACGGGCGGTCCAGGTAGAAGAACGCGGTGGAGGCAATGTCGTCGTACCGGGGCTGGTAACGATGGCCTGACGTCCATCCGAGGGCTTGGATGTCCACGCGCAGGTCGGTGTGGAAGTGGATAGGGTCCAGCAGGTGCCAGCGGTACATGCCGAAACGCTGCTGGCTGCGGTATAGCCCGTCCGGGCGGATGATTTGGTGCAGCCCGAGGAATGGTGTCGAGTAGGCGGTGTAGCCCTGCCCGGGCACGTCGAAGTCCCAGGCGCCGCCGAAGTAGTCCTCGGTGCCGGTGCCGCAGATCGTGGGGAACTCCTCGTCGCCGTCGAGGTAGAACTTGACCTCGCCCTCGCCCCACCAGCCGGGGCGGTTGACGCCCCAGGCCAGGTAGGTGCCGACGTACTTCCCGCTGCCGTGCACGCGGTCGAGGATCGGGTGCACGGTGCCGGCGGGCAGCGGGTTGCTGCGGTGGAACTGGCTGTGCAGGTACCCGGCGTCGGCGACACCTACGTCGATCTCGTAGCTGATCTGGTAGTAGACGGTGGCGGCCTGCGGCGCGCGGTTCTCCAGCGTCAGCCTGGCATGCCGGGGCACCGGCATCGGCCAGTAGCTGTTGAAGCCGCCGTGCGGATTGACCGCGACCGGCACGGAAGAGAGCTGGGCGAATTCGCACCAGCCCTGGCCGAAGAAATCGCCGAGTGGTACCTCGATTGCGGGCTCGTCCGCGTTGTCCCAGTACGCGCGCAGGATGAGGCTGCGCCAGTTGCTGGGGTGTGTGGTCAGCCAGATGTGCGTGATGAGCGCCGGCCCGTCGATGGCGGCCAGCAGATGCGTGGTGTGCCCGTCAACGTCGACGCTAGGAGAGATCTTCCAGCCCGTGCCGAGGTGTGCTGCGCGGGGCGCGCCGGTGCCCTCGGCAGCGCGGGCACCGCCGCCCTTGGCGCCGTCGAAGTTCTCCGGGCTGATCGATCGAGACTGCGCGCCGCTCAGCCGGGCCAGCGAACGCAGGTCGATCATGCAGACCAGCATGCATGATCGGTCATTGCGGGTTGCCCAGGTGATAGGCAGCGGCCATCCGCGTGTCGGTGGCTTCGAGTCCCTCCTCCCGCATGGCCGTCGTCAGGCCCGCCCGATGGACCGCTCGGTACGAGCCGTTGTGGGCGCCTCGCGCACCGCGGCCGATCTGCCCCAGGCGATCATTCGTTCGATGCCGTCGACCAGCGCCTCCGCCTGACCGCGCGGCCAGTCGCGCAGCATTTCGTGTAGGTAGTCGGCGAGCACGCCAGTCAGCTCGTCAACGACTCGCCGGCCCCGGTCGCGAGGGCGTCGATTTCTCCGCCTCCCGACCTGGAGCGGACGCAGCGGGCCGCGGAGAAGTACGACTGCGAGGTCGTCGGGCCGCCGCTGACCCTCGATGCCCGCCACCGCGGATCAGCACGGTGAACGGCACCGCGTTCGGGATTGACGCCACGGGCCCGGCCCTAACGGTCGTGCGCCATCCCGTGGGTGGCACCGTGTTCGCGCTGGCTCTCAGGATGCGCCGGTGAATCGCCGCGGATGTCAATACGCCACCCGGTGAGGCGGGCGGCCAACCGCGCGTTCTGGCCCTCCTTGCCGATGGCCAGCGACAACTGGAAGTCGGGCACCACCACGCGGGCGGCCCGGGCGGTCTGGTCAATGACCGTCACGGAGACGACCTTCGCGGGCGACAATGCGTTGCCGACGAAACGGGCCGGGTCTTCGTCGTAGTCGATGATGTCGATCTTCTCCCCGGAGAGCTCACTCATCACGTTGCGGACCCGCTGGCCCATCGGACCGATGCAGGCACCTTTCGCGTTCAGGCCGGGAACGTTCGACCTCACCGCGATCTTGGAGCGGTGGCCGGCTTCGCGGGCGACCGCGACGATCTCCACCGATCCGTCGGCGATCTCCGGAACTTCCAGCGAGAACAGCCTGCGCACCAGGTTGGGATGGGTACGGGACAACGTGATCACCGGTTCACGGGCCCCGCGCGTCACACCAACCACATAGCACCGCAGCCGGTTGCCGTGCTCGTAGCTCTCACCGGGAACCTGTTCAGCTGCCGGGATCACACCTTCGGACCCCTTGGCCTCACTGCCCATCCGGACGACGACCAGACCACGGGCGTTGGCCCGGCTGTCGCGCTGAATCACACCCGCGACGATCTCGCCCTCGCGGGTGGAGAACTCGCCGTAGGTGCGCTCATTTTCAGCGTCCCGGAATCGCTGCAGCATCACCTGACGTGCGGTCGTAGCGGCGATGCGGCCAAAACCCTCGGGAGTGTCATCCCATTCACTGATGACGATGCCGTCCTCATCGGTCTCACGGGCGATCACCCGAACGGCACCGGTCTTGCGGTCGATATCGATATGCGCGTCGGTCTGGTGACCTTGGGTGTGCCGGTAGGCGGTAAGCAGCGCAGACTTGATCGTCTCGAGCAGCTCATTGACCGAGATGCCCCGATCTACCTCGATCGCATGCAGCGCGGCCATGTCAATGTTCATGCTCCGGCCTCCGTCCTGTCGGCCTGACCCATAGTCGCCAGTTCCAGCTCGATCTGGGCTGGCGGCGAAAACTCGACCTGGACAACAGCTTTCACAATTTCGGCGAGCGGGATCTGGCGTACCGTCCAGTCCCGGCCTGCGCGGACCACCAGCGCGATAGCGTGATCGCGAGTCTCGCCGACGCGGCCGGTCAGCTGCGATCCGTCCGATAACGCAATTTCGACCTTGCGGCCACGGGCGCGGCGGAAGTGCTTCTCGCTGGTCAGCGGGCGGTCCACACCGGGCGAACTGATCTCGAGTACATAGCGATCCCGGATGCTGTCCAGGCCGTCCAGCAAAGCCGATGCCGAACGCGACAGAGTGGTTATCGTGTCCAGGTCGAGGGCGTTGTCACCGTCGGCGATCACCGTAATCCGCGGCGGGCGTATCCGGGTGTCGATGACCACGTCTTCGATCTCATAGCCGGCACGCGCAAACTCGCCACCAAGTAGCTCGATCACCTGTGTCTGCGAAGGTAGCCCGGTGGTCACGGCGAGCTCCTCATCTTGAGTTGTCCGGTCATCTGGCGGATGTAGCCGCCAGGGCGGCCTCCGATGTCCCTGCGGAACGCAACAGCCGCCGTTCCCCGAGAGCCAGCTATCAACGATACGCCAGGAATTAGGTACGACGGCGTGATCGCGTGGTCAAGGTCCTCGCATCGTGCCTACCTTCGTACCAATGGCAGGATGTTGCTGTGCCTAGCGCAGTACCCGTCACCAACAGGCGGGGTGTGCTCGCCGGTGGCGCGGCTCTCGCTGCGCTCGGGGTGGTCGTGTCCGCCTGTGGCGAGTCCCCGCCCAAGCCCCCCGCCGTCGAAGAGCTGCTGGGGCCATTAGACGAGGCCAGACACGACAGTGCGCTCGCCGGTGCCGCCGCAGCGGCCGTCGGTAACCCGCCGCAGATCGCTGCCGCGCTGACAGTCGTCGCCACCCAACGCGCCGCGCATGCCCGTGCCCTGTCCACGGAAATCTCCCGGGCTGCCGGCAAGTTCACCACCTCATCGAGCGAAACGACCAGCCTCAGCCCAGCCGAACCGGCGGCGCCGCCACCGCCACCCCCACCGCTGTCCGACGTGGTCGATTCGCTGCGCACATCGGCCGAGAGTGCCAGTCGCCTGGTGGCCACCTCGTCGGGCTACCGAGCTGGGCTACTCGGCTCCATCGCCGCGTCCTGCACCGCGGCATACACGGTTGCACTGGTGCCTCCGGGGCCGACGCCATGACGTCCTCCGAACCCACCCCGGGCGCCACGCCGAAACGCTCGCCCACCGGCCCCCCCGCCAAAGACGCCGACGACGCGGCGCTGTGCGAAGCGCTGGCCATCGAACACTCGACCGTTTACGGCTACGGCATCGTGTCCGCGCTATCGCCCCCCGGTGTCAACAACTTGGTAGTGGACGCCCTTGACCAGCACCGTCAACGCCGCGACGACGTCATCGCAATGCTGACCGCCCGCAAGGTCACCGCCCCGGTCGCCGCCGCCGGCTACCAGTTGCCCATGCCGGTGGGCAGCGCGGCGGATGCGGCGCGCCTGGCGGTGCGGATGGAGAACGACGGCGCGACGGCTTGGCGCGCCGTCATCGAGCACGCTGAGACGGCGGATGACCGTGCGTTCGCCTCGACGGCCCTGACACAAAGCGCGGTCATGGCCGCCAGATGGAACCGAGTGCTGGGCGCCTGGCCTATCACCACGAGTTTCCCGGGCGGCAACGAATAGCCCCCCGGTTAGCCGGCGAGGGCCGCCGCGATGTCGGTGGCCAGCGAAGCGCCGACAGCCAGCTCGCGAGTCTGTCCGCTGAAGCGGTCGCGCAGCTCGACCACGCCGTCTGCCCAGCCCCGCCCCACCACGACGACCCAGGGCACACCTAGCAACTCAGCATCCTTGAATTTCACGCCGGGCGATGCCTGGCGGTCGTCGAGCAGCACTTCGACACCCAACCGGTCCAGGTCGGCGGCCAGTGTGGTGGCGCCGGCGCGAGCCTCCGGGTCTTTGTTGGCGATCACTAGATGAACGTCGAACGGCGCGACCGCCGACGGCCAGCGCAGTCCCAGCTGGTCATGGTGCTGCTCGGCGATAACGGCCACCATCCGCGACACCCCGAGGCCGTAGGAGCCCATGGTCAGCCGCACCGGCTTGCCGTCCTCGCCGAGCACGTCGGCGGCGAAGGCATCGGTGTATTTGCGGCCAAGCTGGAAGATGTGGCCGATCTCGATACCGCGCGCCGATACCAGCGGGCCGGCGCCGTCGGGAGATGGATCGCCGTCGCGCACCTCCGCAGCCTCGATGGTGCCGTCGGCGGTGAAATCCCGGCCGGCCACCAATCCGACGACATGCTTGCCGGGCTGGTCGGCCCCGGTGATCCAGCTGGTGCCGTCGACCACCCGCGGATCGACCAGATATCGAACTCCGTTGTCGTGCAACGCTTTCGGACCGATATAGCCCTTCACCAGAAACGGATACCTGGCAAAGTCGTCGTCGACGACCAGCACGTAGTCGGCGGGGTGGAGCGCCGCACCCAGCCGCCGGTCGTCGACCTCACGGTCACCGGGGAGCCCGATGGCCAGTAGCTCCCAGTCGCCGCCGGGCTGGCGGGTCTTGAGCATGACGTTCTTCAGGGTGTCGGCAGCGGTGACGGTGCGGCCCAGGTCCGCCGTGTTGGCCCAGTCCACCAGGGTCGCGATGGTTGGGGTATCGCCGGTGTCGTAGACCACCGCCTCGGGCAGACCGTCGATGGGAATGCTGTCCGGGCGGGCGGTGACCACCGCCTCGACATTGGCTGCGTAACCCGACTCCAGGCACCGCACGAAGGTGTCCTCACCGACCGGACTCTCGGCCAAAAACTCCTCGGAGGCGCTGCCGCCCATCGCTCCCGAGACCGCGGACACGATGACGTAGCGCACCTTGAGCCGCTCGAAGATGCGCTGATAGGCCTCCCGATGCGCGTGATAGGCGGCCTTGAGCCCGGCATCGTCGATGTCGAAGGAGTAGGAGTCCTTCATCAGGAACTCCCGGACCCGCAGGATGCCGGCCCGCGGCCGCGGCTCATCCCGGTATTTGTTCTGAATCTGGTAGAGCACCAACGGAAAGTCCTTGTAGGAGCTGTACTCGCCCTTCACCGTCAGAGTGAAGAATTCCTCGTGCGTCGGGCCCAGCAGGTAGTCGTTGCCGCGGCGGTCCTTAAGCCGAAACACGCCCTCGCCGTATTCGGTCCACCGGTTGGTTGTCTCATACGGTGCGCGCGGCAGCAGGGCAGGGAACAGGATCTCCTGCCCGCCGATCGCGTTCATCTCCTCGCGGACGACACGTTCGATTTTGCGCAACACCCGCAACCCGAGAGGCAACCAGCTGTATAGGCCGGGCGCGACCGGCCGGATGTACCCGGCCCGGATCAGCAGCTTGTGGCTGGGCACTTCGGCGTCGGCGGGATCATCACGCAGGGTGCGCAGGAACAGCTCGGACATCCGGGTGATCACAGCGGGCCAGCCTAATGGCGACCGCAAGCGCGGCGACGCCGGGCGCAGCGGGTCGCCATCAGACAGGCCCCGTGGCGACCGCGGCCCCGGCGACGATGCGGGCCGCCTTGGGCCGGGGTGGGGGTGCGAACCAAAGGGTTTTCGACGCACCCGCCGAGTGATGGCGCAGGCATGCGACGCTCCTCGGATTTGATATCGCATGCGCCATCAAATTCGGCAAGCACCGCTACGTCGACAACGCGAAATGGTCGCCGGAGCTCGACCCGACTACTTATGCCAGGTTGCCGGCGCGGTTCGGCAGACCTCGACAGCCTGAACGCCGGGACCTACAGCTCTCCGGCGTCGACCGCTTCCTTGACCTCTTGCGCGTGAGCAACCTGCTCAGGGGTGTAGCCGATGAACAGCGCCGCCCAGCCGACGATGACGGCCGCTCCGGCCACCCACAGCAGGCCGTAGGTGTAGCCGTGGTCCAGCGCATGCAACTGGGCGTCGGTCATGAACTTCACCGGGCCCATGGAGCCGCCCAGGTACACCGTGCGTGAGGTGATCACGGCCTGGATGACGGCCAGCACGAGTGGCCCGCCCAGGCTCTGCAGCATCAGCGTGATCGCCGACACCGGGCCGATCCGGTCGAAGCCGACGCCCGCGATCGCCGACAGTGTAAGCGGGACGATGGCCATGCCGATGCCGATCCCGCCAACGACGACGGGGCCTACCAGGTTGGGGAAGTAGGGAACGCCGCGGTTCATGAACGCCCAGCCGTACAGCATCGCGCCCACTAGCAGGATTCCGCCGCCGATCGTCAAGACCCGTGGCGACAGCCACGCCACCAGCTGTGAGGAGATGCCCAGGCCGATTCCCATCGCGACGACGAACGGGATGAAACCCACGCCCGCGCGCAGGGCGCTGTAGCCCATGATGTCCTGCACGTACAGGCCTATGCACACCGTCAGGCTGAACATGACACCGCCGGCTAAAAAGATCGCGATGAACGTGACCAGCCGGTTGCGGTCGCCGAATAGGTCGAAGGGCACGACGGGGTTTTCGGCTGTGCGTTCCACCACGGCGAACGCGACAGCGGCCGCCAAGGCCACCACACCCGAACCGATGGTGGTGACAGAGATCCAGCCCTTTTCCGGACCCATCGAGAAGGCGAAAACGGCAGCGGTGCAAGCCAATGTGGCCAACATGGCCCCGGCAGCGTCAAGCTTCATCCGCTCCTTATTGGTCTCCCGCAGCGCGGTGCGGGCCAGGTAGATCATCACCAGCCCGATCGGCACATTCACCAGGAACGCCAGCCGCCACGACACCTCGGTCAACGCCCCACCGACCACCAGGCCCATCACCGAACCGACCGCGGTCATCGCGGCGAACACCGCCGTCGCGGCGTTGCGCGCCGGACCCTTCGGGAAGGTCGTCGCTACCAGCGCCAGACCGGTCGGCGACGCGATGGCCGATCCGATGCCCTGCGAAAGCCGAGCGATGACCATTGTCGCCTCGTCCCAGGCCACAGCGCACAGCACTGAGGAGATGGTGAACAGCGCGACGCCGACGATAAAGGTGCGCTTGCGCCCGATGGTGTCTCCCAGACGGCCGCCAAGCAGCATCAGTCCACCGAAGGTGAGCACATATGCGGTGATCACCCAGCTACGGCCGGCGTCGGACAGGCTCAGCTCGTTTTGGATCTTAGGTAGCGCGACAATAGCGACGGTGCTGTCCATCGTGGCAAGCAACTGCATGCCGCCGATCGCGATGACCGCTGCGATGAAGCGACGAGAGGGCAGCCAGGTGGGCCTGCCTATACGTTGTGACGCGGTCTCTGCCGGGCGCTTCGGGCCCATCGGGGCCGGACGATCGGGGCGCGCAGACGTCCAGTTGCGGACTGCGCGCTCTGCATCGTTGAGAGCCGTCATAGCCGGTTACCTTACAGTAATCTTAAGAAATTTTTAAACGCCGAATGCCGCGACAGCCCCGATGACAATGATCGCGGGAGGTCGGATCCCTTCCGTGCGGATCTTCTCCGGCGTGCCGGCAAGAGTAGCCCGCAAAGTCTGTTGAGCTGGCGTCGTTCCATGTTGAACCACCAAGACGGGCGTATCCGCAGGTCGGCCGCCTTTTATCAGGACATCGACGAAAAGTTCGATGCGTTCGACTGCCATCAGCAAAACAATGGTGCCCGTCATTGCAGCCAGTGCATCCCAATTCACTAACGATTCGGGATGACCGGGCGCGATATGGCCGCTGACCACCACAAACTCGTGATTCATCGCCCGATGGGTAACCGGAACGCCCGCCAATGCGGGCACCCCTATGGCACTCGTCACACCTGGCACCACGGTCACCGGGATTCCGGCCTCGGTGCACGCCAGAACTTCCTCATACCCGCGTGCGAACACGAACGGGTCCCCGCCTTTGAGGCGGACCACAAATTTCCCGGACCGGGCCCGTTCGATCATGACGTTGTTGATCGCGTCCTGGGCCATAGCCCGCCCGTACGGGATCTTGGCGGCGTCGATCACTTCCACGTGCGGGGGCAGCTCGGCGAGCAGTTCGGGTGGCGCGAGCCGGTCGGCGACCACTACGTCGGCCCGGGCGAGCAGACGGCGGCCGCGCACGGTGATCAGTTCAGGGTCGCCGGGGCCGCCGCCGAGCAGCGCTACCCCACCACGTACGACGTCGGTGGCCTCGCAGTTTTCCAGGGTGATGACGCCTTTTTGTAACGCCTCACGGATGGCCGACCGGATCGCCGCCGACCGGCGGTGCTCGCCGCCGGCCAGCACCCCTACCGACAACCCTGCGTAGCTGAAGGACGCCGGGGTCACCGCGGTCCCCTCGACGGCGATGTCGGCACGGACGCAGAAGATCTGGCGGCGTTCGGCCTCAGCGACCACGGCTGCGTTCACCTGCGCGTCATCGGTGGCCGCGATGGCGTACCAGGCGCTGTCGAGGTCGCCGTCGCGGTATTCACGTAATGACAAGGTGATTCCGTTCATCGCCTCGACGGCCCGGGTGGCGGTGCGGGAGATGACGTGCACGTCCGCGCCGCTGGCGATGAGCAGGGGTAACCGGCGCTGGGCGACAGTGCCCCCGCCGACCACGACGACCTTTTTGCCGGCCAGCCGCAACCCGACCAGGTAGGCGTTCTCGGTCACCCACCAAGCCTAATCGGCTGATATTTCTGCGCCGCGAACGTAGCGCCACTGCGAATTCCTGCCGGGATTTTCGCGGTGACGTTACGCTGGCCGACTACCCAGCCCGGCGGGCGGCGGCGTGGGCGACGAAGCGCACCACCGCGTCCGGCGCTGCAGCCGGATGGGTGTGCAAGTAGGACGCGTGTACGCCGGCGTGCACCACGCCGTCTCGCATGGTGTCCGTGCCGTCACCCCGGTACATCCATGCGGGCTGGTAGCTGTCGGTGAAGGTGACCGCGGTTCGGTGGAATTCGTGCCCAACCACCCGCTGCCCGACGGAATATAGCGGCGAATCGGCCGCGGCGACGGCGTCGCGATATGCCAACGTGAGGTGTGGGGTGAACCGCGCCGATCCGGCCAGCACTCCGCACATCGGGTACCCGTCGAGTTCGGAGGCCAGGTAGATCAGCCCGGCGCATTCGGCATGTACCGGCGCGCCGGCGGCGGCCAGCTCATTGATCTGGCGACGGACGACGTCGTTAGCCGAGAGCTCCGCGGTGAACTGCTCGGGAAAGCCGCCAGGCAACAGCACCGCGTCCGTACCGTCGGGCAACGGGTCGATGAGCGGGTCGAACTCAACCACCTCAGCACCGGCGGCCCGCAGCAGCTCGCCGTGTTCGGCATAGCCGAAGCTGAATGCCTTTCCGGCCGCCATTGCGACAGCGGCGTAAGCGGGGCGCTGACCGACAGTCTCCCCCACTGCCGCCGCGGGATTCCACGGCGGATCGACGGCCCGGCTTCCGGCGGCGGCCACCACAGCGGCCAGATCGACATGACGAGCGACCAAGGCAGTCATCGCCTCGACCGCGACTTGCGCACGACGACCGTACTCAACAGCAGTGACAAGACCTAGATACCTTGTCGGCAGCTCCAATTCAGCAGTTCGCGGAATGGCACCCAACACCGGGACACCGGCCTGCTCGCATGCCCGCCGCA
Organism: Mycobacterium sp.; assembly: GCA_035515675.1. Taxonomy (GTDB): domain Bacteria; phylum Actinomycetota; class Actinomycetes; order Mycobacteriales; family Mycobacteriaceae; genus Mycobacterium. The sequence continues at coordinate 21,809 of DATJBA010000315.1, forward strand.
GCACTTGCTCATGTCTGGGCGACCCGACCCGGTTGAGGATCACACCGGAGACCCGGGTCGCGGTGTCGAACGTCGAAAAACCGTGCAACAGTGCGGCAATGCTGTGACTCTGGCCGCGCGCGTCGACCACCAGGATTACCGGGGCACCCAGCAGGCCGGCGACGTGCGCAGTGGAGCCCGCTGCGGGGGTGGTCGCGGCAAGCCCAATGCGGCCGTCGAACAGCCCCATCACGCCCTCGACCACGGCGATGTCCGCACCAGTGGCGCCGTGGGCGTATAGCGGGCCAATGAGCTGTTCACCCACCAATACCGGATCGAGGTTGCGGCCGGGCCGTCCCGCCGCCAGGCCGTGGTAGCCCGGATCGATGAAGTCCGGGCCGACCTTGAATGGCGCGACGGTGTGGCCTGCCTGACGCAAAGCCCCAATCAAACCCGTTGCGACCGTGGTCTTTCCGCTCCCCGACGCGGGTGCGGCGACGACCACCGCGGGGACACTCACCACTCGATGCCTTTCTGCCCCTTGCGTCCTGCGTCCATCGGGTGCTTGACCTTGGTCATCTCGGTGACCAGATCGGCGGCCTCGACCAATCGCGGTGGGGCATCGCGTCCGGTGATCACCACATGCTGGCGACCGGGCCTGGCCAACAGAACCTCCACCACGTCGTCGACGTCGACCCAGCCCCACTTCAGCGGGTAGGTGAACTCGTCCAGTACGTAGAAGTCGTGACGCTGCCCGGCCAGCCGGCCCGAGATCTCTGCCCAGCCATCCGCCGCCGCGGCTGCGTGATCGAGTTCGCTGCCCGCCTTACGCGACCAGGACCAGCCTGCGCCCATTTTGTGCCATTCGACGGCTCCACCGATCCCGTGCCGGTCATGCAACCGGCCGAGTTGGTTGAAGACCGCCTCCTCGCCCACTTTCCACTTGGCGCTCTTGACGAACTGAAAAACTGCGACATTGAGGCAGGCGTTCCACGCCCGCAACGCCATTCCGAATGCTGCCGTCGACTTCCCCTTGCCCGCGCCGGTGTGCACCGCCAGCACTGGCGTGTTGCGCCGGGCCCGGGTGGTCAGGCCATCATCGGGGACTTGGAGCGGGGTTCCCTGTGGCATAGGCGCTTACTTACCCTTCTGGTCGCGGCTTAGGCCACGCTGCGCACGGCCTGCGTCAAATAATCGGCGTGCAACTCCTCCAGCCGCACCGCCGGCGCACCCAGCTGGCGGGCCAGCAGTCTAGCCAAGCCCAGCCGCACATGCGACGTTTCGCAGTCCACGACCACTGCGGCCGCACCTTCGGCGACCAGCCGGGCCGCCGCGGTTCGGCTGCGGCCCAACGGGTCCGGTCCGGCGGTGGCCCGACCGTCGGTGAGCACCACCACCAGGGGGCGTCGCGCCCGGTCGCGCGCCTTTTCCAGGATGATCAGCTCACACGCGGCCAGCAGGCCTTCGGCCAGCGGAGTCTTGCCGCCGGTGTCGAACCGGGCCAGTCGCCGGCCGGCGATGTGCGCCGACGATGTCGGCGGGAGCAACAGCCGCGCCTCCTGCTGGCGGAACGTGATCACCGCGACCTTGTCGCGGCGCTGGTAGGCGTCGCGCAGCAGTGACAGGGTGGCACCGCTGACCGCGGCCATGCGATCCCGGGCGGCCATCGAACCGGAAGCGTCGACGACAAAGATCACCAGATTGCCTTCGCGTCCCTCGCGGATCGCCCGGCGGATATCGCCCGGCTGGGGCCGCAGCGGCCCGGCGCCGGCGTGCTCGGCGGCCGACAACAGGGTGGCGAACAGGTGCAGCCCGTGCGCGCCAGGGCTCGTGTCGCCAGCGTCGGCAGCCGCCACCACGCTGCCGGTAGTGTTGCGAGCCCGCGACCGTCGTCCCGGTGCGCCCTCACCGACGCCGGGCACCGTCAGCGCTCGGGTGCGAAAGGTTTTCGACGGCGGCGCGCTGGGCTTCGGCGACGATCGCGGCGGGTCGTCGCCCATCGAGTTCGGCGGCCGCGGATGTCGCGAACTTGAGTTGGAATTCTGTTGCGGCAGAGGAGGTTCCGTATCAGCAGGCTGACCACCTCCGGGCGGATCGGGATCGGGCTCGGGATCAGAACCGGCTCCCCCGCAAGGGGGCGGTGCCCCCAGCGCGAGGGCTTCGTCCAACTGGTTGCGGTCGATGCCGGGATCGTCGAAGGGATCCCGACGGCGCCGATGCGGCAACGCCAGTTCGGCCGCCACCCGGATGTCCTGTTCCTCGACGGTGTTCGCCCCGCGCCAGGCGGCGTGCGCAGCGGCGGTGCGGGCCACCACCAGATCGGCCCGCATGCCGTCGACGTCGAACGCCGCACACAGCGCCGCGATGCGCCGTAACTCATTGTCGCCCAACACCACATCATCGACGAGCGCACGCGCCGCGGCGATCCGGCGGGCCAGCTCCGCGTCGGCGTCGGCGTAACGCTCGGCGAATGCGTCCGGGTCGGCCTCATAAGCCATCCGCTGCCGGATGACCTGCACCCGCACGTCGACGTCACGCGACGCGCGCACGTCAACGGTGAGGCCGAACCGGTCCAGCAATTGCGGACGCAGCTCGCCCTCCTCCGGATTCATCGTGCCGATCAGCACGAACCGGGCCTCATGCGAATGGGAGATGCCGTCGCGTTCGATGTGCACCCGTCCCATCGCTGCGGCGTCGAGCAGCACGTCGACCAGATGATCGTGGAGCAGGTTGACCTCGTCGACGTAGAGCACGCCGCCGTGGGCGCGGGCCAGCAGTCCCGGCGAAAACGCGTGCTCACCGTCGCGCAAAACCCGCTGCAGGTCCAGTGAACCGATCACCCGGTCTTCGGTTGCGCCGAGCGGCATTTCGACCAGGCCGGCACCCGAACCAGCGCCAGCATTCCCGGTCGCGGCGGACAGCAGCGCCGCGAGCCCACGCACAGCGGTCGACTTGGCGGTGCCCTTCTCGCCGCGAATGAGCGCACCGCCGATCTCTGGGCGCACGGCACACAACAGCAGCGCGAGCCGCAATTGATCGTGCCCGACGATCGCGCTGAACGGATACGGCTTCACGGCTGCTTAGCCAGACCGGAGCCGGGGCGCAGCATTGGCACATGCGGAACACCGTCGTCGACGAAATCGTCACCGTCACGGACAAACCCGTGCTGGGCATACATGTCCGCCAGATAAGTCTGCGCATTGATCCGGCACGGGTAGTCGCCTACCTCGGCCAGCGCGGCGCGGAGCAGCCGAGTGGTGTGGCCCTGCCCGCGAGCGCTGCGTTTGGTGCACAGCCGGCCGATCCGGAACGCCTTCACGCCTCCGGCATGCTCTTCCATCAGCCGCAGTGTGCAGGTCACTTCGCCGTCGGGCGTTTCCAGCCAAAAGTGCCGGGTTTCGGCGAGCAAATCGCGTCCGTCCAGCTCCGGATACGGGCAGGCCTGCTCGACGACGAAAACCTCCACCCGCAGCTTGAGCAGCTCGTAAAGGGTCGGGGCGTCAAGGTCTTTGGCCCAAACGCGGCGCAGCGCTTCGGTCATGAGGCCCCCAGCTGCAGTACCTTGGTGCCCCACGACCACACCTCGTCGTACAGCTCGGGCTCGCTGGACAGCTCGATCCCCAACGACGGCACCATCTCCTTGAGGGTGGGCAACCACGACTGATATCGGCTGGCAAAGCATCGCTGCAGCACATCGAGCATGGCCGGCACGGCGGTCGATGCTCCCGGGGAGCCTCCCAGGAGTCCGGCGATGCTGCCGTCCGCAGAAGCAAGCACGGTGGTGCTGAAGTCGAGCACCCCACCTTTGCGTTTGTCCCGCCGGATCACCTGCACACGCTGACCAGCCACCGTCAGCTCCCAGTCCGAATCCACTGCGCTGGGGGCGAATTCGCGCAGCGCGTGTACCCGGTCGGGTTCGGAGAGGCGCAGTTGGCTGATCAAATAGTTGACCAGCGTGATCTGGGTGACGCCGACACCGAGCATCGACACCAGGTTGTTCGGCTTGACCGAGCGCGGCAGATCGGTGAAGTGGCCGTGTTTCAAGAACTTCGGTGACCAGCCGGCGTACGGCCCGAACACCAGCCAAGACTTGCCGTTGACGAACCGAAGGTCCAGATGCAGCGCGCCGAGCGGTGGGGCTCCCGCTGCCGGAACGCCGTACACCTTAGCCCGGTGCGCGGCGGTAAGCGCCGGGTTGTCGGCGCGCAGGAACCGGCCGCCGATGGGGAAGCCGGCAAAGCCTTTGACCTCTTTAATGCCGGACATCTGCAACAGCGGCAGTGCGTCACCACCGGCCCCGACGAAGACGAATTTGGCGTTCAGCTTGTGCTTTTCGCCGGTGCGGCGATTGCCGATCAGCAGCGTCCAGCTGCCGTCGGGTTGACGAGTCAGGTTGCGGACCTCATGACCGAACAGCGCGGTCGTGCCGTTGCGCACGCAAAAGCCGATCAGCTGTCGAGACAGTGAACCGAAGTCGACGTCGGTGCCGTCGGAGGCCCAGTTGAGCGCAGTCGGCTCCGAGAAGTCGCGTTTGGCGGCCATGAACGGCAACCGGCGGGCGAACTCGTTCGGGTCGTCGATCAATTCAGTGCCGGCGAACAGTGCGTTTCCAGCCAGTGCCTGCTGCCGCCGCCGCAGGTAGTCGACGTGCTCGGCCCCGTGCACGAAGCTCACGTGCGGGATCGGGTTGAGGAAGCTGCGATCGGTCAGGATGCCGTTCTCGAAGGCGTAGGCCCAGAACTGGCGGGTCACCTGGAACTGCTCGTTGATGCGCACCGCTTTGCTGATGTCGATCGAGCCGTCGGGGTTCTGCGGCGTGTAGTTCAGCTCGCATAGCGCGGAGTGCCCGGTGCCGGCATTGTTCCAGGGACCGCTGCTTTCGGCGGCGACGGCATCCAATCGCTCGATCAGGGTGATCGACCAGTCCGGCTCCAGCCGCCGCAGCAACGCGCCCAGCGTGGCGCTCATGATGCCCGCGCCCACCAGGACGACGTCCGTCCGTGCGGTTCTGGCTAGCTCTGACACCGGATCGTTGGTCCTTCCCTCGACTGTGCCGGTCACCAAGGTTATCCCTACCGGTGTAGGCACAACGACGTGAGCCTCCCCTTCAGCAAAAGCTCCGACCCGCGCTCTAAGCTGGCCTCGTGACTGGCTGGGTGCCCGATATCCTGCCCGGCTACTGGCAGCGCACGATCCCGCTCGGGCCCGATCCCAACGGCGAGGGTGACATCGTCGCCACGCTGATACGACGCGGCCACGAAACGGGGGAAGCCGCCGGGGACGGCGCAGCGACCGATCACGCAGTCCTGGCGGTGCATGGCTACACCGACTACTTCTTCCACACCGAACTGGCCGATCACTTCGCCGAACGCGGCTTTGCCTTCTACGCCCTGGACCTGCAGAAGTGCGGCCGGTCGCGGCGCGACGGCCAGACCCCGCACTTCATCACCAACCTTGCCCACTACGACGCCGAACTCGAACGCGCCCTCACAGTCATCAACGAGCAGATCCATGCGGTCAAGGTCCTGGTGTACGGCCATTCCGCCGGTGGGCTCATCGTGTCGTTATGGCTGGACCGGTTGCGTCGGCGCGATGCGACGGCGCACGCCGGCGTCGGCGGCTTGGTGCTCAACAGCCCGTTTCTGGATCTGCACGGCCCGGCCGTTCTGCGCATTTCTGCGACCTCGGCGATGATCGCCGGCCTGTCTCGGTTGCGGCCCAAGGGCGTGGTCCGGCCACCGGGCGAGGGTGGGTACGGCACCACGCTGCATCGCGACTACCACGGGGAGTTCGACTACGACCTGCAGTGGAAGCCGGTGGGCGGCTTCCCGGTCACCCTCGGCTGGCTGCACGCCATCCGCCGCGGCCAGGCTCGGCTGCATCGCGGGCTCGACGTGGGTGTGCCCAATCTGATCTTGCGTTCGGATCGCACCGCGCGAGAAAGAACCGACCCGACGTCCATGCAATGCGGCGACGCGGTTCTCGACGTCACCCAGATCGCTCGGTGGGCCGGCTGTATCGGGAGTCGCACCACCGTCGTTCCGGTCGCCGACGCCAAACACGACGTGTTCTTGTCGCTGACGCAGCCGCGCCGGATGGCCTATCGCCAACTGGACCGGTGGCTGGATGACTACCTGCGCACCCATAACACCTCAGCATCTTCGGAGAGGGGGTAACGGCCGGAAAAAAATGAAAACCTACGACATCGCGATAATCGGAACCGGTTCGGGCAACAGCATTCTCGATCATCGCTATGCCGGCAAGCGGGCAGCGATCTGCGAGCAGGGCACCTTCGGAGGCACCTGCCTCAACGTGGGCTGCATCCCGACGAAGATGTTCGTCTACGCCGCCGAGGTCGCCACGGCGATCCGGGGTGCGGCGCGGTACGGCGTCGACGCGCACATCGACCGGGTCCGGTGGGACGACATCGTCTCACGCGTCTTCGGACGGATCGATCCGATCGCGGTCAGCGGCGAAGACTATCGGCGCTCGGCACCCAATATCGACGTGTATAGCCAGCACACCCGGTTCGGGCCCGTTCAAGCTGACGGGCGCTATCTGTTGCGCACCGACGCCGGTGAAGAATTCGCCGCCGATCAGGTGGTGATCGCGGCGGGCTCGCGGCCGGTGATCCCGCAGGCGATCCTGGCGTCCCGCGTCGACTATCACACCAGCGATACCGTCATGCGGATCCCCGAGTTGCCCGAGCATGTGGTGATCGTCGGAAGTGGCTTTGTGGCAGCCGAATTCGCACACGTCTTCTCCGCGTTAGGTGCGCGGGTCACCATGGTGATCCGGGGCGGCACATTGCTGCGGCATTTCGACGACACCATCTGCGAACGGTTCACCCGCATCGCCTCGAGCAAATGGGAACTGCGCACCCATCGCCGCGTCGTGGGCGCTAAGAACCGCGGCTCCGGCGTCGCGCTGACGCTCGACGACAGTTGCACGGTGAACGCCGATCTGCTGCTGGTGGCAACCGGCCGCCTATCGAATGCCGATCTACTGGACGCCGAGCGGGCGGGTGTCGATGTCGAGAATGGTCGGGTGGTGGTCGACGAATACCAGCGGACTTCGGCACCTGGCGTTTTCGCCCTCGGCGACGTCTCGTCGCCGTATCTACTCAAGCACGTCGCCAACCACGAGGCCCGCGTCGTGCAGCACAACCTGCTGTGCGACTGGGACGACACCGAGTCGATGGCCGTCACCGACCACCGTTACGTACCGTCGGCGGTGTTTACCGATCCCCAGCTGGCGACTGTTGGATTGACCGAAAACCAGGCTATCGCACGAGGATTCGACATTTCGGTCGCGATACAGAACTACGGCGATGTCGCCTACGGCTGGGCGATGGAAGACACCACCGGAATTGCCAAGCTCATCGCCGATCGCAACAGCGGATGCCTGCTGGGCGCGCACATCATGGGCTACCAAGCATCGTCGATCATCCAACCGGTGATCCAGGCGATGAGCTTCGGACTGACCGCCGCGGAAATGGCCCGCGGGCAGTACTGGATTCATCCGGCGCTGCCTGAAGTGGTCGAAAATGCGCTACAGGGTCTGCGTTGACTTGACGTCAGCGTCGACGCGGCGCAGCGTCGCGCTCGCCCTCCTGGCACTGCGGGCATAGGCCGCGCAGCGTCAGGCCGGCCCGCTCCGAAAGCGCGAAGGAACTGGCCGCCATCGCGTGTTCGAGCGCCAAGCTCAGCTGCCGGGCGGGCACCTCGATGATCGAGCCGCATTGCGTGCATACCGCGTGGTGGTGCGGAGCGGTGGCCAGCCCGTAGGTTGTGACGCCCCCGTCGAGGGTCAACGCGTGCAATACCCCCTGATCGACCAGGGTGGTCACCGTGCGATAGATGGTCGCCACGTCGGGCGGCTGGGCGCCGGGCGGCAGACACGCACGCACCCGCTGGTGGATCTCCGCGACCGGCAGGTGCCCATTGACCGGCTCGAGCACCGCCAGTACCTGGATCCGCGATGCCATCCGGCGCAGCCCGCGGGTGCGGAGGAGTTCACCGATCCGCTCGGTGACGGCGGGGTCTAGGGCCGGCGGCTTAGGCGTCACCCGTTCAGTGTTGCGCCGGACACCCGGGATTGCCAGTATTCACCCGCAAAGAGCCGCGATTCCTGCAAATCGCTTGCATCCAGCTCGCGGCCGAACCTACAGTCGGGGCTGTTGCGTTCTGCCCGATGCCAGAAGGACGGACATGACCAGTGAACTCGCTCCCACGCGGACGGGGTTGGCCAGCCTGCACGGCTTCTTGACGCCAACGGAGTGGTGGCGCCTGGGATTGATGTCGGCGGTGATCGTGGCGCTGCATCTGCTCGGCTGGCTCACCCTGGTATACATCGTGGATCCGGCGCAGCTCACTCTGAGCGGCAAGGCATTTGGCATCGGTGTCGGGCTGACTGCCTACGCCCTGGGCCTGCGGCATGCCTTCGACGCCGATCACATAGCCGCCATCGACAACACCACCCGCAAGCTGATGAGCGACGGCCAGCGTCCTCTTGGCGTCGGATTCTTCTTCTCACTGGGCCACTCCACAGTGGTCTTCGGGTTAGCGGTCCTGCTGGCAACCGGGATCAAGCGCATCGCCGGACTGGTCCAGGACGAGTCCTCAACGCTGCACCACTACACCGGCCTGATCGGCACCACCGTGTCAGGCGGTTTCCTTTATTTGATCGCGGTCCTCAACGTGATCGTCCTGGTCAGCATCTTGCGGGTGTTCATGCGGATGCGCCGCGGCGGCTACGACGCGGAATGGGACGAAGCCGAACTCGAACAACAGTTGGAAAACCGCGGACTGATCAACCGGTTTCTCGGCCGCTTCACCAAGTCGATCACCAAGTCCTGGCACATGTACCCGGTCGGGTTGCTGTTCGGACTGGGATTCGACACCGCCACCGAGGTCGCACTGCTGGTGCTGGCCGGCACCAGCGCGGCGGGGGGGCTGCCCTGGTACGCGATCCTGTGTATGCCCATGCTATTCACCGCCGGCATGTGCTTGCTGGACACCATCGACGGTTCATTCATGAACTTCGCCTACGGCTGGGCGTTTTCCCGCCCGGTGCGCAAGATCTACTACAACATCACCATCACCGGGCTGTCGGTGGCCGTCGCCCTGCTGATCGGCAGTATCGAACTGCTTGGCCTGTTCGCCAACCAGTTCGGCTGGCGGGGGCCGTTCTGGGACTGGCTTGGTGGCCTCAACCTCAACGCGGTCGGCTTCATCGTCGTCGGCATGTTCGTCTTCACCTGGGTAATCGCGCTGCTGGTCTGGCACTACGGCCGCATCGAAGAAAAGTGGACCTCGGCCGCCGAACGCGCGACTTAGCCCAACCCCGCGATCAGTGCACGTAGCGGGCCGGGCAACAACGACCAACAACACCGGTAACGGTGTAGAAAAGTGCTCATGGCGCCCTCAGGTCGTGAGCGGACGGCGGTGATCAGCAGTGCATGAGCTGTCGCTGTGCGAAGCGATCGCCGGTGTGGTCAAGGCGCATGCCGAAGGCCGACACATCGACGTCGTGCGCGTGCGGATCGGCGCTCTTCGCCAGGTGGTCCCGGAATCGCTGTCGTTCTGCTGGACACTCGTCCGCGACTCCGAGAACATGCCCGACGCCGAGCTGGAACTCGAGTGCGTCGCCGCCGAGGTGAAATGCCGTTCGTGCGGCGAGAGCTCGGAGATCACATCGGCCTGGTCGATCTGGTGTCCGCAGTGCGACAGTCCCGATGTCGAGGTGCTACGCGGCAACGAATTCCTGGTGACGTCGTTGGACGTCTCGTGAAAGGTGTTCACTGTGAATAGGTTTCATCGTGGGTAGATTTCACCGGCACGACGACGGGACCGTGCACACCCACGAGCACGATCACGCCGACCATTTGCAAGACCATGACCATGGGGATCACAGTCGCTACGAGACGGGCAAGCAGCGCATCGAGGTACTGGAAGCGATCTTCGCGGAGAACGACGTTCTCGCCGATGCCAACCGGGCAGCGTTCGAGAACAACGGAATCCGCACCCTCAACCTGATGAGCTCACCGGGATCGGGCAAGACGACCATCCTGCAGGCAACGCTTGACGAGCTCGCCGGCGAGTTCGCAATCGGTGTGATCGAAGGCGACATTGCCACCGACCTGGACGCGGCCAAGCTCAGCGGCCGCGGCGCCCAGGTGTCACTGCTCAACACCAGCAACGGGTTTGGCGGCGAATGCCACCTGGACGCACCGATGGTCAACCGCGCACTACCGGGCCTCGACCTGCCCAGTCTGGACCTGGTGATCATCGAAAACGTCGGCAACCTGGTCTGCCCGGCGGAGTTCGACGTCGGCGAGCACGCCAAAGCCATGGTCTACTCCGTCACCGAGGGCGAGGACAAGCCGCTGAAATACCCGGTGATGTTCCGATCGGTGGATGTGGTGTTACTCAACAAAATTGACTTGGTGCCCCACCTGGACGTCGACATAGACACATACATCGCGCATGTTCGCCAAGTCAACGCGGCGGCGACGATCCTGCCAGTCAGCGCGCGCACCGGAGCCGGCATGGGCCCCTGGTTCGGCTGGCTACGACGATTCGCCGGGGCCTCCGAAGCCTGAAACCCAGGTAGATGCAATTGATTTGCATGAATCTCTCTTGCAAATAACTCGCATGACGATCACATGACCGAACGCATTGGGCAGGCTCACCGGTTTGGGTGACATCGCCGCAGGCCGCCGCAATCCTCGTCGAGCATCGGCAATGGGCAGGAGGCGCAGGTCTGTACAACTTTTGTACCTGCCCGGAAAACTGTGAACCGTTGACAACGCTTGGCGGCGGGGGTACACCCAAAACAGAGCTGCGCAAGTGGGCCGACGGTCGACTCCGGCAGCGTAGGGGCTTCAGTCCGCCCCGGAAAGCTGCAGTATGCCAACAGAAGCGGCAGTCAAAGCGGAAGAAACATTAATCCACGTTCTATGGATCAACGCGGGGCTCAGCTGCGACGGCGATTCGGTGGCGTTGACTGCCGCCACCCAGCCCAGCGTCGAGGAAATCGCACTCGGCGCGCTCCCTGGCCTACCCAAGATCGCCGTGCACTGGCCCTTGATCGACTTCGAATGCGGACCCACCGGAGGGGCGGACGATTTCCTCGAGTGGTTCTTCAAAGCCGATCGCGGCGAGCTAGAACCTTTCGTGCTCGTCGTCGAAGGATCGATTCCCAACGAGAAGATCAAGGACGAGGGCTACTGGTGCGGGTTCGGCAACAACCCGGCCACCGGCCAGCCGATGACCACCAGCGAGTGGCTGGACCGGCTGGCACCCAAGGCCACCGCGGTCGTCGCGGTCGGGACCTGCGCCACCTATGGCGGCATCCACGCGATGGCCGGCAATCCGACCGGGGCGATGGGTGTGCCCGACTACCTCGGATGGGGTTGGAAGAGCAAGGCCGGCATCCCGATCGTCTGCGTACCCGGCTGCCCGATCCAACCGGACAATCTGTCGGAGACGCTGACCTACCTGCTCTACATGGCCACCGGGCAGGCGCCGATGATCCCGCTCGACGACGCGCTGCGTCCGAAGTGGTTGTTCGGCAGCACCGTGCACGAAGGTTGTGACCGGGCCGGCTACTACGAGGTGGGCGATTTCGCCACCGAGTACGGATCACCGAAGTGCATTGTCAAACTTGGCTGTTGGGGCCCGGTCGTGAAATGCAATGTGCCCAAGCGCGGCTGGATCAACGGCATTGGCGGTTGCCCGAACGTTGGCGGGATCTGCATCGGATGCACGATGCCGGGCTTCCCGGACAAGTTCATGCCGTTCATGGACGAGCCGCCGGGCGCCAAGATCTCCAGCGCTGCGATAGGGCTGCTGTACGGCTCGGTGGTACGCAACCTGCGCGCCGTCACAGCCCGCACCCTCGACAAGGAGCCGCGCTGGCGCCGTAAAGGCACCCAACTCACCACCGGAGCCCGCCGCATCTGGTAGGTCACCTAGCTAGTGCACGGCGCCCCATTCTCACCTTCGACCCAGAGCCCTCGGGCGCAAGAGCCCCAAAGCGGCAAGAGCCCCAAAGCGGAGAGTAGCAGTGCGATGACAACCATCATTCCCGAGCCAACACAAGCCAGGCGGGAACCCGGCCAGCTCGTCGAAATGGCCTGGGACCCGATCACCAGAATCGTGGGCAGCCTCGGCATCTACACCAAAATCGATTTCGAGAACAAAGAAGTCGTCGAGTGCCACAGCACCTCGTCGATCTTCCGTGGCTACTCGATCTTCATGAAGGGCAAGGATCCACGCGACGCCCACTTCATCACCAGCCGAATCTGCGGGATCTGCGGCGACAACCACTGCACCTGTTCGTGTTACACGCAAAACATGGCCTACGGCGTCAAGCCGCCGCACCTGGCCGAGTGGCTGATCAACCTCGGCGAGGC
>DATJBA010000316.1:0-7501 GCA_035515675.1 Mycobacterium sp.
CCATGAGCTGCCGGCCCACTGCGGCATCACGTTGGTGTCCCGGGTGTAGGGCTTCACGCCGTCACCCAGATCGAGCTCGACATGCACCCACTCGGTAGCCTTCGCCAGGGGTGGCGACGGCTCGTTGTCGGCGTCGTCGGGGTCGAACAGCACCGGCGAATAGTCGGGCACGTCGGGGAGCTCGACGGGCAGCGCCGTCTCGTCGAGCGCGTGCGGGCGTCCGTCGCTGTCGTAAACGATCGGGAACGGCTCACCCCAATACCGCTGCCGCGCGAAAAGCCAGTCGCGCAGCTTGAATTCAATGCGGGCCCGACCGCGGCCTTCGGACTCCAAGCGTGCGGTGATGGCTTCCTTGGCCGCTGCCACGTCCATACCGTCGAGGTAGCCGGAGTTGACCAGCACACCGCCACCGGTGTGTGCAGCCTCCGAAATATCGCCGCCCGCAATGACTTCCACGATCGGCAGGTGAAACTCACGGGCGAAGTCCCAGTCCCGTTGGTCATGGCCCGGGACCGCCATGATCGCCCCGGTGCCGTAGCCGGCCAGCACGTAGTCGGCAATGAAGATCGGCACCGGCTTGCCGTTGGCGGGGTTGGTCGCATAGCTGCCCAAGAAGACGCCGGTTTTATCCTTGCTCTCCTGGCGCTCGAGGTCTGACTTCACGCCGATCGCGCGGCGGTAGGCGGCGACAGCCTCACCCGGTGTGGCGGCACCGTACGTCCAACGGCGGTCGGTGCCGTCTGGCCAGGCGGTCGCGACCAGATCGTCGACCAGGTCGTGCTCGGGGGCCAGCACCAGGTACGTGGCGCCGAACATGGTGTCGGGTCGAGTGGTGAACACTTCGATGTCGACTTCTCTGTCGGCGATGTCACTGCGCGTCTTGGTCGCCGAGAAGAGGGCCATCGTACCGGTGGAGCGGCCGATCCAATTGCGCTGCATCGTTTTTACCTGCTCCGGCCAGTCCAGCAGGTCCAGGTCGTCGAGCAGCCGGTCGGCATAGGCGGTGATACGCATCATCCACTGCCGCAACCGTTTCCGGAATACCGGGAAGTTGCCGCGGTCGCTGCGGCCGTCGGCTGTGACCTCTTCGTTGGCCAGCACCGTGCCCAGCCCCGGGCACCAATTCACCATCGAGTCCGCCCGGTAGACCAGTCGGCAGCTGTTGATCACGTCGGCCCGCTCCCCCGCCGACAGCTTGGCCCAGTCTCGTCCATCTTCGAGACACCTTGCACCGGAATCGAATTCGGCGATCAACTCAGCGATCGGACGGGCCTTGTTTGCTGCGGTGTCGAACCAGGCGTTGTAGATCTGCAGGAAGATCCATTGGGTCCACTTGTAGAACTCGACATCGGTGGTCGAGAAGCTGCGCCGACTGTCGTGGCCGAGACCAAGCCGTCCCAGCTGGCGCCGGAAATTCGCGACGTTGGCCTCGGTCCTGATCCGCGGGTGGGTGCCAGTTTGCATCGCGTATTGCTCAGCGGGCAGCCCGAAGGAGTCAAACCCCAACGCGTGCAGCACATTATGGCCAGTCATCCGGAAGTAACGGCCGTAGACGTCGGTGGCGATGTAGCCCAGCGGGTGGCCGACGTGCAGTCCATCACCCGACGGATAAGGGAACATGTCCTGCACGAACAACTTGTCGTCGGGCACCGGGGTTCCGTCCGTCGGAGCGAGCGAACCGACCGGGTTGGGTACGTTAAACGTCCCGAGCTTCGCCCAGTTATCCTGCCAGGTGCGTTCGATACGGCCCGCCAGCGCCGCGGTGTAGCGATACGGCGGCGCATCGGAGTCCGTCTGAGCGGCAGCAGAGTCGCTTCCGGGCGCGGCGGTGGGGGATTCGGTCACGTGAACAGGGTATAAGGGCCGCGTCGATGGTCCCGCCGGCCACAGGTTGGTCTCGGTTCCGTTACGCACCGATCAGAGCTTCATCCCAGCTCTATTTCGAGCCTGTTCACCGTGTTTGACCACTGGTTACAGTCAGCCTCGAACGACGGGTACTGATGCCTGAGCCATTGGGAAGGACCGACGTAGATGATCCAGATCGCCCCCACCCACCGGGCATTCTTAGGGGGTATGGTCGCCGGCCTGATCGGCGTGGCGGTTTTCGCGGGTGCCAAGGCATCGGCAGATCCTTTGTTTCCAGCACCAGCACCGGCCCCCGCCGTCCCCGCGCCGGCACCGGCACCGCAGAACGTCATGGCCGTCCCCGGGCAGGTCCCCAACAGCAGGTTCCTCGCCACCCCGCCGCAGTCTAATCCGTTTGCACCGCCGGTTCCCGCTACGTCGCCCGGAGCACCCGGACCCGCTGTCACACCAGCGGCACCCATGCCGCCGACGCTGACTCCCGCGGTCTCCGGGACGCTCCGCGAATATTTGCAATCGAAGGGCGTCAAGCTGGTGGCGCAAAAGCCCCAGGGATTCGATGCGCTCGATATCACGCTGCCGGTGCCCACTCGCTGGACCCAGGTGCCCGATCCCAATGTGCCTGACGCTTTCGCGGTTATCGCCGACCGGCACGGCAATAGCGTGTACACATCGAATGCGCAGGTGGTGGTGTACAAGCTGGTCGGCAACTTCGATCCCAAGGAAGCTATCACGCACGGTTACGTCGACAGCCAGAAACTGCTCGCCTGGCAGCCCACAAACGCCTCGATGGCTGATTTCGGCGACTTCCCGTCGTCGGTTGTCGAGGGCACGTATCGCGACGGCGACATGATGCTCAACACCTCGCGGCGCCACGTCATCGCGACGTCCGGGCGCGACAAGTACCTGGTGTCGCTATCGGTGACCACCGACCGTTCGCAGGCGGTCGCAGACGCACCGGCCACAAACGGCATCATCAATGGATTCCGGGTGTCCGCACCCGGGGCGGCCCCGGCGCCCGCCCAGGGACCCGCTGCGGCGCCGGTCGGGCTTCTCGGGCAAACGCCCGGCACGGCACCGGTCGGACTTCCCGCGCAAGCACCCGTGCCCAACCAGATGGCCGCCCCGCAGCCCGCTCCCAACCTATCGGCCTTGGTGCCAGGGCTGCCGCCGCTGCCGAACTTCTCGTTTCTCCAGCACTAAGCCGGCGTCGCCATGAGTCCCCGGAGCCGGGCGAGCGGATCGTAGGCCGGGCTCGTATGGTGAGGACATGTTGATCGTGGGCGTGCTGTGCATGTGTGCGGCGGTGGCCTTCGCCGGGTTCGGGACCTGGTCGCTGTCCCGCAATCAGACGGTCGACACCACTGCGCTGGCGCTGCGTGCCATGGCGCCGACGCAATTGGCGGCCGCGGTGATGCTGACCGCCGGCGGCGTAGTGGCGCTGGCCGCGTCCCCGCACACCGCTCTGGTCGTGCTGATCGTCTGTGTCGCCGGCGCCCTCGGGACGCTGGCCACCGGCTCGTGGCAAAGCGCGCGCTTCGCGCTGCGCCAGGAAGCGGCAGCGCCCAGTTGCCGTGGCAGCTGTGCCGTCTGCACGCAGTCCTGCCACTGAAGTCCTGCCTCCTGCTCGAGCCGTCATGGTGAAGCGGCTGTTGGTAAATCCGATCGATTCTTTTCTGCTGGCGCTGGCGGCGACGGTGGCCCTTGCCACCCTCGTCCCCGCCCACGGCGGCGCCGCCGAAGCCGTATCCGTCGCCGCGATAGCGGCGATCGCAATGCTGTTCTTCCTTTACGGCGTCCGGTTGTCGCCCCAGCAGGCCTTGCACGGTGTGCGTCAGTGGCGGCTGCACCTGCTGGTGCTGGCCACTACGTTTGTGATTTTCCCGGTTCTCGGGCTGGCCGCTCGAGTGTTGGTGCCCTCGGTACTCACCGTCGACTTGTACAACGGGCTGTTGTTCCTGTGCCTTGTCCCGTCGACGGTGCAGTCGTCTATCGCGTTTACGTCGATAGCGCGGGGTCACATCTCGGCTGCCGTCGTCAGCGCTTCGTTGTCCAACATCCTCGGTGTGGTGTTCACTCCGCTGCTGGTGGTGCTGCTGATGAACACCAGCGGCGCGCCCCGCGTGGATGGCACCGCGGTCCGCGACATCATGCTGCAGCTGCTGCTGCCATTTGGGGCGGGCCAGCTGGCGCGGAGATGGATCGCCGGGATAATCGCCCGGTACGCGGCAGTGCTCAAGGTGGTCGACCGCGGGTCCATCCTGCTGGTGGTGTACACGGCTTTCTCAATGGGCGTGGTCAAGGGAATTTGGGTCAGCGTCGATGTGTGGCAGTTGGTCTGGGTGAGCGCCGTCGCCGCAGCACTGCTGGCGGTGGTGCTGGCCAGCACCAAGGTCATTGGCCGGCTGGCCCGGCTCGACCGCGGAGACGCGATCGTCCTACTGTTCTGCGGTTCGAAAAAAAGCCTGGCATCCGGGCTTCCGATGGCGCTGGTGCTTTTCCCCGCCGCCACAGTCGGATTGACGATGTTGCCGCTGATGATCTTCCACCAGATCCAACTGGTGGTCTGCGCAGTGATCGCCAGCAGACTCGCGCGAGATGCTGGCGAAGCCGGCTCGGCATCGACGCCTTCGGCGTCGGCTGTTGCGAGCCCGAACGTGGGGGAGCGGCCCTAGTTTCGGCTGAGGTCGATCGGGTGGGTAGCAAGCAACGAAAGCGGCAGCGGCTGCCGACGCAGCACCTGCCCCCACAGGTCGGCCCTCGGCCCGACCAGAACGTCAGATGGCAACGCTGACAACACGATCCAGTCGTCGCGGTCAATCTCACCCTCAAGCTGACCAATGGTCCAGCCCGAGTAGCCGGCGAAGATTCGCACCCCTTCCACCAGCGGTGCGATCAGGTCGGGCTCGGCGTCCAGATCGACCATCACTATGCGGCCGACCACATGCCGCAAGCCCGGCGCGCCTTGCGGATCAGCGCCCACCCGCAACGCGGCCAGACACAGGGCCGCGTCACGCTTGACCGGCCCACCGATGAACATGGTCTTCGGCTTGGCCGCCAATTTGGCCCACTGCGGCAACACGTTGTACACCGCAGTCTCGCTGGCCCTGTTGAGCACGACACCCAACGTGCCGCCATCGTTGTGCTCCACGATGTAGATCACGCTGCGCCGGAACGTCGGTTCAAGAAGATCGGTGTTGGCAACTAGCAGGGTACCCGCACGCACTCGCTGTGCAGCGGGCGCGACATGGTCTTCTGGATCTTCGGGCGGCACCACACCATCATCGCACCCTTCGCATCCTCACCCGGGGCAATCGAGCGTGACCCAAGAATATTTGTACTGTTGGTGGGGCGGCGTCGACCGCGGCGAGCCTGCCAACCCCAGTCGTGGAAGTCGGTTCTGTGATTCAAACCCGGATGCGCTCAAGCGCACACGTCGACATTTGGCGGTCGGTGCGCAGTTTGCCAGATTTCTGGCGACTGCTGCAGGTGCGCATGGCAAGCCAGTTCGGTGATGGTCTCTTTCAGGCGGGGCTGGCCGGAGCGCTGCTGTTCAACCCGAATCGGGCCGCCGACCCCATGGCCATCGCGCGCGCGTTCACAGTGCTGTTTTTGCCCTATTCCCTGCTGGGACCGTTCGCCGGCGCGCTGATGGACCGTTGGGATCGACGGCTGGTGCTTGTCGGCGCCAACGCGGGCCGCCTGATTCTGATCGCCGGGATCGGCACCATCCTGGCTGTCCGTGCCGGCGACATACCGCTGTTGTTTGCAGCGCTGTTCGCCAACGGTTTGACCCGGTTTGTCGCGTCCGGACTGTCGGCGTCACTGCCCCACGTGGTGCCGCGCGAACAGGTGGTGACGATGAACTCGGTGGCCACCGCGTGCGGCGCCGTCGCGGCCTTCCTGGGCGCCAACTTCATGCTGGTGCCCCGCTTCGTCGTCGGCGCCGGCGATAAGGGCGCCTCGACAATTATTTTCAGCACCGCGATTCCGGTATCGATCGCGTTGCTGTTGTCGTTGCGATTCGGCCCTCGCGTGCTGGGTCCGGACGACACCAAGCGCGCGATCCACGGATCAGCCGTCTACGCGGTGATCACCGGGTGGCTGCACGGCGCGCGTACGGTAGCGCAGCGCCAAACGGTCGCTGCCACTCTTTCTGGCCTGGCCGCGCATCGCATGGTGGTTGGCATCAATTCGCTGCTGATCTTGTTGCTGGTCCACCACATGACCGCTCCCGCAGCCGCAGGCTTGGGTACCGCGCTGCTGTTCTTCGGCGCTACCGGCATCGGGGCCTTCCTGGCCAACGTGCTGACGCCGTTCGCGGTGCGCCGCTGGGGGCGTTACGCCACAGCAAATGGCGCGTTGGCGGCGGCCGCGATGATCCAGACCGCCGGCGCCGGGCTGCTGCTTCCGGTCATGGTGGTGTGCGGCTTTTTGCTCGGCGTCGCCGGCCAAATGGTCAAGCTGTGCGCCGACTCGGCCATGCAGATGGACGTCGACGACGCGCTTCGCGGACACGTGTTCGCAGTGCAGGATGCGCTGTTCTGGGTCGCGTTCATCGTCTCGATCACGGTGGCTGCGGCTTTGATTCCCGCAGACGGGCACGCACCCGCATTCGCGCTGTTCGGGTCGGTGCTCTACCTGGGCGGGCTCGCCATGAACGGCATCGTCGGCCGGCGCGGCCAGCCAGCGGACAGTCACTACAGTACGTAGGTGCTTTCCCCGACGGCTGCAGCCGACATCTGGTGGGCGATGGTCCAGCCGGGTCACGCTGACCGCGGTCACCGCCGCGGCGGGATTCGCCGAAGTGCTTCAGGCCGCTGCAGCCGACCCGATCGGATTCGTGGACGAAGGTGCCGAGGAGCTCGCGGCCCTCTCGCCCGCCGAACTGCTCACCGACTGGCGGGTCACCCGCGGGCGGCTGCACGCCGCGCTGCTGACGGTTCCCGACGGTCGCAAATTGCCGTGGTTCGGACCACCGATGAGCGCGGCGTCGATGGCAACCGCGCGGTCGATGGAGACCTGGGCACACGGACTCGATGTTGCCGACGCCCTTGGCATCAAACGGCCCGCCTCGGAGCGACTCCGGTCGATTGCGCACCTGGGGGTGCGCACCCGCGATTACGCGTTCTTCGTCAACAATCTGGCCGCCCCGACCGAGCCCTTCCTGGTCGAGCTGCGGGGCCCCGGCGGTGACACCTGGTCCTGGGGACCGCCAGACGCCGCCAGCGCGTCACCGGCTCGGCCGAGGACTTCTGCCTCCTGGTCACCCAGCGGCGCCCGCTGAGCACCCTCGACATCACCGCAGAGGGTCCCGACGCGCAGCGCTGGCTCAAGATCGCTCAAACCTTCGCCGGCCCACCCGGCCCCGGTCGATGAGCACGTAAGCGCGAAAAGAGCCGCGGCCCATCCGCTGGCCCGAAGTTCCCCCTGGGGCTAGCCCTTACTGCCGGTCCGTCGGATCGCCACCAACGATGACGCGGGCGCGCGTCACGGTATCCTTGTTCGATTCGCCGCCGCTTGCGCGAGCCAGCATGCCCGCCGGCGACATCGGCATCGGAGTACCACCCACCCCGGTTGAGACCGTGGGACCGCGCACTTCGGCGGCGTTGAGCACACCGGCGCGCAACCCGGTCGG
>DATJBA010000317.1:0-7765 GCA_035515675.1 Mycobacterium sp.
TGTTGCGATGAGTGAACGACTCACCGCCGAGGTCAAGCAATTGGGCAACCGGCTATCCGAACAGCTCAACCAGCCGCGTTGCGCGTCTCTGAGCCTGCGTGACGGTGTGGCGATTGTCGACCTGCTCGCCAAAATAGCCGCCGAGCTGGAGATGCTGGAAGGCAAGCCGGACGGACTGCTGGGATGGTGAGCCGCAAGTAACTGGACAGCGACAAACCAACGAGCGCCCATCGCGGGCCAGGACGGGGTTTGCGTTAAACCCGTATGCCTCAATCGGTGTCACGTTGCGGTGGGGATGATTGGCAGCACCAGGTGGCTGGGTGTGTCTGGTCCGCTGTGAATAGTGGTTGCGCCGTTGAAAACCTCGGGTGGCCGGTCGTCGGGGTCGGTGTGTAGGAACGGGCCGGATCCGCGAAAAACGGGCGGCCCCGCGGCCTGTGCTTGCGCTTGACGGGCGAAGTCGCGTCCGCCAATGGTCACCGCGAGGCGAAACCCTGCGGGCAGCACGATGCAGGTGGGCCACATCTCTATCGGCAGCGCGTAGGTCGTACCGGGCTCGAGCGGTTCTGCTTCGTCGTGGCCGTGGTATGGGCGATAGGGCGTGGATCTCGCCGGGTCGAGCTTGCGGTGCGATGCGCGCAAGCATCCTTGTGCTGATTGCGTTGGTGGACGTGTTCACCACGGCGCTCCCTTCGTAGGGTTGGTCGACCAGCCACCCGATCGCGTCAGAGCCACCCGAGTTTGTGGCGTGTGAGGTCATCGTCGCCCGGCTCGCGTGTGCCGGTGGCGCGACGTCGACATAGTGGGCTCGCAGTGGCGTTCGACCCGGCGGTCGTTGGGAAATTGGACCGCAGCACGGGCACTTGACGCGCTGCGGGGTCTTCTTGCTGTTCGAGTGCTTGTTGCTGTTCGAGTGCTTGCGGGAGTCCATCAGATGGCTCGCGGTGTCGGCTTCTCGGGGGGCGGCTGCCGGTCTCCCAAGATGCGGGCTGATCGCCACTCTGCGACGATCAGTGAGCTATGAAGCTACTCCTGAGCCTGACGAGCCTTGCCGCCATCATCGGCATGGCCGTGCCCGCGCACGCCGATAGCACCGACGACGCATTCATCGCCTCACTGCAAGCGGCCGACTTCACCTTTCCCGACCCGGATAGGGCAATAGCGGCAGGCAAATATGTGTGCCAAGCCGTGAGTCAGGGCACGCAGATTGCGGATGTCGTCAAGACGATCCAATCGAAGAACTCCGCACTAAGCGAGGACAAAGCCGCCAAGTTCACGGTAATCGCAGCCAACGCGTACTGCCCCCAAGCGCTCTCGACCGAGAGTGCCCCTAGCAGTGCCCCTAGCAGCACCCCTTAGCGGAGCGCATTGATTCCTATGGGGAGCCGTCCTGGGATTTCCCTGGGACGGCCCTCACAGCGCGCCAGGCGCCGGGGCGAACCTGAAGGTGGTGCAGCGGATGCTCGGGCACGCCAGCGCAGCGATGACGCTAGACGTCTACGCCGATCTGTTCGACTCCGATCTGGAGTCTGTGGCCCAAAATGTGGCCACGGGCGGGCCAGACGGCCGCTGACGCGGGCTAGAAAACGCTCTGACCAGCGCATATGCTTCGGCAGAGCTGGAGCCAACAACAACACCGATCCGATTCGTTCGCGCCGTGCCGTCTCATCATCGAACGGTGCAGGATTGCTGGCCATTGCGACGCACCGTGCTCCTTTACCGCAGCAGGCGCACCCGGATGGGCAGGTCGAGCTTCGACCACGCGCGATCGGCGGTCAGTACCTCGGCGGGCGTGCTGCGCACCGTCAAGGCGAGGCAGCAGCGATCACCCAACGACAACCCACGCCCGCCGGCCAGGGACCGCATTGCCCCGGCCAGTTCGGCGTCGGCTTCGGTCAACGGCTCGATCGTGACACCGGCGGCGGCGAGCAATTCACGGACCCGGCTGACATCGAGATCGGCGTCAACCAGCTTGCCAATGACTTCCGCCAGGTTCGCTGCACCCAGGGACGCAGAATGTAGTTCGGTTGCGACGAGGTCGGCGCCGGGCTCGTCGTGAACCAGAGCCAGCACCGCAGACGCATCCAGGACGGTCACTCGGCCTCAGCGGCTAGACGCCGCTCGGCAAGCAACTCCTCGACAAGTGAGCGGTCCTTGGGAAGTTTGGCTCCTAGGGCCCGTAGCTCAGCCACGGCGTCCTGTGGCCGTTCGAGCACCAGCCGCCGACCGGTCACCTGCAGGTGTAAGCGATCACCGGGAGCCAGGCCCAACGCAGTCCGGATGTGCGCCGGGATCACCAGCCGACCTTGCCGGCCCAACACCAATGTGGCATCCACGGCCTAACCATGCCATATATCGTATCCGCGTGCCACAAAGTGGACTGCAGGAACCGCGTCCGCGGTCGTTGCGGTGCGGGCTCGCGACGCGCCTCGGGCCGGGTTCGGCTGTGGCCTGGCGTGGGCGCGGCGGCTGGCATTATCGTCGCTGCCGTGAGCTTTTGGGATCGCTAGCTAGGTCGAGGAGTTAAGGGCTGGCATTGCCGGACTCCTCGGCGATGGCCGTACAGCCTGGGGCACACATGCGGGCTATCCAGCGTCGCCTTCCCCACCGATTGCACCTGGTATGCCGATGATGGGGCGCGGCGATGAAGCTGTCACCCATGCCGGCCGGACCGTGCCAGCAAAGTGGAGCGGCCGTAGCGCTGATGCTGTCAGAGCTGCAGGAGTCGATCCGGCGCGTGCAATCGGCGAGGACGGAGGCTGACCGCAGACCCGGGGATGCGGTGATGGCGATCCATGTCGTTGCCCAGCGTGTCCATGCACGTTTGCACGGGGTCCGGGCGGAGGTCGATACGGGATCGGCCCGCTGCAGTCGACGATGGATACCTGCCATGTGCGCCCGAACGAATTCGCCACGTATCCGTACTTCGATGTCAGGCCCACCGTGGGGCGAGCTTGCCGCCGGGTGTCGTGGCGGTGGCGGTGATGATCGAGCAGATCTACGTAGCTGACGGCGCGCGCCTTAGCGGCTACCGGGCATGAACAACGCCTCCGGCGACGTGCTCACCGCACTGGGTCAGACACCGGTTGGCGGGCTATAGCTATTAGCTACTTCTTCTCTGCGAGCTCGCGCTCGGCCTGCAGCCAGTGGGAGTCGGGGTTCCCGCCGCCCTGGGCCTCGTAGATCTCATGGGCGCGCTTTGCGATCGCATCATGCACTGGCTTGCGATTGGCCGCGCTCCGCTTGGGCACGCTCACCTTGCGAACGGCGGGCTTGTCGGAGGGCGGCTTGTTTGCTGCCATCTGCGCGTCTCCCTTCGAGCTCACTGACAATTGTGCGCAGTCTACATCCCGTACATCCCGTGCCCGGTGTGCCGCGCCGCTCGAGTTCGATGTCCTCGATCACCGTGCGCCGGTTCGACACCCAGCAGCGCACGCCATGACCTCAGATTGCGCACGTCGTTCCTGGAGGGTTGAAGTGGCCGCTCAATCGAGTTTGCGCAAATGCTGTCCAACGAAGTTAGGCCAAGAGCACGGTCTCGACCACCGTCTCTAGTCGATACTCTTCCATGTCGCTCTGTCGCCGCGCCGGTAGTCGTACCGACTCGTCGGTGTACCACTACAGCTGGCGCTTATCGGTTGTGAAGTTTGTGCTGCTGCGCGAGCTTGCACGCCTCATCCATGGGTGAACAACCAGGGGCTGTCGGTGGAGAGGTCGACACAGGCGAGCCAGTGCGTGGTACCGAAATGATCAAAACGGTAGCCAAGAGAGCGCTTGCCCTTTCTGCCGCTTCGGCCGGCGCGGTTGTTTGCCTTTACTTGGATGGTCTCTGCTGTGCCCCATGGGAGATGCATGACCAGATCGACTCTGGCATCAACGGTTAATCGAGCAGTTTCGATGCCGTACTTGAGGAGCTTGGATATCGCGCATGACAACACCAACGACAGGCAAAAAGCTGATGAAGCGGAGGGCTTCAAGTTCCTATTCATGGGAACTACACAGGGTCTGAGGAACCCACGGGCTCACGGGGCGCACCCGCAGACGGACGAGCAAGAGGCGATGGAGATGCTCGCTACGGCGAGCTTGTTGATGCGTGCACTCGACCGCGCCGAGAAGCACGTACCGCCCGAGCCAGCGTAACCCCTCGGCGGTCATCGGTACGTCTACGCTGTGTGGCCTTCAGCCGGTTATAGATCAGCGGCACCAGCTCACATGAGCTTCTGCGAGATCTCGGAGTTGGTGAGGATCTGTGTGGACAGGTCGCTGCCCACTAGGGCTGCACTGCCAGGCAGCACGTCGCCGAGCCGAGCCTAGCTCGGGCGAAGATGCAGGCCGCACGGCCCGGTGAGGAGCCGGGCAATCAGACCATAGCCCGGGCGACGATGCAGGCCGAACGCCAGCATGTCCGCGGATGCCGAGCGCCGTGTCCGTGGGTGACTACAAGAAGAGGAGGAGCAGTGAGGGCCCGAAGGCCGGCCCGCCGGCAATGATGCCGCCGACCTCCGTACCCGGGATCGGGACGGTAATTGGCGGGTTCCCAGCAGTCGTCTCGGTCACCGTGATGGGCTGGTTAGGAGCGAGGACACCGCCAAAGGGAATGTTGAGCGTCACTGACTGCACGCCCGATACCGACCCCGGCAGCGGTACGGATACCGTGTCTTGGCCGTAGAGGAAGGCTTGTTCGACGGCGGGATTGCTGAGTGCGGCCGTTGCCGCCCCCAGGTTTCCCGTCTGCAGAGCGCTGACAAACGCTGTCTGGTGTTCGAGCACGGGCAGCGCGACGACCGCGGGCCCTGCCACATCAATGGCGAGTTCAGCCTCCTGCACACCCGGTATGCTGCCGACCAGCTCGGACAGGATGTCGCCCCCGACGGACTGGGCGATGCCACCGGAGCCGCTGCCGAACGCAGCGGCGGCACGCGCGTTGGCGATCTCGGTGCTGTTATACGAAACCGTGCCAGCGTTCAACAAGTTCGCGAACTGGCTATGAAACGTCGCCGCCTGGGCGCTGAGCGCCTGATATGACAGGCCCTGCTGGTTGAACACTGCCGTGATGACCGCTGAAACCTCATCAAGGCCCGGCGCAACCACCCGCGTGGTCGCCGCCGCCGCCGCCGCATTGGCCGCGCTTAGTGTCGAGCCAAGGCTCTCCAATTCTCCGGCCGCCTGGGCCACAATGTCGGGCACTACGCCTACAAACGACATGGCCCATCTCCCTCGACTCATCACGGCGATCACCCGGCGATCGTCGAGGAAAATAAGCGTACTGATAACGCGACCTATCTGTGGTGGGAAGTAGCGTTTCACAAACATCTTTCGGTCGACCGCAATACCTGATGGTTTGCGTCTGACTTAGTGGTGTCGCTCGTAAGCTTCCGGGTCCCTGCGGGACGCCGCGGATGCGGGAAAATCGGTTCGGCCGCTCGGTCAGGCCGGTTGTACTTGGCGCAGGTGAGCCCGTTCGTAAGCTTGGCGCCGGGAGCCGGTTTTCCGGGGCTGCGCAGAACCCGCCGCCCTGCAGCCGCACCAGTTGGTTCTCGCGATCGCCCTCCATGACGTTACCGACCTTCGTCCACGGCTGCTGCGCCCAGGCGTTCGGGTGCGCCGGGTCAACGGGGGCGGACATGTACAGCTCGCGGCCGGTCCCCTTGCCGTCGCCGGGATTGCCGACGACGTACGTGCGGTTGGTTTTCGGGTCGTAGGCGCCGCTGGCCTGGGCGACCGGGGCCTGGCCGATGACCTTGGTGGCGTCGTGCAGATCGACGATCTGTCGAGGGCGAGGTCACGAACGGGTTCTTGTCGCCCTCGGGCGCTGGGCTCTTGCTCGGCGTGCTGTAGAAGCCGTACTGCGAGCCGTTGGCCCCTTCGCCGGTGCCGGTGGGAATGGCGCGGGTGTTCTCCGGCACTGCCAGCGGGTTCGGCTTCCCGTTCAGCAGAGGACCGTGGTCCTTCCCGTCCCGCCGATGTTGACACCAGTGTTGGGAATGGTGTCGTCGAGGTCGTTGCCCTTCTTCTCCAGCACCGGCTTGGCTGCGGGGCCGTTGATCACCGGGTCCGGCTTGGGCTGGTCGTCCGGCCGCCGCCCTGCTTGAACTTGTTGTCGGCCAGCTGGACGTAGCCCTTGCCCTTTGGGCGCGGCAGCTTCAGTCCCTGCAGCTCGGCGGCCTTCGTCACGAGCTCGCGGTGGATGGCGAAGTCGGTGTCCGCCAGCGACTTCACGTTCCTCGGCGGTGGAGTCGGCGTCGTCCAGCTTCGACATCGCTCCCCTGACCGAATCTCGTACGCGCTAGGCGGTCTGAAGGCAGTCGAATAACGCTCTGATGACCTGCAAAAAAAGTCAGAGCCTCCTGTCAGGATTGAACTGACGGCCGCTCGCTTACAAGGCGAGTGCGCAGATCGAAAACATACAGGTAGAAGCCATATTTGAAGCCCGAATCCGGCGAAGTTGACACACAGTGACACGCAAACCCGGCAAATGCCTCGTAGAGTGACGTCTTGTGGCGCGAATCCCCGACTATGTGAAGCTCGTCGAGACGGCGCGCGGGAAGCGCTATGAGGTGCGGATCGAGGTCGGCGACCCCGCCGGCAAGAGGCGCCAGCAGCGGCGCCGGTTCGAGCGTCTGCAAGACGCGATCGACGCCTACGCCGAGGAACGCGGTGACCGTGCCCGTGGCACGCAGATCACACCGACCGAGCTGACCCTGCAACAGGCGTGTGAGCAGTACTTGGACGCGCTGCATGTACGCGCCAACACCCGCAGCGCGTACACCCACGTGCTGCGGCCGGCGGTGACGGTGCTCGGCGACCGGCCTGTACAGAAGATCACGCGTGCCGACATCGAGCGGCTGGTGCGGGGTTTGCAGGCCGGTGGTGTGCCGTCGGGACAGTGGCGCAAACCGCTGAAACTGCGCCAGGCAGTCGCCACCGAGACCGAGCCGTGGAAGGCCACGACAATCAAACCGATGCTGGCACGGTTGCGCGCCGTATACGCGCGCCTGGTGCTCGACGGCACCGTGCCCCGAAACATTCCCGCGCTGGTGAAGCCGCCGCCCGCGGAAAAGTACGCGCACACCACGCTGACGGTCGAGCAGATGCGGACCCTGTTCGCGTCGCTGGAATCAGATCGGCTGGAGCACCTGCACCACTTGGCCCTACAGGCAGGGTTGCGGCGCGGCGAGCTGGCCGGGTTGCGATGGGAGAACGCCGACCTCGACAGCGACGCCCCGACCATCACGATCGACACGCAGCGGCTGCACAGCGCGGACGGCGCGGTGGAAGGAGCGCCAAAGACCGCGGAGTCGGTTCGGGTGCTGCCGATCCCGGCGACGCTACTGCCGATTCTGAAGCGCGCGAGGGTGCGGTCGTGGGAGGAGCAGCTGGCCGCGGGAACGCTATGGCGCGGCGGGGGTTACGTGGTACACAGCGAGTTCGGCGAGCCGTACTACCCGACCTCGTTGGACGGGTTCTGGTCCCGCGCACTGCGCACTGCGGGGTTGCCGCACGTTCGGCTGCACGACGCGCGGCACACCGCCGGCACGCTGATGCACCTCAACTCGGTGCCGATCGCCGTGATCGCGAAGCTGCTCGGGCACACCGATCCAGCCTTCACCCAGCGCACCTACGCGCACTCCCAGGACGATGCCATGGTGGACGCGATGGCCACCTACGCGCAGGTGCTGGCAGGTAAGCCGAAGCGGGGGCGCTGATACCGTTGGCGGCGCGCCTCCGTAGCTCAGTGGTAGAGCAACCGCCTTGTAAGCGGTAG
>DATJBA010000318.1:0-5029 GCA_035515675.1 Mycobacterium sp.
TTTGCGTTCGGAAACATCCGAGGGCACTTTCGGCCCCGTCGTCATCTGATCAGCGCATCCCAGTGGCGAACCGAGATGCGCGATCGGTTCGCGGTCTGGCACGAAATCACAGCCGCTGCAGCGGCATGAAAGACGCCGTCAGTCAGTAAGTTCCGCAACCTAATCCACTCACATCTACTGCACCACAAGTATTCTCAAATAACTTGACGATGCCGGTCGAAACAAGACCGACCGGTCCGGCCGAAACCGCTCGTGCGACGGAATGGCTTACTGATCGTTCTGTCACCCGACGCGATCCGTGGCAGTGAGATCCACGCCGAACGATGTCCTAGTGGGGTGTCCCGCAAATAATCAGCAGTAGATTGATATGATTTCGGGCATGAGCAAACCCGTTCCCGGGCATTGTCAAGTTAAGTGAAATAGGCGCGGCCACTAATCACATCTGCCTCATGCGTCACGCCTGAACTGGGGTTTCACGAGAGCGGATCGCCTCAAATCCGGGTCTGATCGCTTAACTTGACAATGCCGTCGTGAGTGCGTTTTTCGGGCATGCCCGGCATCATCGGGAAGGCTGGCTGGCTGCGCGCCAGCGCCTAGATCTGGGATTTCTTGTCGACGCAGAGCACCACCGCGGCCTCGGGCGGATCAAGGTAGAGTCCGACGATGTCATAGACCTTTTCCTCGAACTTGGGGTCGTTGGACACGTTGAACGTGTCGACCCGGTGCGGTTTGAGGCCCAACTCCTTCCATACCCGCTGCACACTGCTTTTCGAGACCCCGGCAACCGCGGCCATCGTCCTTGTGCTCCAATGCGTCTGGCCCTGCGGGCGGCATTCCTTGGTGAGCGTCACGATCTTCTCGACCGTGGCGTCCGGGATCGAGGGCTTGCGACCTCGCCCCTTCCGGACCTGCCCGAACTTGACCAGACCGTCCTCGCCGAACCGGGTGCGCCAGTTCGCCACGCTGGCCCGCGACACCGACAATGTGGCAGCGATCGTCGCGTTCGCCGCGCCGTCAGCAGCCATCAGCAAGGCCTTGGCCCGCACCACTTCCCGATGCGCCCCAGACTGCGACCGGGCCAACGACTCCAACACCTGGCGCTGCCCATCGGTCACTGCCAATGCGGGAACGGGCATTGTCAAGTTAAGCGATCAGACCCGGATTTGAGGCGATCCGCTCTCGTGAAACCCCAGTTCAGGCGTGACGCATGAGGCAGATGTGATTAGTGGCCGCGCCTATTTCACTTAACTTGACAATGCCATTTAATGGCACATCGCGAACTCGGGTGGCAAGAGAACCACACCGATTCCCCACGAGGTCGGAGCCACCGACGCACTTCCACCCCGGCGAGGGAGGGCGCGGGTCACTCACGCGCCGACCCTGGGTAGCTGTGACAACGGCCGACACCAGCGTGTCGCCCACTGGCCGCCAGTCGAACAGTCGCCGCAGCAGCCAACGCCCGACCCAACATCACTTAAACGAGGTGTAAGCAATGTTCGCCGATCACACGACGCTCGTCCAGTTCCTCATCGAGGAGCGGCGGCGTCACCCGAACGCGAGTGGGGATCTCAACGGGCTGATACTTGATATCGCGTTGGCGTGTAAGGCGATCGCGAATCGGGTGGCACTCGGGGCACTCGGCGGGGTGCTCGGCTCCGCGGACCACACGAACGTGCAGGGCGAAGTCCAGCAGAAGCTCGACGTCATTTCGAACGAACACTTCCTGCGTGCCACAGAATGGGGTGGGCGCGTCGCCGGAATGGTGTCGGAGGAACTCGAGCAGCCCTACCGGCTGCCCGCGCAGTACCCGCGCGGGAAGTATCTGCTGGCCTTCAATCCCCTCGACGGCTCGTCGGATATCGACGTCAACCTGTCCGTCGGCAGCATCTTCTCCATACTGCGGGCACCGAACCCCGGGACAGACCCGAAACCGGAAGATTACCTGCAGCCCGGCTGCAAGCAGGTGTGTGCCGGCTACGCGATCTACGGCCCGTCAACAATACTCGTGCTGAGCGTGGGTACCGGTCGGCCCGGCGCGCCAATCCTTATCGGCACTTTAAGACAGGCGAATCACGTTGTGTTACAGCCTTATCGGCCGCCGAATACTGATGGGCAACCGCGCACATGCCACACACACATTAGCTGTTTTCATGCATAATTGGTATTATGCATGAATTATGGCCGCGACCAGCCCACCCTCCCGGACGCCGCGCACAGATGCCGAACGCCCAGCATGGTTCCGCGCCTTTCTCACCGACCGCGCAACCAGAAAGCCTTCCCTGCACACCCTGGAGGCATACCGGCACGACTTCGACGCGATCGCCGCCCTCGTCGTCGGCGACCCAGATAGAATCCGGGCACTAACGCCGCGCAGCATCACCAAAGACACCATGCGCCAGGCGTTCGCGGCCTATGCCGACTCGCACGCAGCTGCCTCCATCCGCCGCTGCTGGTCAACATGGAACACGCTGTGCAGCTACCTGTTCACCGCCGATCTCCTGCGAGCCAACCCGATGGACGTCGTCGGACGTCCCAAACCGGCCAAAACGCTGCCCAGATCACTTCCCCCGACGGCCGCCCAGGCCCTGCTTGCTGCCATCGACGCCCCAGCGTCGAACAAACGGAGAACCGACTGGCCCGAGCGCGACCGGGCGATCGTGTTGACCGCACTGCTGGCCGGCCTGCGCGCCCAGGAGCTGCGCGGCGCCAACATCGGAGATCTGCGCGCCACCGACGACGGCGGCGCAGTCCTGCACGTTCGCGGCAAGGGCAACAAAGACCGCCCGTTGCCCATCGAGGCCGGCCTGTTTGACGTGCTCAGTACCTACCTCGCGACTCGAGTACTGCGGTTCCCGCAAACGCGCCGAGGCCGTGCCGCCGACACGGACGCACTCCAGCGCTTGCCGGCCAGCGCACCTTTGTTCGTCGGCAACGACGGCTACCGAATCACCCGCGGAGCCTTGCAATATCGCATCTTGCGCGCCTTCAAATTGGCCGGCCCGGACGCCCACCGCGCCCCCGGCGCACTCGTGCACGCCCTGCGACACACCTATGCCACCGAACTGGCCAACACCAACATCAGCGTCTACAGCTTGATGAAACTGCTCGGCCATGAATCTCTGGCGACCTCGCAGCGCTATGTCATCAGCGCCGGATCAGAGACGAAAGCCGCCGCCGCACAAAATCCGCTCTACGGACTGATCGAGCCAGCGGCACGGTCAGGCAAAGCAAAATAATAGCTATTATGCCAGCTAGACTCCTGCGTACTGCTTAACCCTTGCGATGCAAACGCAATTCAGCACGCACACGCTCGCTGGTATAGGCCGTCACATGTAATGCGCCCTGCGGCAGCCGTTTTAATCGTCGGGTATTTACGCCCGGCTGGACGCGGACCTCACGTCAGGCGGACTGTGATGTCTAAAGTGAGATGCTCGCCGGCTTCGTTGCAGAGGCGCGAGTGCCAGTTGGTGCCTATGACGAGCAGCTCAGGATGGGTCTCGAGGTATTCGGCGGCCCGGGCGAACAGTTCGGCTGAGCCACCTTCGCCGGTGAAGGTGGTGAAGCTGAGCACCGTGACGACCCGCGCGTCGACGTCGTCATCCTCGTACTCGTCGGCGGTGCCGGCAACAACGGCGGCTTCGGCGGCGCAGGCGAGGAGATATTCTGGTGGGCCGGCGGCGGGTTGCTCGTCTACACGGCCGTCGCGCAGCGGAAAAAGTGTGTCGTCATCGGCAGCTGATCTGGCCCGCAGACCGGCCGGGACGATTTTGATGTAGGTGTCTTCGCGTTGGTGAGCTTTGTCCAATGTCGCGGCGGCGTTGCCTGGTGTGTTGACTGCGCCCAGGAGGTCCTCCCCCACGAGTCGAAGGTGTGTTTCGCGCTGCCAGTAGTCGACGAGGTGGCCAATCCCGTCCGGGTTGGTGGCGACCACTTCGGGCGGCTGCAGCGCGGCAGCGTCGAGGTGGCTGAGGATGGCGAACTGTGCGCCTGGCGCAGGCGGCGGCAGCAGGTGAGCAAGCAGCCACGGTGCCAGTTTGTGACCCCGAACGCACGGGTCGACAAAAACATTAAGCACTATCGCCAAGCCGTCGATCTTGTGCCGGCCCAGCTTTCGGCGCACGGTAGCGGGCACTCCTCGGCTTTCGAAGAATTCGGCCCAATACTGCGCAGCTGTCGGGTAGTGCAGTTCCTGCAGTGCCAGCGATATCGCGTCATCGAGGTCGGGATCGTCGGGGTTGACCAAGACGAAGTCGATGTATCCGGCGATGATGGTGCAGTCGGGGTCATCGGCATTGGTGAGCGTGAGAACGGCACGGGAGAACGCGATCTGCCCAATAAGTGAGCGCGGGTCATAGATCGCGACGTCGGGGTCACCGAAGCTGACCACTTCGACCGCGGGATCAAGATCGCGGACGAACTCGCCCAGCTCGACGAATTCCTGCGTCGGATACAAAGCTCACCAGCCATTCGGTGTCGTGTATCTCGAAGGTTACATTCTGACCGTACTGACCACGTACAGAAACGCCAGGCACTTGCGGTGTACAACCCACCATGAGCGCCGGCGATGTCGGCCGCTGACGCATGTGTGTGACGATTAGTGGGGCCAGGAGTCTTGACGAAACCCAGACGCAGTAATCACCTTAAGATATTTCCCCGTTACCACCGTCCGAGAAAAACGGGCGAACAGTCGAAAATCTTGACCGGAACCTCAGGACTCCAGACATAGCGCACTAATTGGTGTGCGGTGCTGGGTGGGATTTCATGCTGTAGCGCAGGGTGAGCGTGGTGCCCGGGTAGACGCTGTCGGTGGCGTTGAGGACATGGCAGAGTTCGGCGATGGCGGCGGTCTGCCGTGGTGTGGGCAGCGGGTCGAGCCGGATATGCAGGGCGCGATGATCGGGGATGATGTCGCCGGAGCTTGCAAGCGCAGTGCGGATGAGAGTGTGGGCGTCGTCGTCGGCGCGCGCATAACCGGTGTCGGTGACGATCGCGCGGGCCAGGGATCGGGTCGTGTTGTAGGCCGCGATGC
>DATJBA010000319.1:0-7005 GCA_035515675.1 Mycobacterium sp.
CCCCGGCACAACAGCTTTGGTCAGCAGGAAGGCGGCGTGCAGCTCCCGGTCCAGCTTGCCACCCAGCTGCTCCCAACTCAGATCGGCAAACGAGGTGACATCGTAAGGGATCAACGCGTTGTGCACGAGCACGTCGACCCGGCCCCACTTTTCGGTGGTTTCGTCGACCATCGCGGCGACATCGCCGGGTACGGTGACATCGGCGCGAATCGCCACGGCCTCACCACCGGCCGCGGTCACGGCCCGGACCACCTCGTCCGCTGCCTCGGCACTGGAGCGGTAGTTGACAACCACCCGAAATCCGCGCTCGGCGAGGACTGATGCGGTTGCGGCGCCGATTCCCCGACTGGCTCCGGTGATCACCGCAACACGATCCATCGGCGTTACCTCCGTCTGCATCTACCGTCCGGATAGCTTGCGGAAATGTGACGGTTCCCTGACGGCCACCCACTCAGCGAACACGCGATAGATAGTCGCACGACTGACATTCAAGCTAGCCGGTTCACCGCTTGCGTGCATGCGCTGGGCCGCCCGGTTACCGACAACAGCGCGAGCCACGGTGTTCTCCCACCGCGCTGGCAATGCAAGCCGATTCTGAGCGGGTTATGGTGCGGGATCGACATGTGCGTCAGGGTCTCGCCCAATGGCGGAACGTTGATGCATCCACTGGGAGGAAAGACGGTCATGGGTGATGACGACGTGCGGGTCGCCCTGCGGCGCCACTGGGCGGCCTCTGACGCCAACGACTTTGCGACGGAGCACCAAATCTACCGAGCTAATGCAGTTCTCGAGTATCCGCAATCCGGCGAGCGAATCCGAGGCCGAGCCAACATTGAGGCGTCGCGCGTCGCCCAGCCGAGCACGAAACGTTTCACCGTGCGGCGCATGCTTGGCGGCGGCGATCTTTGGATCAGCGAACTCGTCCTGACATACGACGGGCAACCGTTTTATGTGGTCAGCATCATGGAATTCGAGGGTGGGGAAGTGGTCCGCGAGACGCAGTACTTCAGCGAGCCGTTCGAGCCGGGGCCATCTCGCGCTCAATGGGTCGAACGAATTGAATGAGTCCTGCTGGTCTTAGGCTGCGAAGCACCGCTGGCGCCCAGGGGGTGGCCGATCGCTATCGCGCTTCCGTTGACGTTGGTCTTGGCCAGGTCCGCCCCGGTTTTATGCGCCCAGGCCAGTGTCGGCTCAGGGGCGCTGAAGTGTTCGTCCAACAGCGTCTAGATACCTAACCAATGCGTGAGCACGCCACGCAGTTCACGCAATTCGTCGGGGTCGGGCAGGGCCTGCGACGACGCCCACGCCACATAACCATCGGGACGCACCAGCACAGCCGTGGCGGCCACCGCACCGACCGGCCGTCCGGCAGCGACGGTGAGCTGGTCGCAGACATCGGTCAATGCGGGTGCGACCTCGCTACGGTCGGTGAGATCAACAAGCAGCGGCCGGCCGTCGCGGGCAAGCTCTGCAACACGCCTTGTTCCGCTGTCGTTGGTTACGGCGAAGTCGGGCACCCAGCGTCCAACGAGCGGATGCGCATCGGCGCCCACGGTGTAGCGGTTGTCAGCCCCCGAGAGCAGGTCACTGATTCGACGAACATTATCGGGATCGGCGAGCAGTTCGGAGAAGAGTTCGCGCAGCGCCGTGACTTCAGGACCCGGTCGGAAGAGAGCCAACTGGGCCCGGCTGTGCATGATGAGCCGCTCGGCGGCGGGCCGGCGCTCGGTCTCATAGGTGGCGAGCAGCGCGGGCTCCACGCGCCCACGTAGAACCGCCGCAAGCTTCCAGCCAAGGTTCACCGCGTCCTGCAAACCCAGGTTGAGACCCGGTCCACCAATTGGCGAGTGGACGTGCGCGGCATCGCCGACCAATGCCACCCTGCCGACCTGGTACCGGGACGCGATCCTCGAGTTGATGCCGGACAACCGACGCAGATCAAGTGGCGCGTCAGGCGATGTGGGCCGCAGCGGCACGCCCGCGCCAAGCACACGCTCGGCACTAGCCTGCAACTCGAGCAGGCTCATGGGCGGCTCATCGGCTCTGTCGTCGCTGGGCTGTTCACGGGCCGAACTGTCCAGTTCGTACGTCATCACCGCCACGCGGCTCCCCATCGCACCGAACGCGAAAACGCCTCGGTCAGTTCGATGGAACCGCTGGGCTGGGAGGTGACCGGACCCGGGTACGTCGGGCGCCCCGCTGACCGGTTCGACCCATTCGTCCGGCGGCAGTACGTTAAACCCGATCCGGACGACCAGGTCATATGACGACATCCCAGGGAACTCGATGCCGGCGAGGTGGCGTGTTTTGCTGGTGCCACCGTCGGCGCCGACGAGGTATTTGGCCGTCAGGTCGTAGGCGCCGTCGGGGCCGGCGACGTGTACCGTGACGTCGTCTTCGTGCTGATCGAAACCGGACAGGGCGTGACCCCAACGAATGTCTGCCTCGTATTCGTCGGCCCGCTTGGCAAGCAGCTGAACAAGCCCCCGCTGTTGAACAGGGATTACGAACAGTTGGGACTCCGGCACCGCCGCGAGGTCCAATGGAAAGCCCGCGAACATTGAGCGCGGAGCGGGTTTTGGCGGTTCCACCGTCCCGGCGAGCGCGTTGTACAGACCTCGGTGATCAAGAATCCGAGCCGCTTGGCCCACAATGCGATTGACCCGCGGCTGGGGGTTGGGGCCGGGCATCGGGTCCAAGACCACCGGCCGGATCCCGGCCAATCCCAGTTCGCAGGCCAGCATCAACCCGTCCGGACCGGCCCCCGCGATGACGACGTCAATCACTTGGCCCGCCCAACTCCCGGCTAGCTTCCCCGATCACCGCAACACGACCCATCAGCGTTACCTCTGCGTCTATCTACTTTCCGATAGCTTGCCAAACGGGAGAGTCCCCTGACGACAGACGAGGGACGATCTCGAAGTCTTCGAACGCCGAAACGTCCTGACCGGCGTCGCGGCCCTGAGTCATGGCTCCTCCTCGAGTCCTAAGTATGGCCAGCTATATCCAGGCAAGCACCTAGGTATATTGGAATCAACCCAGATGAGAGGTGATTTACGTGACATTCCTGCAGGGGGTGCTGGCCGACCGCGATAGATGGCCGGCGGTCGGCGAGTGCGCAATAGAGAAGACCATGGCGGTGCTCGGCACCAAATCCGCAATGCTCATCATGCGCGAGGCGTACTACGGCACCACCCGGTTCGAGGACTTCGCCCGTCGGGTGGGTATCACGAAAGCTGCCACGTCGGCGCGGCTGGCCGAACTGGTCGACCTCGGGCTACTCACGCGGCGGCCCTACCGTGAGCCCGGGCAGCGCAGCCGTGACGAGTACGTGCTCACCGAGGCTGGCGTCGATTTCATGCCGGTGGTCTGGGCGATGTTCCAGTGGGGCCGACGCCACCTGCCTGGTCGCAACCGCCTGCGGCTCATCCATCAGGGTTGCGGGGCCGAGGCAGGCGTCGAAATCCGCTGTGCAGAAGGGCATCTGGTGCCACCCGACGGACTCGGCATGCGGTTGGTCAGGTCTGGTTGAGCACTGCCAACAGCCGTCGGGCCGCAGCGACGCGGCGAACAGCAGGTCCGGACAGAGTGTCCAGCGCGCATTCGGGGTCGGCCGGCGGTCCCATGTGTCCGCAGCCGCGCGGGCAGTCTTTGGTCGCCTCGGCCAAATCCGATAAAGCCATCAGCACGTCGTCGGGCAGGATGTGGGCCAACCCGAACGAGCGGATCCCCGGGGTGTCGATCACCCAGCCGGAACCTTGGCCGTTCGTTTTCAGCGGAAGCGCCACCGACTGGCTCGAGGTGTGCCTGCCCCTGCCGATCTCGGTCACCTCGCCGACAGCCCGATCAGCTTCGGGCACAAGACGATTCACCAACGTCGACTTGCCGACCCCGGAATGCCCGAGCAGCACGGTAATCTTGCCGGCGAGCAAGTCCGCCACCGCCAGCAGGGGATCGTCGCGGCCCGCGGCGACCACCGTCAAGTCCAGGTCGACGAATTGCTCCACGAACGGCTCCGGCGGGGCGAGGTCCGTCTTGGTCAGGCACAGAATCGGCGTCAGTCCGCCGGCGTAGGCAGCGATGAGCGCCCGGTCGACCAGACCGGTGCGCGGCGGCGGGTCGGCCATCGCCACCACGATCAGCAGCTGGTCGGCGTTGGCAACCACCACTCGTTCGGTGGGATCGGTGTCATCGGCGGTGCGCCGCAACACCGTTCGCCGCGGCCCACGGCGCACGATACGGACCAGGGTGTCCGGCCGCCCGGACAGATCGCCGACCAGGTCGACATCGTCGCCGACGACAATCGAGGTGCGGCCCAGCTCGCGCGCCCGCATGGCCGTGACTCGGCGATCGGGGTCACCGCCCAGCACACACCCCCAGCGGCCGCGGTCGACGCTGACCACCATGGCGGCCTCGGCGTCGGCGTGCTCGGGACGGGTCTTGGTCCGCGGTCGCGAGCCCCTGCCGGAGCGGACCTTGACGTCGGACTCGTCGTAGTCGCCGGGCCTCAAACGCTGGGCTCTCGGTCGGCCAGCATGCGTGCCCACAGCTGCGGAAACTCCGGCAGCGTCTTGGTGGTGGCGCCGATGTCGTCCACCTGGACTCCGGCTACCCGCAGCCCGACGATCGCGCCGGCCATCGCCATCCGGTGGTCGGCATACGCACGCCAGGTGCCGGGCCGCAGCGGTGTCGCGGTGACCACCAGACCGTCGGGCGTTTCGGTGCAGTTGCCGCCCAGGCGGTTGATCTCGGTGCTCAGCGCGGCGAGCCGATCCGTCTCGTGACCACGCAAATGGGCGATGCCGCTCAGCCGTGACACCGATCCGGGGGTTGCCAGCGCGGCCAGGGCCGCCACCGACGGTGTCAGCTCACCGACGGCATGCAGGTCGACGTCGAAACCGTGGTAATCCGCTGACCCCCGCACCTCGAGGAATGAATCAGTCTGGGTGACAACGGCATTCATTTTGTCTAAGACGCTAAGGATGTGGTCGACGGGTTGCACGCTGGTCGCCGGCCAGCCGGTGATACGCACCGCTCCGCCGCTGACCACGGCCGCTGCCAGGAACGGAACAGCGTTAGTCAGATCGGGTTCCACTTCCCAGTGCCGGGCCGCTACCGCGCCGGCACGTACCTGCCAGCGGTTGGGCACAGAGTCGTCGACGTCGACTCCGGCCTGCCGCAGCATCACTATCGTCATCGCGATGTGCGGCGTCGACGGCAGCGCCGAACCGGTGTGCTGGACGGTAAGGCCTTCGGTGAACGACGCTGCGGACAACAGCAGGCCGGAGACGAACTGCGACGACGCGGAGGCGTCGATGGCCACGGCGCCGCCGGCGACCGATCCGGTGCCGTGGACCCGGAAAGGAAGACCGGTGCCGTCGATCCGGACGCCGACGCCGCGCAGCGCATCCAGCAGCGGCGCGATGGGCCGGGCCCGGGCTTGCTCGTCGCCGTCGAACTCCACCACCGAATCGGCCAGCGCCGCCAGCGGGGGAACGAAACGCAAAACCGTGCCCGCCAAGCCGCAATCCACTCGGGCGTTGGGCCCGGGTGCAATTCGGCCGCTTGCCGTCAGTTGCGACCCGGCCCCGTCGACGCGCAAGCCCAGGGTGCTCAGCGCCCCGATCATCAGGTCGGTATCCCGGCTGCGCAGTGCGCCGCTGATGGTCGACGTGCCTCCCCTGGGCCCGCCCGGGGGCCCCAGGCCCTGCGCGGCCGCTAGTGCGGCCAGCACCAGTGCCCGGTTGGTCTGCGATTTCGAGCCCGGAACGGTCACGGTCGCGTGCACTGGTGTGGTCGTGCAGGGGGCCGTCCACCTACTCACCGGTCCATCATTGCTTGTCGCTGCGTTCTGCCACCATGGGACCTATGTGCGGACGGTTCGCGGTCACCACGGATCCGGCCCTGCTGGCCGAGAAAATCAAGGCGATCGACGAAACGACTGGTGCCGCGCCTGGTGCCGGGGCGCCCAATTACAACGTGGCTCCCACTGCCACGATCGCGACCGTCGTATCCCGCCACAGCGAACCCGACGACCAGCCGACCCGGCGGGTCCGGCTCATGCGCTGGGGATTGATTCCGCCGTGGGTCAAAGCCGGTCCCGAGGGCGCCCCCGAGAACAAGGGGCCGCAGCTGATCAACGCCCGCGCGGACAGGGTCACCACCTCGCCGGCCTTCCGGTCGAGCGCCAAGTCCAGGCGTTGCCTGGTCCCGATGGACGGCTACTACGAGTGGCGCGTCAATTCGGACGCCAGTGCCGGTAAGAAATCCCGCAAGACGCCGTTCTTCATGTACCGCGAAGATGGCGAGCCGCTGTTCATGGCCGGGTTGTGGTCGCTGTGGAAGCCGGCCAAAGACGGCCCGCCGCTACTGAGTTGCACGATCATCACCACCGACGCGCCCGGAAAGTTCGGTCAGATCCATGATCGGATGCCACTGGTAGTGCCCCAACACGACTGGGACCACTGGCTGGACCCGGACGCCCCGGTCGACGAAGAGCTGCTGGCCCGCCCGCCCGACGTGCACGGCATTCGCATGCGCGAAGTGTCGACCTTGGTCAACAACGTGCGCAACAACGGGCCCGAGCTGATCGAGCCGGCGGGGCCGGAGCCCGAGCAGGCAACGCTGCTTTAGATTTAGAGGCGGTATGGCCGGAGTTGGTTACGCCGCCCCGGAGCTGTCGTCTTCTTCATCGTCGTTCCCGTCGCGTAGGGGTTTTCGGGCGCTTCGGCGGGAGGTTTTTGAACATTCGGCGTTGCGGGCAGTGGCCCACGGTCAGCCTGATTCCCCCTGTTTAATGGAGCATCTCGGCGACCGTAGCTGAACGCAGGCGGTTACCACTCGTCGTCGTCATCCTCGTCGCGCAGCAGCTTCTCGGGATGCCAGAAGGTGTTGGTTCTCGGTTGGCCGCGGTCGAGGTGCGCGGGTGGAATCCACTCGGTGTCACCGTGGGTGTTTTTGCGGGTGCTCCAGCCGCCGGGTTGCAGGATGCGGTGTTGGGTGCCG
>DATJBA010000320.1:0-57446 GCA_035515675.1 Mycobacterium sp.
ACCTTCCTCGAAGTCGGTATGCTTTGGCGCCCAGCACAATTCGTTACACAGCAACGACGGGTCGATCGCGTACCGCAGGTCGTGACCGACCCTGTCGGTGACATGGTCGAAGTCGTCGGGATCGCGGCCCATCATCTGCAGCAGCGTGCGCAACACGGTCAGATTGTCGCGCTCGCCCTCGGAGCTGATCAGGTAGGTCTGGCCGATCCGGCCCTTCTCGAGGATCCGGCGGACCGCGCTGTTGTGGTCGTCGACGTGGATCCAGTCGCGCACGTTGGCGCCGGTGCCGTACAGCTTGGGCCGCCGGCCGGTGAGCACATTGGTGATCTGGCGCGGGATGAACTTCTCGATGTGCTGATACGGCCCGTAGTTGTTGGAGCAATTGGAGATCGTCGCGCGCACCCCGTACGACCGCACCCAGGCCCGGACCAGCATGTCGGCGCCGGCTTTGGTCGCCGAGTACGGACTCGACGGGTTGTAGGGCGTCGACTCGGTGAACCGCTTGGGGTCGTCGAGTTCCAGGTCGCCATAGACCTCGTCGGTCGAGATGTGGTGCAGCCTCACACCGTGGCGTCGCACCGCTTCCAGGATGGTGAACGTCCCGACCACGTTGGTGCGCAGAAACGGTTCCGGGTCGTCCAGCGCGTTGTCCACGTGACTTTCAGCGGCGAAATGCACGACCGCGTCGGACTCGGCGACCAGCCGGGAAACCAGCACGGTGTCGGTGATGTCGCCCACCACCAGCCTAATGTCATCGTCGACATCGGCCAGTGATTCGCGTCGGCCGGCGTAGGTCAGGGCGTCGAGCACCGTCACCGTGTCGTCGGGATGCTCACGTACGGTGCTGTGCACGAAATTGGCGCCGATGAAGCCGGCGCCGCCGGTGACCAGTAACCGCATGGTCAAACCCTAACCGAGCGGATTGGTCAGCTTGCGGGAGTTAGCCGCAGCGGTCCGGCCAATTCGCTCAGTGTGGGCAGCAGCGTCTCTTCGTCCACACCGCCCAGTACCTGGATGGCCACATGGTCGGCGCCCGCTTCCAGGTGCTCGTTGAGGCGCTGAGCGATGGCCTCCGGCGTGCCGTAGGCCACTACCGCGTCGATCAGCCTGTCGCTGCCGGGCTTGCGTACGTCGGCTTCGGTGAACCCCAATCGCAGCCAGTTGTTCACATAGTTGCTCAGCCCGAGATAGAAGTCGACGACCTTGCGCCCTTCTGCGCGGGCCTTCTCGGTGTCGGTGGTGAGCACCACTTTGTGCTCTGGCGCTAGGAACACCGAGTTCCCGACCAGTTCGCGGGCCTTGGCCGTGTGTTCGGGCGTGGTCAGATACGGGTGGGCGCCGGCGCTGCGTTCCGCCGCGAGCCGCAACACCCTGGGGCCCAGCGCCGCGAGTACCCGACGGCTGGTCGGCACCGCCGCGGCGTCCAGTTCGTCGAGGTAACCGACCAGTGCGTCGTAGGGCTTGAGGTACTCCTGGGTGTGCTCGGGGTGGCCGACCCCGATGCCCAGCAAAAACCTTCCCGGATAAGCGCTTTCGATACGGTGGTAAGACTCGCTGACGGCCGGGGCCGGTGCCGACCAGATATTGACGATCCCGGTGGCCAGCTGCAGCGACGTGGTCTGTGCCAGCGCCGGCTCGGCCCAGGCCAGATCGGCGTCTGGTGATGCGCCGATCCAGGCAGCGCCGTAACCGAGCGATTCGATTCCGGTTGCGAGTTCGGGGGCGATGGAACGGCTACCCAGCCATACGCCGAACCGGCCCAAGTCGGGTTTGAGTGAAACGGCTTTAGTCATCTAGATCCCCTCTGCTTCCTCAAGACTGATTCAGTCCAAGCGGCCCCGCCAGTTCGGCCAGCGCCGAAACCAGGTTTTCATCCTTGGTGAGGACCTGCACGGGGACGTGGTCGGCG
This sequence comes from Mycobacterium sp., assembly GCA_035515675.1. Lineage (GTDB taxonomy): Bacteria > Actinomycetota > Actinomycetes > Mycobacteriales > Mycobacteriaceae > Mycobacterium. Next base: position 1,910 of record DATJBA010000320.1, read on the forward strand.
CCGGCGTCGAGGTGCGCTTTTAGCCGTGCCGCGATCGCCTCGGGCCTGCCGTAAGCCACCACCGCGTCGACCAGACGGTCGCTGCCCGGTCGGGTGACTTCCCCGTCGGAGAAGCCCAGTCGTTTCCAGTTGCTGCGGTAATTGGTCAGATTGAAATAGATATCGAGCGCCCTGCGGCCCACCGAACGCGCCTTCTCGGTGTCGGTGGTCAGCACCACTTTGTGTTCGGGCGCCAAGAACGCCGACGGGCCGATCAATTCACGGGCCTGCGCGGTGTGCTCAGGGGTGGTCAGGTACGGGTGTGCGCCGGCGCTGCGTTGAGCAGACAGCTTCAGCACCCGAGGACCCAAGGCCGCCAGCACACGTCGGTTGGCCGGCACGCCGTAATCGTCGAGCTTGTCCAGGTAATCCGCCAGCGCGTCGTAAGGCTTGCGGTACTCGCTGACGGCCTCTGGATGGCCGACGCCGATGCCGAGCAGGAAGCGGCCCGGGAAGGCCTTGTCGATCCGGTGGAACGATTCGGCCACCGGCTTGGCGGCCGCCGTCCAGATGTTGACGATGCCGGTGGCCACTTGCAATGTGGTCGTCGCTTCGAGGATGGGCTCCACCCAGGCCAGCTCGGCCGGCGGAGAACCACCCACCCAGACGGCCCCGTAGCCCAGGGACTCGATTTCTTTGGCTTGCTGGGGCGTGACACCGCGTCCGAACGATCCGAACCGGCCTAGGTTTTGGCCTAGGTTGGGTTTACTCGCAGCAGAATCGGTCATGGTGTCTCCAACCGGCGCTGCGGTGCCGCTATTCCGGCAGGGCGACATCCATGGCAGGTGGGATCTTTAGCGGCAGCAGCACGATGAACCGCGTATCGCCGGGCACCGATTCCACTCGCAGATCCCCTCGATGTTTCTTGACGACGATGTTCCACGCCAGATCCAGCCCGAGGCCGGTGCCTTCCCCGAACGGTTTGGTGGTGAAGAACGGCTCGAAGATGTGCCCGCGCACGTCGTCGGGGATCCCGGGCCCGGTGTCGCAGATCTCGACCCGGGCCATCTTTTCCCCTTCCCTGCCGGTGCGGACGGTCAGGGTGCCGCCCCCGTCGCGCATCACGGCGATCGCATTGTCGATGATGTTGGTCCAAACCTGGTTGAGATCGCCTGGATAGCAAGGGATTTCGGGAAGCGATTGGTCGAATTCCTTGACCACCGTGATGGCTTTGGTGTCCTTGCCGGTGTCTTTGCCCAACCGGTCGGCGAACATCACCAGCGTGCTGCGCAGCAGTTCGTGCACATCGGCGACCTGGAACGGGGCGCGGTCCAGCTGGGAATACTGTTTGGCGTCGGCGACCAACGCCGAAATCCGTTTGCTCGCTTCCGAAATCTGGTTCATCAGCAGCTCGCCCTCGATGGTATAACTGAGCCACCGGATCGCCTTCTCCAACGTTGTCGATGCATCGAGATCGTCGGTGGCCGCGGAAATCCGCTCCAACCAGTCGGTGTCGATGCCGCCTTCGACGAATGTCGGCGCGATATCCCATCCGCCGTCGATGCCATGGCTCTCCAGCCACTCACCGACGGCGTCCTCCCTGTCCGCGGTCTCGATCGCACTTATGTGCTGCGATGTCGATTTGGCGACTTGCTCGGCGACTTCTTCCTGCAGCCGCACCAGGGCACGCAGCGCCTCGGGGGTGACAGTGCCGTCGGCGAGCATCGCCAGTTTCTGGCGCATTCCGGCGACCCGGTGACGCAGTTCGGCGGCGGCTCGCGCGGTGGCGGCCGCGGGATTGTTCAGCTGGTGGGTCAGCCCGGCCGATAACTGGCCCAAGGCCAGCAGCTTCTCCCGGTTGTCGATGATCCGGCGAGTGCGCTCGGTGCCGACCGCGATGCCGTCGAGCAGGTGCACCGCCATCGGGAATTGGTCCTGCATGAAGTGGGCGAACGCGGGTGCGTCCATCACGAAGAACCGCGACGGCTTGGTCACGTGCACCGACGTGCTGTAGGCCTGCTGCTGCTCGCGGGTGAACGCCTGCCAGGCGCCGCAATACACGCCGCGCTGGGAGGCCCGGTTGGTTTCGATGTCCTGACCGCCGGAGAGCTTCGACATCGCCAGCTCGCCTTCGATGAGGACGTAGAAGCAGGTGGCCGGCTCGCCCTCGACGTAGATCGGCCCGGGTTGGAAGCTCTCGATGTGCCCGTTGGCGCACAACATCGCAAGCTGCTCGTCGGTGAGGGCCTCGAACAGGAACAGGGTGCGCAGCTCGTCGGGCTCACACGGCAGCTTGGCGGTCATGACTCGGCGAGGTAGCGGTGGACCAACATCACGGCCATCGATCCTTCGCCGACCGCGGCCGCGACCCGTTTGGCGGACGCTGACCGCACATCGCCGGCGACGAACACGCCCGGGACGCTGGTTTCCAGGTGGTGGGGTGGACGGTCCAACGTCCAGCCGCACACGTTTCGCAGGTCCGGGCCGGTGAGGATGAAGCCGTGGTCGTCGCGGGCCAGCACCCCGTCGAGCCACTCGGTGCGCGGGGCGGCGCCGATGAAGATGAACATCCGGCCGCAGCTGACTTCTTCGGTGTCGCCGGTGCGGTTGTCGACCAGGTTCAGCTTCTCCAGGTGATCGGTTCCGGTGGCGCACTGGACTTCGGTGCAGGTGCGAACGGTGATCTTGGGGTTCTGCTCGATCTGCTGGATCAGGTAGTACGACATCGACGCCTCAAGCGACGGGGCGCGCACGAGGATGGTCACCGATTTTGCCTGGCGGGACAGGTGCATCGCGGCCTGGCCGGCCGAATTGGCCCCGCCGACGACGTAGACCTCTTCGTTTTTGCACTCCGACGCGATGGATGTGGCCGCTCCGTAGTAGACGCCACGGCCGACCAGCGCGTCGCACCCGGTCGCCGCTAGCTGGCGATAGGCGACGCCGGTGGCCACGATGACCGCGTGTGCGTCGATGGAGCCGCCGTCGGCGAACCGCACCGTGCGCGCACACCCGTTGACTTCCAGCGCGGTGGCCGTGCGGGCGGTGATGAGTTCGGCACCGAACTTCTCCGCCTGCTTGCGCGCCCGCTGGGCCAGCTGGCTGCCCGACACCCCGTCCGGAAAGCCGAGGTAGTTCTCGATCCGCGAGCTCTGGCCAGCCTGGCCGCCAGTCGCGGTGCGTTCGATGAGCACCGTGCGCAGACCCTCGGAGGCGCCGTAGACGGCAGCGGCCAGGCCCGCTGGCCCGCCGCCGATCACGACCAGGTCGTAGAACTCCTGCGAGGGGGTGGTGGTCAGGCCCAACGTGTCGGCAAGCTCGGCGTCGCTGGGTTCGACAAGGGTGGTGCCGCGTTCGGTGATGACGACCGGTAGCCGCAGGCCGTTCTCACCGGCGGCCTGCAACAGTTGCTCTCCGGCGGGCTCGTCGGCCATGAACCAGGTGTAGTAGAGGCCGTTGCGGGCCAGAAAGTCGCGGACCTGCCAGGACCGCGCCGACCAGCGGTGCCCGATCACCTTGGTGTGCGGAATGGGGTGGTCCGGAACTCGCCTCCAGGCGTCCAACAGGGCGTCGATGACCGGATAGAGCTTCTCCTCCGGTGGATCCCACGGCTTGAGCAGGTAATGATCGAGGTCGACGACGTTGATCGCGTCGATGGCGGCGTGAGTGTCGGCGTAGGCGGTCAGCAGTACCCGCCGCGCCGCCGGGTACAGGTCCATCGCCTGCTCGAGGAATTCGATACCCGTCATCTGCGGCATCCGGTAGTCGGCGATGAGCGTTGCGACCGTTTCGCCCCGCAGTTTGAGCTGTTTGAGGGTCTCCAGGGCGTCGGGACCCGATTCCGCGCGCACGATCCGGTGGTCCTCGCCGTAGTGGCGACGCAAATCCCGGGCCACCGCGCGTGACACCGCGGGATCGTCGTCGACGGTCAGCATCACGGGCTTGCGAGGCTGCGCACTGGGGTTTGTCATCGGGGTCAAGTATGCGCTCGTCAGCGCCCATGCGGAGAATGAGGGGTCGGGCCGGATTCCTCTCGCGGCGATTTTGGCCCAGGCCGATTTACGAGGTATCGTGGAGCAACGGTGCGGCATCCGCGCCGGCTTTTTGCGTGCCCAGTCCCTAGGAATTTCCTGTCACCGGCTCACGTTTGAAGTCGAGGTAAATGTTGCGCCGATCGGGGCGCGGCGAGGACGAAACTAACAACGAGGATTTCTGGGGAGTATGGCCAAGAAGGACGGCGCCATAGAGGTCGAGGGCCGCGTGGTCGAGCCCCTGCCCAATGCGATGTTCCGCATTGAGCTGGAGAACGGCCACAAGGTGCTTGCCCACATAAGCGGCAAGATGCGGCAGCACTACATCCGCATCCTGCCCGAGGACCGGGTGGTGGTGGAGTTGTCTCCCTACGACCTATCCCGGGGCCGCATCGTATACCGGTACAAGTGACGAAAAGCCCGCACCAACAACCGACGAGTCGGACGAGTAGATAGAAAAGGATTGAAACGGCCGTGAAGGTGAACCCGAGCGTCAAGGCAATCTGTGACAAGTGCAGGGTGATCCGTCGGCATGGGCGGGTCATGGTGATCTGCTCCGATCCGCGCCACAAGCAGCGTCAAGGCTAGTTTCGTCCGGCGACGATACCCCGGCCTGAGGTGGGGTCCCCCCTTTGAGGGAAAGCCGGACGATCAGACCAAAGCTGAGCGGCGTTTAACAACTGAATGCAGACCTCCCAGCACCAGTGAGCGGATAGGCCGCTCATCCACGCCCGGACGGAGGCCGGGCCCCGCAGATGGACGGGAACGGACTGGGACCAGACCTCCGCGAAGGAAGAAGAGGTAGCGCCACCTATGGCTCGACTAGTCGGCGTCGATCTGCCGCGCGATAAGCGGATGGAGATCGCCCTGACCTACATCTACGGCATCGGCCGTACCCGCTCTAACGAAATCCTTGCAGCCACTGGGATCGACAAGGATCTGCGCACCAGGGATCTCACCGACGACCAGCTGACCCACCTGCGCGACTACATCGAAGCCAACCTCAAGGTGGAGGGTGACTTGCGCCGCGAGGTGCAGGCCGACATCCGCCGCAAGATCGAGATCGGCTGCTACCAGGGTCTGCGGCACCGCCGCGGCCTGCCGGTGCGCGGCCAGCGGACAAAGACCAACGCGCGGACCCGCAAAGGCCCCAAGCGCACCATCGCAGGCAAGAAGAAGGCCAGGTAACAGATGCCACCGAAGAAGGCAAGTGCGGCGCCCAAGACCAAGAAGGGACAGAAGACCCGCAGGCGGGAAAAGAAGAACGTCCCGCACGGTGCCGCCCATATCAAGAGCACCTTCAACAACACGATCGTGACGATCACCGACCCGCAGGGCAACGCCATCGCCTGGGCGTCGTCGGGCCACGTCGGCTTCAAGGGCTCGCGGAAATCGACCCCGTTCGCCGCTCAGCTGGCCGCCGAGAGCGCCGCACGCAAAGCGCAGGAGCACGGGGTGCGCAAGGTCGACGTGTTCGTGAAGGGCCCGGGCTCGGGCCGGGAGACCGCGATCCGGTCGCTGCAGGCGGCCGGCCTGGAGGTCGGCGCTATCTCCGACGTCACGCCCCAGCCGCACAACGGCTGCCGTCCGCCGAAGCGTCGCCGGGTCTAGGAGGTAGAGAAGAACCCATGGCTCGTTACACGGGACCTGTTACTCGGAAATCACGCCGACTGCGCACCGACCTCGTCGGTGGCTCCCAGGCGTTCGAGAAGCGTCCGTACCCGCCCGGCCAGCACGGCCGGGCGCGGATAAAGGAGAGCGAGTACCTGCTGCAGCTGCAGGAGAAGCAAAAAGCACGCTTCACTTACGGCGTGATGGAAAAACAGTTCCGCCGCTACTACGAAGAGGCCAATCGTCATACCGGCAAGACGGGTGAGGTTCTGCTGCAGATTCTGGAGAGCCGGCTCGACAACGTGATCTACCGCGCCGGGCTGGCGCGCACCCGCCGGATGGCCCGCCAGCTGGTCAGCCACGGGCACTTTAGCGTCAACGGCGTGCACGTCAACATCCCCAGCTACCGGGTGTCGCAGTACGACATCATCGATGTGCGGGACAAGTCGCTGAACACGGTGCCGTTCCAGATCGCGCGAGAGACGGCGGGCGATCGCCCAATCCCGAGCTGGCTGCAGGTCGTCGGGGAGCGACAACGCATCCTGATCCACCAATTGCCCGAGCGGGCGCAGATCGACGTGCCGCTCACCGAGCAGCTGATTGTCGAGTACTACTCGAAGTAGGCGCAGTCTTCCGCCACTGCGACCGCAGCGGCGGGGACACCCTTGCCGCCGCAGCCGCGGCGACAAACAACCTGAGCGGCATCAAATAGCGGGTGCCGAGAAGGAGAAGAAGAAACACCATGCTGATCTCACAGCGACCCACCCTGTCCGAGGACATCCTCACCGACAACCGGTCCCAGTTCGTCATCGAACCGCTGGAGCCGGGATTCGGTTACACCCTGGGCAATTCGCTGCGTCGCACGCTGCTGTCGTCGATTCCCGGCGCAGCAGTCACCAGCATTCGCATTGATGGCGTGCTACACGAGTTCACCACCGTCCCTGGGGTCAAAGAAGACGTCACCGACATCATCTTGAACCTCAAGGGCTTGGTCGTGTCCTCGGAGGAGGACGAGCCGGTAACCATGTACCTGCGCAAGCAAGGTCCGGGTGAGGTCACCGCCGGTGACATCGTGCCGCCCGCCGGCGTCACCGTGCACAACCCCGGCATGCACATCGCGACGCTCAACGACAAGGGCAAGCTCGAAGTCGAGCTCGTCGTCGAGCGTGGCCGCGGCTACGTCCCGGCGGTGCAGAACAGGGCTTCTGGCGCCGAAATCGGCCGTATCCCAGTCGATTCCATCTACTCGCCGGTGCTCAAGGTGACCTACAAGGTGGACGCCACCCGGGTCGAGCAGCGCACCGACTTTGACAAGCTGATCCTGGACGTGGAGACCAAGAGTTCGATCAGCCCCCGCGACGCGCTGGCATCGGCGGGTAAGACCCTGGTCGAGTTGTTCGGCCTGGCACGCGAACTCAACGTCGAGGCCGAAGGCATCGAGATCGGGCCATCGCCGGCCGAGGCCGACCACATCGCGTCGTTCGCGCTGCCGATCGACGACTTGGATCTGACCGTGCGGTCCTACAACTGCCTCAAGCGCGAGGGTGTGCACACCGTCGGCGAGCTGGTGTCGCGCACCGAGTCCGACCTGCTCGACATCCGCAACTTCGGCCAGAAGTCCATCGACGAGGTGAAGGTCAAGCTGCACCAGCTGGGACTGTCGCTCAAGGACAGCCCGCCCAGCTTCGACCCGTCGCAGGTCGCCGGCTACGACGTCGCCACCGGCACCTGGTCCACCGAGGGCGCCTACGACGACCAGGACTACGCCGAAACCGAACAGCTCTAACAGTCCGGCTTTGAGAATCTAGGAGCGTCAGCAATGCCCAAGCCCACCAAGGGCCCTCGCCTCGGCGGCTCGTCTTCGCACCAGAAGGCCCTTCTGGCCAACCTGGCCACGTCGTTGTTCGAGCACGGCCGGATCAAGACGACCGAGCCGAAGGCCCGTGCGCTGCGGCCGTACGCGGAGAAGCTGATCACGCACGCCAAAAAGGGCACCCTGCACAACCGTCGAGAGGTTCTGAAGAAGATCCGCGACAAGGACGTGGTGCACGCCTTGTTTGCCGAGATCGGGCCGTTTTTCGCCGACCGCAACGGCGGATACACCCGCATCATCAAGGTCGAGGCGCGTAAGGGCGACAACGCTCCGATGGCCGTGATTGAACTGGTGCGGGAGAAGACGGTGACCTCGGAGGCCGATCGGGCACGTCGGGTGAAAGCCTCGAAGAAGGCGGCTGCACCTGTGGAGGCGGCAGCGGCATCGCAGGCGGCGGTCGAGCTTGAGGCGGCGGCCGGTCCGGCAGCCGAGGAAGCCGAGCCTGCCGAGGCGGCCGACGTCAAGCCCGCCGACGAGGCTAAGCCCGCCGAGGACGCTGAGCCGGCCGAGGAGGCTGAGCCGGCCGAGGAGGCTGAGCCGGCCGAGCACGCCCCCGCCGACGAACCTGACGAGGCCACCGAGAATTAGTGAGGACGTCCGTCTGCGGCTCGACATCGCCTACGACGGAACCGATTTCGCAGGCTGGGCAGCTCAGGCCGGGCAGCGTACCGTTGCCGGCGTTCTCGACGAGGCGCTGACGACCGTTTTCCGCACGCCGGTGCGGCTGCGCGCGGCGGGGCGCACCGACGCGGGAGTCCATGCCACCGGGCAGGTGGCCCACGCCGATGTGCCGTTGGTCGCGTTGCCGAATGCCTACCCGCGCTTACCGCGCCGCGGCGATGCGGAATTCCTGCCGCTGCTGCGCCGTCTCGGCCGGCTCCTGCCCACCGATGTCCGGGTCCTCGATATCGCCCGTGCCCCAGCGGGTTTCGACGCCCGATTCTCGGCGCTGCGGCGTCATTATGTGTACAGGCTGTCGACGGCGCCCTACGGTGTGGAGCCGCAGCAGGCGCGCTACGTCACTGCCTGGCCGCGCGCCCTGGACCTGGACGCGATGACCGTTGCGTCGCGAGATCTGATGGGATTGCACGATTTTGCGGCGTTCTGCCGTCATCGCGACGGCGGCACCACCATCCGCGACCTGCAGCGGTTGGACTGGTCGCGCGACGGCGACTTGATCACTGCGTATGTCACCGCCGATGCGTTCTGCTGGTCGATGGTGCGGTCGCTGGTAGGGGCGCTGCTGGCCGTCGGCGAGCACCGGCGCCCGGCCTTCTGGTGTCGCGAGTTGCTCACCGCGACTGACCGGTCCAGCGACGTCGCGGCCGCGCCGACGCACGGGTTGACGCTGATCGGGGTCGACTATCCGCCCGACGACCAGCTGGCCGCGCGCATCTTGATCACCCGGGATCTGCGCTCGCCGACCTAGGTCCGCACGACGCGATGTTACGGGCTTATTGACACAGCGTCACTGAACCGCCGCGACCAGTCCGGGCTGCGGCGGGACAGACCCCTGTATCGAAGGGCCAGACCCCGGCGTCTGGGGCCTGTATCGGGGCGTCTGGGGTCCGAATCCGGGCACCGATGGGCCAAACCCGGGCACCTGCTGGCCGGTCCCGGCCAAAAGCTTGGACGCGACGAAAGCCGCTGCCTGCGTGGTGTACACGGGGACGTAACCTTCGGTGTGCCCGCTCCACTCGTTGCCGGGGCCCGCGTGACAGATCGGGTCGTTGGGGTTGCACAGGTCGATCGCCTTGGAACCGAACATGGTGCTCTGGGTCGGCAGCGATCCGCCGGCGCGGTCAGCCACGTCGCCGAACGTAACGACCGCCGCGACGTTGTCGGCGTACTCCGAAGGCAGCGAACTGCCCCAGTTGATGCCTCCGATGGGAACGCCAGCCACGATGTCGATCACACTCGCACCTTGCGAGTAACCGCCCAACACGACCTTGGTGTTGGGGCAGGAGGACACCGTGGATTTGACATGGGTAATCACGTCATTGGCGCCGTCACCGCCGTGCAGCTGGAGCTTGCTGGCGGCATAGTTCACGCCATATGTCCCGATGTTCATGCCGCTGGTCTGCTGGCGCAGTGAGTCGACGAAGGCTTCGCCGACTCGGCCGATGCCGGGTGGCTCGTTCGTGCCGCGTGCGAAGGTGACCTCGGCGTCCGGGCAGTCGTTAGCAGAGGCGACCGGCGCCGCGCCTGGGGTGACGAGCAGGCCGGTAGCCGTGACCAGTGCAGAAACGCCCAGGCCGACCCACCGACCTGCCCCCCGCGCGCTGCCCACCCGAGGGCTACGTATGCGGTGACAAAGCACGCCGCAACTCTACCCATAACCAGGCGGCCCTAAACTCCCGTGACCTGTGGATGGACAGTGCGGCCCGCTCAACCTGCGGCTTAACCTGAAGCAGGACAGAGATTCGGGGAAATTTTGGAGCGATCACTGCCGCGCCAGCCGACGACCCGGCTGCAGGTCAGCGGTTACCGATTTCTGCTGCGTCGCGTCGAGTGCGCATTGGCCAGCGGCGACGTCCAGGCAGCCAGCGGACGCCTGCGTGCGCAGACGGCGTCGCTGACGGTCGGGTGCGTACTGGCGACCATCGCCATGGCGGGATGTGCATTGCTGGCTTTGCTGCGGCCGCAGGCAGACCTCGACCATGCGCGGATCGTGATGGGCCAACAATCCGGGGCGCTGTACGTGCGAGTGGGCGACACCTGGCATCCGGTGCTGAACCTGGTCTCGGCGCGGTTGATCGCGGCGACGGCTGCCAACCCACAGCCGGTGCGCGAGTCTGATTTGGGCCGCACCAAACGCGGTCCGCTGCTGGGTATTCCGGGTGCGCCGCAGCTTCTCGGCAAGCCGCTGTCAGCAGATGAATCGGCCTGGGCGATCTGCGATACGGACGGCGCAGCGGCAACGACGGTCGTCGTCGGGCCCACCGACGGATCGTCGGTCCGTCGCCTGGGTGCCGAGCAAGCCATCCTGGTCGCGCCCACCGCGGGTTCGCCGGCCTATCTGCTCTACAACGGACAGCGCGCGGTGGTGGATCTTGCCGACGCCGCGGCGGTGCATGCACTCAGGCTTGAGGGTCGTCCGCGGCTGGTCGTCTCGCAGTTATTGCTGAACGCCGTCCCGGAGGCGGCGCCGATCGCAGCTCCACGGATTCGCGGCGCGGGCGCCAAGGCAGCCGGGCTCCCCGGATTTTTGGTGGGCAGCGTGTTGCGTATCGCACGCGGCGACGGTGATGAGTATTACGCGGTGCTGGCCGCTGGAGTCCAACGCATCGGCCAAGTGGCCGCGGATCTGCTGCGGTTCAGCGACTCGCAGGGCACGGCCAACGTCATCACGGTGGCGCCCGATGTGATCCGCGGTGCTCCGATCGTGAACACGCTGCCGGTAGCGAGTTTCCCCGACCGGGCGCCAAGCGCCGGGGGTTTGGACAGCGCCGATGCCACCGTCTGTGTCACCTGGGCGCCCGCGCCCTCCGGCCATTCCGACATCGCGTTTCTGGCGGGACGCCGCCTGCCGGTGCCGGCCGGTCAGGTGCCGGTGACCTTGTCACAAGCCGACGGCCATGGTCCTGCGTCGGACGCGGTCTACCTGCCGCCCGGCCGGAGCGCCTATGTGCAGGGCGACGGCCGAGCCGGCACGCGGTACCTCGTTACCGACACCGGAGTGCGGTTCGCGATCCACGACGACGACGCGGCACGTGACCTCGGCCTTCCGGCGGCGATCCCGGCGCCATGGTCGGTGTTGGCGGCCCTGCCGTCCGGACCGGAACTGAGCAGACAGAACGCGTCAGTCGCCCGCGACACTGTTGCGGGACCTCCCTAACCGACCCCTGGCCGCACCGGTTGCGACAGCTCCCACCAGCGCAAGTAGGCAGATGGCCGCGCCGCGCAACGCGGTGTCTCGGGCGTGCGAATTCGGCGGTTTTCCGGGCGGCGGTGAGGTGACCGGCACCGGCGCTGGTGCCGGCTTGGAGGTGTTGGGGGGCGGACTCGAGTCGGTGCTGACCGCGGCCAGCGCATCGATTGTGCCGTTGCCGACAAGCGGATCCCATCCGGCGGGCGGGTGATGCGCGGTCGACTCGATCCGCTGCATCACCTGCCGTGCGGTCAACGTTGGGAACCGGGCCCGGATCAGCGCAGCCAGCCCACTGACCACCGGCGCGGCATAACTGGTCCCGGATACCGGCTCCGAACCGAGCGAAGTCACCGCCTCACCGGTGGCGGCGACATCCACCCAGGGTCCGGCAAGGGTGAACGCCGATGGCGTCCCTTCGGCGTTCACCGAACCGACGGTCAGCACGTAGTCGTCGTACCAGGCCGGACTGACCGCGACCGTGACGGTCTCCCAGGTTGCATCCGACCGCTGCGGGGGACACTCTGCGGCGCCGCCGGTATTGCCGGCCGCGGCCACGATGACGGCATTTTTGACGTCGACCGCGTAGGCCAGCGCGGCGCCCAGCGCGCGGTCGTCGAGCGCCGACGCGACCGGAACGCAAGCAACCGACGAAATGTTGATCACCGATGCGCCGAGGTCGGCGGCCGTCCGGACCGCTTTCGCCATGGTGTCGACGTCGCCGACCCCGGCGCGGGACCGGTCACTGGCGGGACCGAACTTCGTACTGGACTGGCGGATGCTGATCAAGGTGGCCTCGGGCGCCACCCCGCTGAAGCTATCGGCTTTGGAATCTGGTGTGGCAGCGATAATTCCGGCTACCAGTGCCGTGCGCGTCGCAATCCTGGGTACCGTCGCCAGTAGAGACATAATCACCTCCGGGCACCACATCGGGCAGCCGGCGGTGCGGCGAAACGCCGGTGTCAATGACCGCGATCCGTTGTCCCGCACCGTGGGTGAGCTGCCAGACCCGTGGCAGGTCGGTGAGGTCTGCGTGCTGGTTACGGCCCGGCCCCGAGTCCGCCGTCATCGTCGTGCAAACCTCGCGTTGCACGGTCGGCCACGGCGGCGCCGGCAAGGCCGGCTTGGGCAGCAACCTGTCGTCGATCTGCGGCGGCGAAACCGCGTGCGCCGATGGTGTTCCGAGCTGGGACAGTGCGGTAAGCACCGATACCGCCGCCAAGCGCGCGACGCGTGACGTGTTCACTTGAGATTCAAGCCGCGAACGGCGCCATAGAGGCCACATATCCAGCACGTCAAGGGCACCATGGCGACCAGCGCCAGACACTCCACCACCTCGACGCTTCGGCGTACGACGGGTGAAAGCGATATTGCGGGAGCTACGAAGCCCAGGTAAATCGCTGCAGCCGCCAGCATCGCCGTCACCGCGGCTATCCATGGTCCGTGCGCCGGCGCGCTTACCGCGGCGACACCGAACGTTGTTGCGGTGATGACGATTCCGCTGATGACCAACACCAGCGTTCTTCTCCTATCGAGTGAACGAGAACGCAGCAGCAGCAGCGCGCCGGTGGCAGCGCCAAAAGCGATGCAGCGCAAGCGCGGCGCGCCGGCGAGGACGGTCATGACGGCACCGACGGCAGCTGACGACGAGAATGCGGCGAGCAGGCTGGCCAACCAGTTGTCAGCACGGATCGCTTTGGCGGCCAAACCAGCCCCGTCGGGATCGATGTTGTCCGGGTCCGGTGTCGGCGGCAGCTGCGGCGATAAGCCGGCCAGCACGACCGACACCCGAGCCGCTACCCCGAGCAGACCGAGGGATGCCAGCGTGGATACCGAACCGATAGCCTGCAGCGGGGCGGCGGTGATCACGCCCACCAACGCGGCGACGGCGATGACCATCGCGACGCACGAGACTGCGGTCAATGTGACAGCACCGCAGCCCGATACGCGCATCGCCAACACCGAGGTGAGGGCTGCCGCCATCGCAGCCAGCAATACCCTGGGGATACCGGGGGCGCCAGGCACGGCCAGAAAGCCGGCAACCGCCGCGAATGCGGTGGCGATCACGCTCAGCGCGAGCCCGGCGATCAGGTCCCGATATGCCCGGTGCGCAATCACCGCAAACAGCAGGGCGATGAGGCCGGCTAATGCGGCAACACCAGCAGTGGTGCCGCTGTCCCGGGTGTCGTTGGCGCTGAGGGCGTTTCGAATGAGCGCCAGCCCACCGATAGCGGTCAGGCAGCTCGCCGCCACCGCGGCGGTGAGCCGGGTCGCTTGCCGGTGCCGGTGGTGGCTCCGGGGCCGGGCCGCTGCGTCTAGTGTCGCCGACACGGCCTCCGCAATGTCGTCGTAACGGGGAGTCGGCGGCGGTGTCCGGGACTGGCCCAGAACCAGAACAGTGCCATCGCGGATATCGTTTTGCGCCAATGTCTTTGACGTGTCCAAAGCGGACGCGCCCGGGCGGGACAGCTGGTAACGCCTCGCCTCGAGATCACCGGAACTGTCGACGCCGCGGCCTTCCAGGATGTCGACGATTGACGGGATCAGGACGGCGACGGGAACCCCGGCGGGCAGGGCCAAGTCCACGACGGCGGTGCCGGCATGAACTGACACGCGGCGCAGCCCCGGATCGGATGCAGGCAACAGTATCCCCTTCAGTCGGATTATCGGCACGATAGCCAGTTTTCGATCCCCTCGTATCCGGCTGTCCACAGGTGACTTGCAGCCGATTCCGGGCGCTGCTTACCGTCGTCGAACGGTGGGGAGGGGTCGAGATGACTCAGGGTTTCGTGCCCGTGGTGCGGCGGCTGCCGCCGGCGGTCGCGACTGCGGACATCGCCGTTGAGGCGCCGCCCGGCCTGCCGCCGTCGACGTCACCCGGCCTGCTGGCGCGCCTGCTGCCGGTGGTCATGTCCGTCGCGACGCTGGGCGTCATGGCGGCGGCCTTCCTCTCAGGGGCGGGCGTTGCCCGCAACCCCATGTTTCTGGCATTCCCGATGATGATGTTGGTTTCGATAGTGGTCACGGCGATAACCGCACGTGGCCGCGGGCAGGGCCGCTCTATCGACGCCGACCGTGTCGGCTACCTCGAATATCTGAGCAGGCTGCGCCGAACTGTCACCGAAATCGCGGTGGCACAGCGCTCGTCACTAAACTCAAGCCATCCCGACCCCGATACGCTGTGGACGTTGATCGGCGGCCCGCGGATGTGGGAGCGGCGAGCGACCGACTCCGACTTCTGCCTTGTCCGCGTCGGCGTTGGAACCCAGCCGCTTGCTGCCCGTTTGGTTCCACCGGGGACCCCATCCCAAGGGCTTTCGGATCCGGTCACCGCGACGGCGTTGCGTCGTTTGATCCATACCCATTCGACGATCGCCGACGCACCGATCACGATCGGCCTGCACGGGATTGCGACCGTGACGATCGACGGCGATCCGACCTTGGTGCGCGGACTGCTGCGCGCGATGATCTGCCAACTGGCCGTGCTGCACCCTCCGGACCAGTTGCTGATCGCCGGCGTGATCAGCGGCCGGAATCACGCCCACTGGGATTGGCTAAAATGGTTGCCGCACAATCAACATCCGGGCGCCGCCGATGCGGTGGGGTCTGCCCGCATGGTCTATCGGAGTCCGGCGGAGGCCCAGCATGCGCTCGCCGGTGCGGCATTGCCGCACGTGGTGGTGGTCGCCGACCTGGACGAGCGCGCCGACCCCGCCGGCGCCGACGCGATCACGGGCGTGACCATTCTGCGGGTCGGCACTGGCTGCGACGGCGCGCCGTTGACGATCAGGCAGGCAGGCGAAGCGCAGGCGTTGCTGTGTCCCGACCGGATGGATCCCGTAGACACGTTGGTATGTGCCCGCCGGCTCGCTATGTACCGTGTCGGCGCGGCGGGTGAGGCTTCCGCCCGGGACGGCGGCCCGGGCTGGCCAAGTCTGGTCGGGCTCGGCGATGTCGCCCGTTACGACCCGATCACGCTCTGGCGCAGCCAAGACCACCACGATCGACTCTGCGTTCCCATCGGAACCACGGTCGACGGCGCAGCCCTCGAATTGGACATCAAAGAGCCCGCCGAAAACGGGATGGGCCCACATGGGCTCTGCGTCGGCGCCACTGGATCCGGCAAGTCGGAGCTGCTGCGCACCATCGCGCTGGGCATGATGGCGCGGAATTGTCCAGAAGTGCTCAATCTGCTCCTCATCGACTTCAAGGGAGGCGCAACGTTTCTCGATTTGGCGCGGGCGCCGCACGTGGCCGCGGTCATCACCAACCTCTCCGATGAAGCGCCCCTGGTGGCCCGGATGCGCGACGCACTGGCCGGTGAGATGGACCGTCGGCAACGGCTGCTGCGGGCGGCAGGCTGTGTCAGCGTCGCGGCCCACGAACGTGCGCGCCGGGCCGGCCGCCAATTGACCACCCTGCCGACGCTGTTTATCATCGTCGACGAGTTTTCCGAATTGCTGAGCCAGCACCCTGATTTCGCCGACATGTTCGTGGCGATCGGCCGGCTCGGCCGGTCGTTGGGTATGCACCTGTTGCTGGCCAGTCAGCGGCTCGACGAGGGCCGGCTGCGGGGACTGGAAGCCCACCTGTCTTATCGGATGTGCCTGAAGACTTTGTCTCCCGGCGAATCACGAACGGTTTTGGGAACACTCGACGCATACCAATTGCCGAATACGCCCGGCGCGGGCTTTCTGCGGTCGAGCAGCGGCGAGCTGACTCGTTTTCAGGCCGCATTCGTTTCGGGACCGCTGCGGGCGGATACACAGGCTCGGGTGCCAACCGCGGCGGCGCCTACGGTGCGGCCGTTCAGCACCCGCGCGGCCGGCCCGGTCACCCGCGCCATCGAGACGGGCGGGTCGGCCGCTCGGACCGTCCTGCACGCGGTCGTGGACCGGCTGTCCGGACACGGACCGCCCGCGCACCAAGTCTGGCTGCCCCCGCTCGGCCCGGCGCCGGCACTGGACACCCTGCTGCGCGATGCTGTACTCGCGCCGGCCGGCCTGACCGTGCCCATCGGCATGATCGACCGTCCATTCGAGCAATGCTGGACACCGCTGACGGTCGATTTGTCCGGAGCCGCAGGCAATGTGGCGGTCGTCGGCGCACCCCAATCGGGCAAGTCGACCGCACTGCGCACAATGATCACGGCGTTGGCGGCCACCCACGACCCGGGTCAGGTGCAGTTCTACTGTCTGGACTTCGGCGGCGGAGCGCTGGCGTCCGTGCGCACATTGCCACATGTGGGTGCGGTCGCCGGCCGGGCCGAGCCGCGGCTCGTCGGGCGCATCGTCGCCGAGTGCGAGTCGGTCGTGCGATCCCGGGAAGCCATCTTCAGTGACCGCGGCATTGGTTCAATCGCCGAGTACCGTCAGCGGCGCGCGGTGCCGGACAACGATCCGTTCGGCGACGTGTTCCTCGTCGTCGACGGCTGGGCAAGCCTGCGTCACGAGTTCGAGGCGCTTGAGGCATCGATCACTACCCTGGCGGCCCAAGGACTTTCGTTCGGCGTGCATGTGACGTTGTCCGCGTCGCGGTGGGCCGAGATCAGGCCGTCGCTGAAGGATCAGATCGGCACTCGCATCGAGTTGCGGCTAGGCGATCCCGCAGACTCAGAGCTTGACCGCAAGCGGGCGCAGCAGGTACCGCAGGACAGACCGGGCCACGGTCTTTCCCGCGACGGGCTGCACATGGTGATCGCTTTACCCCGGGTCGACGGGATCTCTCATGGCGAATCGGTTGCGCCGCCGATACCGCTACTGCCCACGCGTGTGGACCACGACACCGTCGTCGACCGAGCGGGTACCGAACTCGGCGCACGGATGCTGCTCGGTCTCGAGGAGCGCCGACTGCAGCCGGTCGCAGTCGATTTCGAGCAATATTCGCATCTGCTGGTTCTCGGAGACAACGAGTGTGGGAAGACCGCCACGCTACGGACCCTGTGCCGCGAGATCGTTCGGACGAAGACCGCTGCGGAAGCCCAACTGCTGATCGTCGACTTTCGGCGCTCCCTACTCGGCGTCGTCGAGTCGGAACATTTTGGCGGCTACGCCATGTCGCCGGCCGCGCTGGGTGCGTTGCTGCCGGGTCTGCTCGACCTCTTGCGGCGACGGATGCCGCCTTCGGACGCGAGCCAGGCGCAGCTGCGAGCCAGATCCTGGTGGGCCGGGCCGGACATCTATGTCCTGGTCGACGACTACGATCTGGTAGCCACCTCGGCAGGCAACCCACTAGCGGCCATCCTCGAATACTTGCCGCACGCAAGGGACCTGGGGCTGCACCTAGTCGTGGCGCGGCGCAGCGGTGGCGCCGAGCGCGCGCTGTTCGAGCCACTACTGGCGGGCCTGCGTGACTTCGGTTGCATGGGACTGATGATGAGTGGACGTCCAGACGAGGGCGCACTGTTCGGTTCCGGCCGCCCGGCGCGGTTGCCACCGGGCCGTGGCGTCCTGATCACTCGCGCCGGTGACGAACAGCTTGTCCAGGTGGCCTGGAGTCCGCCCCCGTGAGTCCGGCTGTGAGCGCACACCGCCCAGTCATCGAGGCGGGCCCCGGCACGATCCGCCGATTATGTTGTGGCACAGGCACGGTCGCTGACGACGACATGTCTGAAATCATTGGGGCGGCACTCGGTGCGATAGACGATCAGGTGGCGCTGGTGGGCGGGCGTCCGGTCGCCGTCGGTTCGCTGTGGTGCGCCGCGCTGCGGTCACTGAACTGCGGGAGCCCGGACGCGCAGAAAACGATGGTGCTCGTGCATCCGTCGTGGTGGCCGTCGTCACGTGTCGGCATGGTGACCGCGGCCGCGGAGACCCTGGCCGATGACCTGCTGGTGCGCCCGCGGTCGTGGCTGCTGAGGCAGGCATCCGATGCCGAACCCGAAGCGACGGTGGTGGTGGAGATCGCCGAGCGGTTGGTGGTGATCACCGGTGCCCCGCGACACAATCAGGTCGTCGCCATACCCCGCAGGGCGAAACCACACTCCGTTGCCGAGGAGGTCGCAACGGTCATCGCCGGGATGACGCGAGATATGACGGCGGTCGTGCTGATCGACGCGCCGGGCACGGTCGCCGATGCGCCGGCGCTTGCGACGTCGATCGCCGGCGCGGTGCGCAGTAGCGGCCGGACGGTAGTGGAAATCGATGACGCTCGGCTAACACGGCTGGCCCGGTCGGCCCTGGACGAGCCGTCCGAGCCGCGCTGCACCGCCAGTGTCGGTGGTGTTCGGTCGCGCGCCCGGATGCTCGGCGGGCTTGCGGCCGCCGCTGTCGTCCTGACGGTCTCGTCGTTGGGGGTTTCTACTGTGGCCACCGGGGGCCGTCGTGGCGTGTTGACCACGGACAAACCCCCGGAGAAAGTGGAGACAGCGCCGACGACATTTCTGGTGGAAGGCCGGGTGGCGCTGACGGTGCCCGCGAACTGGCCGACGCAGCGGGTGGTCGCCGGGCCCGGTTCGGCGCGGGTACAGGTCACGTCGCCGTCAGATCCTGAAGTGGCGTTGCACGTCACCCAATCGCCGGTTGCCGGTGAGACGCTGAGTGGCACCGCCGAGCGGTTGAAACACGCGATCGACGCGGAGCCCGCCGGGGTGTTTGTCGACTTCAACCCGTCCGGAATCAGCGTCGGCCGGCCCGCGGTCACCTACCGCGAAGTGCGCGCCGGCCATCAGGTGCGGTGGACGGTGTTGCTCGACGGGCCGGTCCGGATCAGCGTCGGATGACAGAGCCGGCCCGGCGATGAGGACGCCGTCCGCGATGTGTGCGAGCAGGCGGTGCGGTCCGCCCACGCGATCGGATGAGCTTGGGACGAGTCGGGAAATCGGATGGAACCCGGCGTGGGCCGGCGCGGTCGTAGTTGATATCAGCACTGTTGGGGAGGAGAACGGGTGAGCACACCGCTAGGCGCGAACACACTGAGCACCGACTTTGACCTGATGCGCTCGGTCGCGGCCGCGACGGACGCCCGCAACGAGGAAATCCGGGCGATGCTGCAGACATTCATCGGTCGCATGAGCAGCGTGCCGCCCTCGGTATGGGGTGGGCTCGCGGCTGCGCGGTTCAAAGATGTGGTGGATCGCTGGAACGCCGAGTCGATGCGGCTCTACCACGTCCTGCACACGATCGCCGAAACCATTCGGCACAACGAGGCCACGCTGCAGGAGGCCGGCCAGAACCATGCACACCACATCGCCGCCGCCAGCGGACACCTGTGATCGAGAGGGATTACCCGTGGACCCGGTGCTGTCCTATAACTTCGGCGAAATCGAATATTCCGTGCGTCAGGAGATCCACACCACGTCGGCCCGCTTCAATGCCGAGCTGGACGAGCTGAGATTGCAAATCGCCCCGTTGCAGCAGCTCTGGACGCGCGAAGCGGCGGCCGCGTACCAGGTCGAGCAGCTCAAGTGGCACCAGGCGGCGACCGCGCTCAACGAGATACTGATCGACCTCGGAAATGCGGTACGTGACGGCGCGGAAGAGGTGGCGAACGCCGACCGCCGGGCGGCCGGCGTCTGGGCACGGTAGCACTCAATAGGGCCCTGTGTGGTCCCGGCGGAGGAGAGCCGTCGGGACCACACAGTCATTTTGACCTGTAGGGATGCCCATCGGTAGGCTGCTCGGTTGGCGCGCGGTACGCCGGGGTCTCGGGTCAATGTCGGTCGCCGAGATCAACCCCACCGCGGATGCCTGACCGGCACCCCGTCACACCGGGACCCACCCTCGAGAGAAGAAGGTAAGCGCTATGCCTACATACGCGCCCAAGGCGGGTGACACCACGAGGTCGTGGTACGTCATCGACGCCACGGACGTGGTGCTTGGCCGCCTTGCCGTCGCGGCAGCCAACCTGCTGCGCGGCAAGCACAAGCCGACGTTCGCCCCCAATGTCGATGGCGGTGACTTCGTCATCGTCATCAACGCCGACAAGGTCGCCATCAGCGGCGACAAACTGCAGCACAAGCTGGCTTACTTCCACTCGGGGTATCCCGGCGGGCTGCACAAACGCACGATCGGCGAGCTGATGCAAAAGCACCCCGACCGCGTCGTGGAGAAGGCGATCATCGGCATGTTGCCCAAAAACAAGCTCAGCCGCCAGATCCAGCGCAAGCTTCGCGTCTACGCCGGCCCGGAGCATCCACACACCGCGCAACAGCCGGTTCCGTTCGAGATCAAGCAGGTGGCCCAGTGACCGAAACCACCGAGGCCTTAGAAGCGCCGGAAGCCCCGGCCGAGACTCCGGCGGCCAAGCCCAGTGAATCGTTCGTGTTCGAACAGCCCATCCAGACGGTCGGCCGGCGCAAGGAGGCCGTGGTGCGAGTGCGCCTGGTGCCCGGCACCGGCAAGTTCGATCTCAACGGCCGCAGCTTGGAGGACTACTTCCCCAACAAGGTGCACCAGCAGCTCATCAAGGCTCCGCTGGTCACGGTCGACCGGGTGGAAAGCTTCGACATTTTTGCCCACCTCAACGGCGGCGGCCCATCGGGCCAGGCCGGTGCGCTGCGCTTGGGCATCGCCCGGGCGTTGATCCTGGCATCGCCAGAGGACCGGCCTGCGTTGAAGAAGGTCGGCTTTCTCACCCGTGATCCGCGTGCCACGGAGCGCAAGAAGTACGGCCTGAAGAAAGCGCGCAAGGCGCCGCAGTACAGCAAGCGCTGATCAGCGATCACTTTCTGGCTGCGACCTCGGGGCACTCCCCCGCAAGCGGGAGCACCCCGGTAACGGGGGAGCATCGTTGCGGCGTGTCTGCGCGCAAACGCGCGCGGTTTGGGCCAGAAAAGAACGGGCACGTTAGGCGCACGACCGTCAACTGTGAGAGGTTTGTCCGCATGGGTCGACTATTCGGCACCGACGGTGTTCGCGGGGTCGCCAATCGCGAGTTGACCGCTGAGCTGGCGCTGGCGCTGGGCGCGGCGGCCGCACGGCGCTTGGCGAGTTCGGGCGAACCGGGCCGGCAAGTCGCCGTGGTCGGTCGCGATCCTCGGGCCAGCGGCGAGATGCTGGAAGCCGCGGTGATCGCCGGGCTGACCAGTCAGGGTGTCGACGCGCTGCGGGTCGGGGTGCTGCCGACTCCTGCGGTGGCGCACTTGACCGGTGCCTACGACGCCGACTTCGGGGTGATGATCTCGGCGTCGCATAACCCGATGCCCGATAACGGCATCAAGATCTTCGGCCCCGGCGGTTACAAACTGGACGACGACACCGAGGATCAGATCGAAGAACTGGTCGCGGCCGGGCCCGGGTTGCGCCCGGTCGGCGCCGGGATCGGGCGCGTCGTCGACGCCGAGGATGCAGCGGACCGCTACCTGCGCCACGTGAGCAAGGTCAGCACACTGCGCCTCGACGGACTGACCGTGGTGGTCGACTGCGCCCATGGCGCGGCGTCGTCGGTGGCACCACGCGCCTACCGCGCGGCCGGTGCGCGAGTCATCGCGATCAACGCCGAACCCAACGGGCTCAACATCAACGACGACTGTGGATCGACGCACCTGGATTCGCTGTGGGCAGCGGTCATCGCCCACCGTGCCGACCTAGGCCTGGCGCACGACGGGGATGCCGATCGGTGCATGGCCATCGATGCCAACGGGGAACTTGTCGACGGCGACGCGATCATGGTCGTGCTCGCGCTGGCGATGAAGGAGGCCGGCGAACTGGCTTTCGACACGCTGGTCACCACCGTGATGAGCAACCTCGGGCTACACCTGGCCATGCGTTCGGCCGGCGTGACCGTGCGCACGACCGCCGTCGGCGACCGCTACGTCCTAGAGGAGTTACGGGCCGGCGAGTACAGCCTCGGCGGCGAGCAATCCGGTCATATCGTGATGCCCGCGTTGGGTTCCACCGGCGACGGCATCGTCACCGGGCTGCGATTGATGACACGCATGGTGCAGACCGGCTCGTCACTGGCCGATCTCGCCTCAGCGATGCACTCGTTACCCCAGGTGCTGATCAACGTCGAGGTCGCTGACAAGGCCACCGCCGCCGCCGCGCCCTCGGTGCAGACCGCAGTCGAGCAGGCCGAGGCCGAACTGGGCGACACCGGTCGAATCCTGTTGCGCCCCTCGGGAACTGAACCGGTGATCCGGGTCATGGTAGAGGCGCCCGAGGTAGACGTTGCTCAGCGGGTCGCTACTCGAGTGGCCGACGCAGTGAGCGCTGCGCGCTGATCCGGCGATGCCGGAACCCCGACGCGGAGTCGGGCGTCGGATTAGGCATGAGATCCGATAGTCGAGTACGTACTTTCGGCCGCACTGGGGTCGACGTTGCGGCGGTGCAAAGGGTCGCCGACCAGTTGGACGCTGCCGCCGAACTCATCGACGGCGCACTGCGCGATCACCTGGAGAGGTTGGCTTTCGGCGGGGCCAGCGCCGGCCGGGCGCATACCACGCGCGGCGATGCGTTGCGCGTCGAGTTCGAGCGACTGGCGGCGCAGTTGTCGCAATGGTCGCGGGCGACTGTCGAAATCGCCCTTGCTCTGCGGGTCGGCGCCGACCGCTATGCCGATGCCGAACTGTATGCCGCGGCGCGGATCGCCTGATCGTGGCCGATCGGTTAGACGTCGCCGAGCGCCTTGCCGAGGGCCGGCTTGCCGTCGAGCGCACACAGAGTTACGTGCAGGCTTGCCACGTGCTCGGCTACGAACATCCCGACCTGACGTCGCACCCCTCCCAGATCCGCGACTGGTACGACAGCGAAGACGGGCTCGACCTTCGAACGCTCGACCGCGACTGCGCGGAACTGCGGGCGACGGGCGCGGCGGTCTCAGAAGTGTTGCGGATGCAGCGTGCCCAGGTTGCCGAACTGGCTGCGGCGTGGACGGGGCTGGGCGGGGACTCCGCGGTTGGGTTTTTACAGCGTCATTGCGACGCCGGAAACACGGTGGCCACCGAAGTCCGCGCGGCGGCCCAGCGGTGCGAGTCACTGCGCGACAACCTGTGGTATCTGGTCGACTCGAAGGTCGCGAATGCCATCGCCATCGACGATCGCACGCAGGCACAACGGCAGGCGTGGTTGGCCGCCGCCGCCGCGGTCACCACCGGGCTGGGCGATCGGTCGACGGCTGAGGAGGTGGTCCACCAACAGGTGAAGCCCTACGTGGACAACGATATTCGCAACGACTGGCTGACCACGATGCGTTCGACACTGGCCGGGGTGGCGACGTCCTACGACATGGTCACCGACAGGATGGCCGCCGCGCCGGCGGCGTGCTTCGAGTTTCCCGGCGATCTCGGGCCGGGCTGTCAACCGCTCCAGCAGGCTCCGCCCAGCGCACCGACATCGGCCGCCGCAATCGCCCCCGCGGCCGCGGTTCCCAGCCTGCCTGCGGATCCTGCGCCGGCGCCGACCTCGACGGCTACCGCGCCGGCACTGGCCCCTGCGAGCCCCGTGACGCCGGTACCGGACTTGGGAACTGCGCTCGGTGGTGCTGCGGCCATGCCTGCGGGAGCGGGAGGTCTGGGAGGTCTGGGAGGTCTCGGAGATCTGGGCGGTGGACTGAGTGGTCTTGGCGGGCTGGCCAGCCGGATTGTCGATGCGATGGGGGGTCTGCTGGGTTCGGCGGCTGACCAGCTCACCGATCCGTCGGCGCTTGACGAGCCACTGGGCACCAGGGATCCATTCGACAACGATGCCTCCGACGAGGATCCCTTCCACCCTGACGACAAGCAGGACGACGCTGACGACAAGCACGACGACGGTGACGACAAGCCTCATGCCGAGCCGGACGAGCCTGACGAGTCCGAAGAGACCGAAGAGGCCAAGCCCGTCCAGGAGGCTCAACCGGTTGCCGCGCCGCCGCCCGTGGACGGGCCACCACCACCGATGGACGCGCTGGCGCCGACTGCCGCGCCGCCGACCGGCGGACCGGTGCCTCCGGCGAAAGAGGGATCAACGCCATGCGAAATCGCCGCGGACCAGCTTCCGCAGGCAGGGCAGTGACAGTCAGGTGGGCCGCAGCTTGAGGACTTCCTCGACATAGCGCACCGATTCCTCGGGGTCGGCCGCCAACGGGCTTACCAACAGCGTCGTCACGCCGGCCTCGGCGAAGGCGGCCAGGCGTTCGGCGATGAATCCGCGTGGGCCGACCAGGGCGATCCCGCGCACCAATTCGTCGGGCACCAAGTCGATGGCCTCACGCTTGCGGCCGGATAGGTACAGCTCCTGGATCCGGTCTGCGACCTCGCCGAACCCATAGCCCGTCGCCAGGTTGTGGTAGAAATTGCGGCCCTTGGCGCCCATCCCACCGATGTAGAGGGCCAGCTGCGGCTTGACCCCGGCCAGCCGCTCATCGACGTTGTCGCCGATTGCCAGCGACGCGTGCACCACGACGTCCAGCGGCCCCAGTGCGGGATCCCGTTTGGCGGCGCCGGCCGCCAGCGCCTCGCCCCAGACCGACTCGGCTTTCTCCGGATGGTAAAAGACGGGCTGCCAGCCCTCGGCGATCTCGGCGGTGAGCTCGACGTTCTTCGGGCCCAGCGCCGCGATCGTTATCGGAATGCGTTCGCGCACAGGGTGATTGATGAGCTGAAGGGGCTTGCCCAAACCCGTTCCGCAATCCGCGGGTAACGGGATCTGATAGTGCTTGCCGTCGTATTGCAGCCGTTCCCGACGCCACACCTGCCGACAGATCTCCACCACCTCGCGGGTGCGACCCAACGGGGCGTCGAACTCGACGCCGTGAAATCCCTCGATCACCTGAGGCCCGGACGTGCCGATCCCGAGACGGAATCGGCCGTCGGACACGAAATCCAGGCCCGCGGCGGTCATCGCCAGCAGCGACGGCGTGCGGATGTAGATGGGAAACACCCCCGAGGCCAATTCGACGGTGTTTGTCTTGGCGGCCAGATACCCGAGCTGGCTGACGGCGTCGAAGGAATATGCCTCGGCCACCACCGCGACGTCGATGCCGGCCTTCTCGAGTTCGACGACGCGGTCGACGGCTTGGTGAAAGCCGCCCGAGTAATCCAGAGCGATCCCGATTCGCACCGATGACAGATACCACGACGACGGCGGCGCGCCGCGGCGGGCCGCATTACTTCAGCAGCGCGACAATCTTGTCTTCAAGCGCTACCGGTGGGGCCTCGGGGTTCACCCGGTCGGTCCTGGGCAGCTTCACATCCGGATCGGCGAAGTCGCGGTACGTTTTGTCGCCGCCCAGCGTGTAGAGCAGGTACCCGGTCAGCAGCGCCCGAACCGATCGCTGCGTGCGCCGGTGTGGGCCGGCCAGTCCGAACATTTTCGTCAGTCGCCGGCCCTCAACCAGCCCGCCGGATTTTGCCTTGCTGACGATGCGCAGCGTGGCCGTGTCCCAAACGCGGGAAAGCGCCAGCCCGTTGGAATTCAGCGTTTTCGGATCTCCCGGCGCGGTCAAGACCAAACCCGGGACCTTGCACGTCGCGGCCGGCTGCTCGGCCGGGGGACCGGTGACGGTCGGGAAGATCGCCACCACCGCTGAAGGCTTGGCGCGCATGCCGGCCGCGGCGAACACGGCGGCCGAGCCGCCGAAACCGTGGCCTACCACGCCGAGCTTGGCGGGATGCACGCTGATGTTGCCGGGCCCGAGGCGCACGCCCGCCACGATGTCGAGGGCGGTACCGAGGTCGAAGGCGAAGTTCAGCACCGAAGGCGTCAGGCCCCGTTGGGTGTCGGGAGCGCCGGCCACGATGCCCCACGACGCCAGGTGCTCCAGCAGACCGCTGTAGCGGGCGGTACCGGTGAGCCAGTCGTGACCGAATGCGATGCCGGGCAGGTTCAGTCCGGCTTCCGGGGTGTACACCGCCCCCGGCAAACCGGCAAAGGCTAGGTCACCGCGCAAAACCCGATGCGGACCACGGTGGCTGAGGGCTGCGACGAGCTTGCGGATGCGGGCCACCCGTCGACGTTAGCGCATCGCTGTGGTGTGCCGGGTTGGTGGAACAGTGCTCGCCTTCCTTAGGCCCTACCTCTATCAGACCCGCACGCAAAAGCACCGCGTACACGTGGCGCAGCGGGATGCTCAACAAACGGGCAACCGCGTCCACCATGGGGTCGCTCCCGGCGCCGATCGGCGGGTGATGAAGCCGCTTCGATACCTGCTTCGGCGCGGGCGCTGACGTCGGCCTTGACGCGGGTGGGGGTGTCACCACATCGTCGTACAGGACAGCGGTCAAGATTCCCTCCTGGAAGATGGTGCGCGGGCGGGCAGGGTCAAAAACTGTCCTGCGAAGATTTGCGCTGCAGAACTGTGGCGCAGCGTCCTTTCCGCTGGCTCCGGTGCCGTCCTACTGCAGGTCTGCGTATAGCCGGTAAGCCAATATCGCAGGTCACATGACTCCTCGGCGGTTGCCAGCTTTAGCCGACATCCCGAAGTTTAAATACGCATCCCGCTGGTGCAATGAAGCAATCGAAAACGTCAGAAATACATCAGGTGAAAAAAGCTTCCGTTAAGGAAGGTGGTATGAATTGAAATGGATCCAGACCGCATCTACCGCCGGCCGCGCTGGTGCCCGACACCGCAAGCCACGCGGGGGTGGCCGTTCTGGTGGGGATGGCTGCACTACCCTGATCAGAATGTGCGGAATTGTCGGCTACGTCGGGCAGCACCCTGCCTGCGATGTCGTCATGGACGCGCTGCGCCGGATGGAGTACCGCGGCTACGACTCGTCGGGAATCGTAGTGGTCGACGGCAACGGCAAACTCACCGTGCGTCGTCGCGCCGGCCGGTTGGCCAACCTGGAGGAGGCGGTGGCCGAAATGGCGCCGGCGTCGCTGACCGGCACCACCGGCCTGGGCCACACCCGCTGGGCCACCCACGGTCGCCCCACCGACCGCAATGCCCACCCGCACCGCGACGCCGCCGGCAAGATCGCCGTCGTCCACAACGGCATCATCGAGAACTTCGTGACCCTGCGCCACGAGCTGGAGACGGCCGGCGTGGAGTTTGCCAGCGACACCGACACCGAGGTGGTGGTGCACCTGGTGGCGCAGGCATACCGCCACGGCGAGACGGCAGGCGACTTCGTCGCGTCGGTGCTGGCGGTGCTGCGCCGGCTGGAGGGCCACTTCACCCTGATGTTCGCCAACGCCGACGTGCCGGGCACCATCGTCGCCGCTCGCCGCTCGACACCGCTGGTGCTCGGGATCGGCGACGGCGAGATGTTCGTCAGCTCCGATGTGGCAGCGTTCATACCGCACACCCGCGAGGCAGTCGAACTCGGCCAGGACCAGGCCGTGATAGTCACCGCCGACGGCTACCGGATCACCGACTTCGACGGCAATGAAGATGTCGAATACCGCGAGTTTCACATCGACTGGGACCTGGCCGCCGCCGAAAAGGGCGGATACGAGTACTTCATGCTCAAGGAGATCGCCGAGCAGCCCACCGCGGTGGCCGACACCCTGCTCGGGCACTTCGTCAACGGCCGCATCGTCCTCGACGAACAGCGATTGAGCGATCAGGAACTTCGCGAGATCGACAAGGTGTTCGTGGTCGCCTGCGGCACCGCATATCACTCCGGGCTGCTCGCGAAATACGGGATCGAGCACTGGACCCGGCTGCCGGTGGAAGTGGAGCTCGCCAGCGAATTCCGCTACCGCGACCCCGTGCTGGACCGCAGCACGCTGGTGGTCGCCATCTCGCAGTCCGGTGAAACCGCCGACACCCTGGAAGCGGTGCGGCACGCCAAGGAGCAGAAGGCCAAGGTGCTGGCCATCTGCAACACCAACGGCTCGCAGATCCCCCGCGAGTGCGATGCGGTGCTCTATACCCGCGCAGGCCCGGAGATCGGCGTGGCCTCAACGAAGACTTTCCTGGCCCAGATAACCGCCAACTATCTGCTCGGCCTGGCGCTGGCGCAGGCGCGCGGCACCAAGTACCCCGACGAGGTCGAGCGTGAATACCGTGAGCTGGAGGCGATGCCGGACCTGGTGGCCCGGGTGCTCGCGACGATCGAGCCGGTGGCCGACCTAGCACATCAGTTCGCGCAATCCTCAACCGTGCTGTTCCTGGGTCGCCATGTCGGCTACCCGGTGGCGCTGGAAGGCGCGCTGAAACTCAAGGAACTGGCCTACATGCACGCCGAGGGGTTTGCGGCCGGTGAGCTCAAGCACGGTCCCATCGCCCTGATCGAAGACGACCTGCCGGTCATCGTCGTCATGCCCTCGCCCAAGGGGTCGGCCACGCTGCACGCCAAGCTGCTGTCCAACATCCGCGAGATCCAGGCCCGCGGCGCGGTCACCATCGTGATCGCCGAGGAGGGCGACGACACGGTGCGTCCCTACGCCGATCACTTGATCGAAATCCCTTCGGTATCAACTCTTTTCCAGCCGCTGCTGTCGACCATCCCGCTTCAGGTGTTCGCCGCGTCGGTCGCGCAGGCCCGCGGTTACGACGTCGACAAGCCGCGAAACCTGGCCAAGTCCGTCACCGTCGAGTAGCTGACGCCGTGGCGAACGGATCGGTGACAACGCGGCTACGCAGCATGGGGCTCGCGGTGTGGCATTTCGTCAGCAGCGCGCCGTTTACCTATGGGTGGCTGTTGGTGCTGCTGATCACGACGGTCGTCCAGCTTCAGCTCACTAAGCGGGAGTACCACGCCGTGGTCCTCGACAGCTCCACCAACATCCACCACTTGGTCAAAGATCCGCTGGAAGTGCTGATTTACAGCTTGCTGTGGATCGACGGCCGGTACTGGGCACCGTACCTTGTGCTGTTCACCCTGTTTCTGGCGCCCGCCGAGCATTGGCTTGGCCACTTGCGTTGGCTCACTGTGGGATTGACTGCCCACGTCGTTGCTACCTATATCAGCGAGGGCCTGCTCAAGCTGGCGATCGATTATCACCAGGCGCCCGAGAAGCTGATACACGCTCGCGACATCGGGGTCAGCTACTTCCTCGTCGGGGTGATGGCGGTGCTCACCTATCACATCGCGTCGCCGTGGCGATGGGGCTATCTTGCGATCTTGATCCTCATCTTTGGCTTCCCGCTCACCCGGATCGACCTCAACGACCTGAATTTCACCGCGATCGGCCACTTCAGCTCGATCTTGATCGGCCTCTGTTTCTACCCGATGGCCCGACATCACGAGGGCCGTACAATTAATCCGGCGCGACTCCCCAACGTGCTGCGCAGACGCGGCAGCCGCGAGGCTTCGGCCTGACAGAGTCAGGTCCGGATGGCGGTGACGTAGGCCAGTGAGGCCAACATCGCCGCCTCGTCTTCGTCATCGGTCTGCAGTGAAAGACCTTGGGCGGCAAGCAGTTCCGACGTGCGAGTAGCGGCTGTCTGCCATCCGCGAGTGCCCAGGTATTCGAGCACTTCGGTGCGATCGCCGGGATACCACAGGTCCGTCATCTCGACGTCGAAGCCGTGTTCGTGCCAACGATCGGTGACCTCGCGCATGCGGGCCGCCATCATCGGCACTTCCTGGCTCGCGTTGGGCAGGTTCTCGGTGGCCAGCCGGCTTCCAGCTGTGCTCAGCACGGTGATGTTGTCAAGCAACCTGTTCTGTGCCTCGGGCGGCAAGAACGGCATCAGCCCCTCCGCGCTCCACGCAGCGGGCTGGGTGGGATCAAAACCGGCCCCCTCCAGCGCGGCTGGCCAGTCATGGCGCAGATCGATAGCGACCGCCCGCCGGTCAGCTGTGGGAAGCGCCCCCAGCTCGGCCAGTGTCTTGGTCTTGAACTCGATGACCTGTGGCTGGTCGATCTCGTAGACGGTGGTTCCAGCCGGCCACGGCAGCCGGTAGGCGCGCGCGTCCAGCCCGGAGGCCAGGATCACTGCCTGGCGGATCCCATCGTTGGTCGCCGCCATGAAGAAGTCATCGAAGAATCGGGTGCGGACAGCCATCATGTCGCGCATTCGTGCCATCCCCCACCCGCGGTTGTTGTCGACCTGGGTGGGATCCAATTCGCCGTTGACCAGTCGGGTGAAGAAGTCCACCCCCACCGCCCGAACCAGCGGCGCTGCGAACGGGTCATTGATAAGTGGGTTGTCGCCCTGGCTGGCCAGCGCGCGTCCCACCGCGACGCCGGTGGCCGTGGCGCCCACGCTGGTGGCCAGGTCCCAGGTGTCGTTGTCGGTCCGTGCCATCTCCGCCCTCCTGTCTCCTCGTCGGCCAGTAATTAGTCTAGTTAAAAGACTCAACACCGACTGTACCTGTCCACCGGGACACGTAATGTTGATGACCGCGGGCAGGATCGGGTGCGAGCAGAGGAGCATGCGGGCTGATGCGGCATTACTACTCCGTGGACGCGATCCGGGAGGCCGAAGCGCCGCTGCTGGCCAGCCTTCCCGATGGTGCCCTGATGAGACGTGCGGCCTTTGGTCTGGCCACCGAGATCATCGGCGAACTTACCGCCCGCACCGGCGGGGTCGTCGGCCGCCGGGTGTGCGCGGCCGTCGGCTCGGGAGACAACGGCGGTGACGCGCTGTGGGCGGCGACCTTTGCGCGCCGTCGCGGCGCGGCCGCCGACGCGGTGCTGCTCAATCCGGAGCACACCCACCGCAAGGGGCTTACGGCGTTCACGAAGGCCGGCGGCCGCGTCGTGGAGAGGGTCTCGGCGGCAACCGATCTTGTCATCGACGGGGTGGTGGGCATCTCCGGTTCCGGGCCGCTGCGCCCGGCGGCGGCCGAGGTGTTCGCCGCGGTGGATGCCCACGCGATCCCGGTGGTCGCCGTCGACATCCCCAGCGGCATCGCCGTGGAGACCGGGGCGATCACCGGCCCCGCGGTGCACGCCGCGCTGACCGTCACCTTCGGCGGGCTCAAACCCGTGCATGCGCTCGCCGACTGCGGCCGCGTCACGCTGATCGATATCGGGCTCGACCTGCCGGACACCGACCTGTTGGGCTTCGAAGCCGCCGACGTGGCCGCGCGCTGGCCGGTGCCCGGCCCCCACGACGACAAGTACACCCAAGGCGTGACAGGGGTGATGGCCGGCTCCTCGACGTATCCGGGCGCCGCTGTGTTGTGCACCGGTGCCGCCGTGGCGGCCACCTCCGGCATGGTCCGCTACACCGGCCGCGCGCACAGCGAGGTGCTCGCCCATTGGCCCGAGGTGATCGCCTCGCCCACCCCGGCGGCGGCCGGCCGGGTGCAGGCCTGGATCGTCGGGCCGGGATTGGGCACCGACGACACCGGAGCCGCCGCGTTGTGGTTCGCACTGGACACCGACCTGCCGGTGATCGTCGACGCCGACGGGCTGACCATGCTGGCGGCGCACCCCGAGCTGGTGGTCAACCGCCACGCGCCGACCGTGCTGACTCCGCACGCCGGCGAATTCGCCCGGCTGGCCGGGGCGCCGCCGGGCGACGACCGCGTCGGCGCGTGCCGCAAGCTGGCCGACGAGTTCGGCGCCACCGTGCTGCTCAAGGGGAATGTCACCGTCATCGCCGACCCCGGCGGCCCGGTCTACCTCAATCCGGCCGGGCAGTCCTGGGCGGCCACCGCCGGCTCCGGTGACGTGCTGTCCGGGATGATCGGTGCGCTGCTGGCGCACGGGCTGCCCGCCGGCGAGGCCGCCGCGGCCGCGGCCTTCGTGCATGCCCGCGCGGCGAACCTGTCGGCCGCCGACCCGGGGCCGGGCGAGGCGCCGACGTCGGCGTCACGGATCGTCCCGCACATCCGGGCCGCGCTGGCCGCCCTGTAGCACCGCAGCCGCACCCCGGTCAACGAACGAAAGGATCTTCACCGTGTCCCGCAGCCACCCGTCCGTGCCCGCGCATGCGATCGCTCCCGCCTACACCGGCCGAATCTTCACCTCCCCGGTGCCCGCCCTGCGGCTGCCCGAGGAGTCGATGGATCCGGAGGCGGCCTACCGCTTCATCCACGACGAGCTGATGCTCGACGGCAGTTCGCGGCTGAACCTGGCCACCTTTGTCACCACCTGGATGGATCCCGAGGCCGGGAAACTGATGGCCGAGACGTTCGACAAGAACATGATCGACAAGGACGAATATCCGGCTACCGCGGCTATCGAGCAGCGCTGCGTGTGTATGGTGGCCGATCTCTTCCACGCCGACGGCCTGCGCGACAACGACCCCTCCACCGCCTGCGGGGTGTCCACCATCGGCTCCAGTGAGGCAGTGATGCTGGGCGGTCTGGCGCTGAAATGGCGCTGGCGCCAGCGGATCGGTAAAGGCTGGGAGGGCCGCACGCCTAACCTGGTGATGGGCTCCAATGTCCAGGTGGTGTGGGAGAAGTTCTGCCGCTATTTCGACGTCGAACCCCGCTACCTACCGGTGGAGGTGGGCCGCTACGTCATCACCCCCGAACAGGTCGTCGAGACCGTCGACGAGGACACCATCGGCGTGGTGGCGATCCTGGGCACCACTTACACCGGTGAACTCGAGCCGATCGCCGAGATCTGCGCGGCGCTGGACAAACTGGCGGCCGGCGGGGGTGTGGACGTTCCGGTGCACGTCGACGCCGCCAGCGGGGGTTTCGTGGTGCCGTTCCTGCATCCGGATCTGAAGTGGGATTTCCGGCTGCCGCGGGTGGTGTCGATCAACGTCAGCGGCCACAAGTACGGGCTGACCTACCCCGGCGTCGGGTTCGTCGTGTGGCGCAGCGGCGAGTATCTGCCCGATGAACTGGTTTTCCGGGTCAACTACCTGGGCGGCGACATGCCGACCTTCACACTGAACTTCTCCCGCCCCGGGAACCAGGTGGTCGGCCAGTACTACAACTTCCTGCGCCTGGGCCGGGAGGGATACATCAAGATCATGCAGGCTTTGTCACTGACTGCGCGGTGGCTGGGTGAGCAGCTGTGTGAAGGGGAACACTGCGAGCTGATCTCGGACGGTTCGGCGATCCCGGTGATCAGCTTCCGGCTCGCCAAAGACCGCGGATACACCGAGTTCGACGTCTCCCACGAGCTACGGACATTCGGCTGGCAGGTGCCGGCCTACACCATGCCCGACAACGCCACCAACGTCTCCGTGCTGCGCATCGTGGTGCGCGAAGGGCTCTCCGCCGACCTGGCCCGGGCACTGCACGACGACATCGTCACGTCGCTGGCCACGCTGGACAAGCTCAAGCCCGGCGGGCACTACGACGCTCAGCACTTCGCGCACTGACCTGTCACCGGTCGGCGGGTCATTCAGCGTGCTCGAACGGTTCTGGGACAATGGCGGCTGCAAACTGACAGACAAACGAGTGGGAGCACGACTTCGTTGGCCGTTACGCCGATATCCCTGACGCCCGGCGTCCTCGCCGAGGCCGTGGTGGACCTGGGTGCTATTGAGCACAACGTGCGGATGCTGCACGAGCACGCCGGCCGCGCACAGGTGATGGCTGTCGTCAAGGCCGACGGCTATGGCCACGGTGCCACCCAGGTCGCCCGCGCCTCGTTGGCCGCCGGAGCGGCCGAGCTGGGTGTAGCCACGGTCGACGAGGCACTGGCACTGCGCGCCGACGGAATCACCGCACCGGTGCTGGCCTGGCTGCACCCGCCCGGCATCGACTTCGGGCCCGCGCTGCTGGCCGACGTGGAGATCGCCGTGTCTTCGGTGCGCCAGCTTGACGAGTTGCTGGACGCGGTGCGCCAGACCGGCCGGACGGCGACGGTGACCGTCAAGGTCGACACCGGGCTGAACCGCAACGGCGTCGCCTCGGCGCAATACCCGTCGATGCTGACCGCGCTGCGCCGAGCCGTCGCCGAGGACGCCGTCCGGCTGCGGGGGCTGATGTCGCACATGGTTTACGCCGACCAACCGGACAATTTCATCAATGACGTTCAGGCCCAACGGTTTGCCGACATGCTGGCGCAGGCGCGCGACCAGGGGGTGCGGTTCGAGGTTGCGCACCTGTCGAATTCGTCGGCCACGCTGTCTCGTCCCGACTTAGCCTTCGATCTGGTGCGGCCCGGTATCGCGGTGTACGGTCTCAGCCCGGTGCCGGAACGCGGCGACATGGGGCTGGTTCCAGCGATGACGGTGAAATGCGCTGTCGCGCTGGTGAAGTCGATACGTGCGGGCGAGGGCGTGTCTTATGGACACACCTGGGTCGCCGACCGTGACACCAATCTGGCGCTGCTGCCGATCGGCTACGCGGACGGCGTGTTCCGGACACTGGGCGGGCGCCTGGACGTGCTGATCAACGGCAGGCGGCGGCGCGGTGTCGGGCGGATCTGCATGGACCAGTTCCTCGTCGACCTGGGTCCCGGCCAGGTCGATGTGGCCGAAGGCGACGAGGTGATCCTGTTCGGGCCCGGCAGCGGAGGCGAACCCACCGCGCAGGATTGGGCCGATCTGCTCGGCACCATCCACTACGAAGTGGTGACCAGTCCCCGGGGCCGGATCATCAGGACCTACCGCGAGGCCCGAAACCGTTGAGTCCTGACGAAACCCGCAGGCGCCACAGGGGCAGGGCTTGGCTTGCGGGAGGCGCCGGGCTGACCGCGGTCGCCACCATTGTCGGAGCCTCGGCCCGCCGGTCGATGACCCAACGCGCCACCACTCTCGAAGACCCCTACGCCGGTGAGGATTTCGCGACGCTCGACGACGACCGCAGGTATGTGGTGACCACGCCCGACGGGGTGGCGTTAGCGGTTCGCGAAGCCGGCCCGGTGGACGCGCAGGTGACCATGGTCTTCGTTCACGGATTCTGTCTGCGTATGGGCGCCTTTCATTTTCAGCGGACGCGGCTTCCCGAGCGATTGGGTCCGCGTGTCCGGATGGTCTTCTACGACCAGCGCGGTCACGGGCGCTCCGGCGAAGGCGCGCCCGAGACCTACACGCTGACCCAACTCGGCAATGACCTGGAAAGCGTCCTGAAAGTGATCGCGCCGCGCGGGGTGATCGTGCTGGTCGGCCACTCGATGGGCGGCATGACGGTGTTGTCGCATGCCGGTCAGTTCCCCGATCACTACGGACGCCGGATCGTCGGCGCCGCGCTGATTTCCTCTGCCGCCGAAGGGGTTACGCGATCACCGCTGGGCGGGATCCTGAAAAACCCTGCGCTGGAAGCGGTCCGGTTCACCGCCCGCTCGGCGCCCAAGCTGATGCACCGCGGCCGCAACGTGTCACGGTCACTGATCGGCCCGATTTTGCGGGCCGCGTCCTACAGCGACCTGCAGGTCAGCCGGAGCCTGGACGCGTTCTCCCAGCGGATGATGAACGACACCCCGATCCCCACCATGGTGGGCTTCCTGGATGCCCTGGAAGCCCACGACGAAACTTCTGGGCTGTGGACGTTGCTGCGGATCCCGACCCTGGTCGCATGCGGTGACCATGACCTGCTCACGCCGGACGAATATTCGCGGAAGATGGCGGCCTCGCTGCCGCAGTCCGAGCTGGTCATCGTCACCGGGGCCAGTCACCTGGCCCTGCTGGACAAGCCCGATGCGATCAACGACGGGCTGGTCCGGCTCGTCAACCGGGCCGTTCCGGGCAAGATGGCCCTGCGCTACCGGCGATTCCGGGAACGGTTCCGGCGCCGTGGTTGAGGACAGATCGGGCAACGCCACGCTGGAACGCGTCGAGGACACCGTTGCGCTGGGGTCGCGGTTGGGCGAGCAGCTGCGCGCGGGTGACGTGGTCGTGCTCTCCGGTCCGCTCGGCGCGGGAAAGACCGTGCTGGCCAAGGGTATTGCCGCGGCGATGGATGTCGACGGCCCGGTCACGTCACCGTCATACGTGCTGGCGCGGGTGCATCCGCCGCGGCGGCCCGGCGCGCCGGCGATGATTCACGTCGACATGTACCGGTTGCTGGATCATCGGGGCGCCGACCTGTTGGGCGAGCTCGACTCCCTGGACCTCGACACCGATCTTGACGACGCGGTCGTCGTGGTGGAGTGGGGCGAGGGCCTCGCTGAACGCCTCGCCGAGCGGTACCTCGACATCCGTCTCGAGCGGGTCACCCACTCCGATGTGCGCATCGCGACTTGGCAGTGGAGCTGTTCATGAGCCTCATCCTCGCCATCGACACCGCCACCGCGGCGGTGACGGCGGGCGTCGTGCGGCTCGATGGTCCCGAATGCGCTGTGCTGGCCGTGCGGGTCACCGTCGACGCCCGGGCACACGCCGAACGGCTCACCCCGAACGTGCTGGCCGCCCTCGCCGACGCCGCGCTGACGATGGCCGACCTCGACGCTGTCGTGGTGGGCTGTGGCCCCGGCCCGTTCACCGGCCTGCGGGTCGGCATGGCCACCGCCGCCGCATATGGGCATGCGCTGGGCATCCCGGTGCACGGCGTGTGCAGCTTGGACGCCATCGGCGTGCGAACCATCGGTGACACCCTGGTCGTCACCGACGCGCGCAGGCGCGAGGTCTATTGGGCCCACTACCGGGACGGGGTCCGCACCGACGGTCCGGCGGTCAGTAGCCCCGCCGACGTCGACCCCGGAACGGCGCGGGCAGTGGCCGGTTCACCCGAGCACGCCGCGCTGTTCGAGCTGCCGCAATGCGAGCCCGTCTACCCGACACCGGCCGGGCTGGTCACCGCGGTGTCCGACTGGTCGGATGACCCGGCGCCGTTGGTCGCGCTATATCTACGCCGGCCCGATGCCAAGCCCTTGGCAGCGCGACGATGACCGCCAGCAGCGAGCCGGTGACCATCGGCGCGTTGACGCCCGCCGACGCCAAGCGGTGCGCCCAGCTGGAGGCCCAGCTGTTCGACGGCGACGACCCGTGGCCGGCGGCGGCGTTCAACCGCGAACTGGCCAGCACCCACAACCATTATGTGGCCGCACGCACCGCCGGCACGCTGGTCGGTTACGCCGGCATCTCGCGGTTGGGCCGCACACCGCCGTTCGAGTACGAGGTGCACACCATCGGCGTGGACCCCGCATACCAGGGACAGGGCATCGGCCGCCAACTGCTCGACGACCTGCTGGATTTCGCCGACGGCGGAGTCGTCTACCTGGAGGTCCGCACCGACAACGACGCGGCCGTCGCGCTGTATCGCAGCGTCGGCTTCGAGCAGATCGGCCTGCGCCGGCGCTACTACCGAGTCAGCGGCGCCGACGCTTACACGATGCGCAGAGAGGCTCAGGAGGCGCATTGACGATCATCTTGGCCATCGAAACCTCTTGCGATGAAACCGGAGTCGGCATCGCGCGCCTCGACACCGACGGCACCGTGACGCTGTTGGCCGACGAGCTGGCATCCAGCGTCGACGAGCACGTCCGGTTCGGCGGCGTGGTCCCCGAGATCGCCTCACGGGCACACCTGGAGGCACTCGGTCCCACCATGCGTCGCGCAATGGCGGCCGCCGGCCTGAAAAAACCCGACGTCGTCGCCGCCACCATCGGCCCCGGACTGGCCGGCGCCTTGATGGTGGGAGTGGCGGCGGCCAAGGCCTATTCGGCTGCCTGGGGAGTGCCGTTCTACGCCGTGAACCACCTGGGCGGACACCTGGCCGCTGACGTGTACGAACACGGACCGCTGCCCGAGTGCGTGGCGCTGCTGGTGTCCGGGGGACATACCCACCTGTTACACGTGCGTTCCCTCGGCGAGCCGATCATCGAGCTGGGCAGCACCGTCGACGATGCCGCCGGCGAGGCCTACGACAAGGTGGCGCGGCTGCTGGGCCTGGGCTATCCCGGTGGCAAAGTGCTTGACGATCTGGCTCGCACCGGTGATAGGGACGCCATCGCGTTCCCGCGCGGCATGACGGGCCCGCGCGATGACCCGTATACGTTCAGCTTCTCCGGGCTTAAAACCGCCGTCGCGCGGTATGTGGAAAGCCACCCGGACCCCGACGAATCCCGGACCGCCGACATCGCGGCCGGCTTCCAGGAAGCTGTCGCCGACGTGTTGACCATGAAGGCGGTGCGTGCAGCAACCGGGCTGGGCGTCTGGACCCTGCTGATCGCGGGGGGAGTGGCCGCGAACTCGCGGTTGCGGGAGTTGGCGGCGCAGCGCTGTGCGGCGGCGGGCCTGACGCTGCGGATCCCCAGGCCCCGGCTCTGCACCGACAACGGGGCGATGATCGCCTCGTTCGCCGCGCATCTGGTGGCCGCGGGCGCGCAGGAGTCACCGTTGGACGTGTCCAGCGACCCGGGTCTGCCGGCGGTAAAAGGCCAGGTTAGCTGACTGCACGGGGCGGAAACGCGGGAAGCAGCGGGGCGGCCTTGAGTGCTAGCACTCTCATGTATAGAGTGCTAGGTGGCAATCGGACAATCCCCTGTGTCGACACCCGCGACGACGGCGCGAGGGCACGGACGAATGCCAAATCACCTGATAATTCGGACGGTTCGGGGCAAGCCCCGGACCGACCGCCAACTCCGGTCCGGGCGAGGTCCCGGATCCGCTACCAACAAAGTCCGGGGCGCAGGCCCCGGGCCCAATCTAATTAGTGGAGGGCTCCAATCGTGGCGAAGGTGAACATCAAGCCACTCGAGGACAAGATTCTCGTGCAGGCCAACGAGGCCGAGACCACGACCGCGTCCGGTCTGGTCATTCCTGACACCGCCAAGGAGAAGCCGCAGGAAGGCACCGTCGTCGCAGTCGGCCCCGGCCGATGGGACGAGGATGGCGAGAAGCGGATCCCGCTGGACGTGTCGGAGGGCGACACCGTCATCTACAGCAAGTACGGCGGCACCGAGATCAAGTACAACGGCGAGGAATACCTGATCCTGTCGGCACGCGACGTGCTGGCTGTCGTATCCAAGTAAGAAACCGTGTTCCGCCCCGGCGATCTCCGTGTGCAACCACGGGTGATTTCCGGGGCGGCATGCGTACTAGAGCCGGGCATTAGTGGAATTGCCCGGCTTTCCCCCGCAAGCGGGGGGACCCCACAGCAGGCCGGTCATTGTCACCAGGCGTAAAGGAGCCTTATGAGCAAGCTGATTGAGTACGACGAAACCGCGCGTCGCGATATAGAGGCCGGCGTGGACAAGCTCGCTGACGCGGTCCGCGTGACCCTGGGGCCGCGCGGCCGGCATGTGATGCTGGCCAAGGCATTCGGCGGCCCCGCGATCACCAACGACGGCGTCACCG
Organism: Mycobacterium sp.; assembly: GCA_035515675.1. Taxonomy (GTDB): domain Bacteria; phylum Actinomycetota; class Actinomycetes; order Mycobacteriales; family Mycobacteriaceae; genus Mycobacterium. The sequence goes on from DATJBA010000320.1 coordinate 41,184, forward strand.
TGGCGCGTGAGATCGACCTGGAAGACCCATTCGAGAACCTGGGCGCCCAGCTGGTGAAGTCGGTGGCCATCAAGACCAACGACGTTGCCGGCGACGGGACCACCACTGCGACCGTGCTGGCGCAGGAACTGATCAAGGACGGCCTGCGCATGGTTGCTGCCGGCGCCAACCCGATCGCGCTCGGCTCTGGAATCGCAAAGTCCGCCGATGCGGTGTCCGAGGCGCTGCTTGCGTCGGCCACGCCGGTGTCCGGGCAGACAGCCATCGCACAGGTCGCCACCGTGTCCTCGCGCGATGCACAGATCGGCGAGCTGGTCGGCGAGGCGATGACCAAGGTCGGCCACGACGGCGTGGTCAGCGTCGAGGAGTCCTCCACGCTGACCACCGAGCTGGAGTTCACCGAGGGCATTGGCTTCGACAAGGGCTACCTGTCGGCGTACTTCGTAACCGACTTCGACGCCCAGGAGGCCGTGCTGGAAGACGCTCTGGTCTTACTTCACCGCGACAAGATCAGCTCGCTGCCCGACTTGCTGCCCCTGCTGGAAAAGGTGGCTCAAGCGGGCAAGCCGCTGTTGGTCATCGCCGAAGACATCGAGGGTGAAGCACTGGCGACTTTAGTGGTCAACGCCATCCGCAAGACGCTGAAGGCTGTCGCGGCCAAGGCGCCATACTTCGGTGACCGCCGCAAGGCGTTTCTCGAGGACCTGGCGGTGGTGACCGGTGGCCAGTTGGTCAACCCCGATGTCGGCCTGCTGCTGCGCGAGGTGGGGCTCGACGTGCTGGGCACGGCGCGCCGTGTCGTGGTGACCAAGGACGACACCGTCATCGTCGATGGCGGCGGCACAGCCGAGGCCGTCGCCGCCCGCGCCAAGCAGCTACGCTCCGAGATCGAGACCACCGACTCTGACTGGGATCGCGAAAAGCTCGAAGAGCGGCTGGCCAAGCTGTCCGGCGGGGTCGCCGTCATCAAGGTGGGCGCCGCCACCGACACCGCGCTCAAGGAACGCAAAGAAAGCGTCGAGGATGCGGTCGCGGCCGCCAAGGCCGCAGTCGAGGAGGGCATCGTCCCCGGCGGGGGCGTCTCGCTGATCCAGGCCCGCAAGGCGCTGAAGGAACTGCGTGCGTCGCTGACCGGCGACGAGGCACTGGGGGTCGACGTGTTCGCCGACGCGCTCAGCGCGCCGCTGTACTGGATCGCCACCAACGCCGGGCTGGACGGCTCGGTCGCGGTCAACAAGGTCAGCGGGCTGCCTGCCGGGCACGGACTGAACGCGGAGACGCTCACCTATGGCGACTTGGTCGCCGACGGAGTCATCGACCCGGTCAAGGTCACCCGGTCGGCGGTACTCAATGCGGCGTCGGTAGCTCGGATGGTGCTCACCACCGAGACGGCCGTGGTCGACAAGCCTGCCAAGGCCGAACAGCACGACCATCACCACGGTCGCGCTCATTAATCAGGGGGTTGGGCCGAGGGGATACTTCGAGCCAGGCGCACCCTGCCCACAATTCCCATTAACGTGACAGGCCAAGCGGCCCAGCGAGTTCGGACAATGTCGGCAACACCTTGTCAGAACCGCCGAGCACAAGGATCGCGACGTGGTTGGCGCCGGCGCTCAGATACTCGCCCAGGCGCTTGGCGATGTCGTCAGGCGTGCCGTAAGCGACCACGGCGTCGATTAGCCTGTCGCTGCCGGGCCGGGTGACGTCGACGTCGGTGAAACCCAGCCGCTTCCAATTGCTCACGTAGTTCGTCAGGTTGAAGTAGCGGTCCAGCGCCGTGCGGCCGATCGCGCGCGCCTCGTCCGCGTCGGTGGTCAGCACCACGTTGTGCACGGGCGCCAGCAGCGCCTCCGGCCCGATGATCGCGCGGGCCTGTGCGGCGTGTTCGGGCGTGGCATTGGCAGGGTGCGCCCCGGCGGTGCGTTCGGCCGACAGCCTCAGTACCCGCGGCCCGAGCGCGGCGAGCACACGTTGATCGGCCGGTACGCCATATTCGTCGAGCTCATCGAGGTACGACACCAGCGCCTCGTACGGCTTGCGGTATTGCGCCTGGGCCTCGGGATGGCCGACCCCGACGCCGAGCACGAAGCGGCCCGGGTGGGCGGTGTTGATGCGGTGGAACGACTCGGCGACGGGCTTGGCGGCCGCCGTCCAGATGTTAACGATGCCGGTGGCCACCTTCAGCGTTGTAGTCGACTCCAAAAGTGGCTCAACGAACGACAATTCGGCCGGCGGCGAACCGCCGACCCAAATCGTGCCGTAGCCTAGCCGTTCGATTTCCTGGGCCTGCTCGGGGGTGGCGCCAAGTCCGAAGAAGCCGAATCGGCCGAGGTCGTTTGTGCCGGTGACTGGTGCGGTCATTGCTACTGCAACCCTCGCATCGCGCACACCTATTCCGCCGCGGGCGAGACTTCTGCGGGCGGCTCCGCACTGAGGGCGCGCGTGGCTGTAATCCAACACCACCCAGACGGCGGTGGTCGACAAGCCTGAAAAGGCAGAAGAGCACGATCACCGTCACGGTCACGCACACTAACTGTTCGGCCCCCGCCGATCAGGCGGTGGCCGAACCAATCAGGCCGGCCCGGCGACGATGCAGCCGGAACGGCTGGGAGAAGCGGGCCAATCAGGCGCTGCGGCGGATGCCGCGCGCGCGGCCGATATCGCCCCTCAGGAGTAGGTCGCGCTCGGATTCCGACAAGCCGCCCCAAACGCCGTAGGGCTCGCCGACTTCGAGCGCGTGGGAACGGCACTCCTCGATTACCGGGCACCGCCGGCACATCTCCTTAGCGCGCTGCTCGCGCTGCATGCGGGCGCGGCCACGCTCGCCGTCAGGATGGAAAAACATCGACGAGTCTACGCCGCGGCACAGGCCTTGCAGTTGCCAGCTCCAGATGTCGGCGTTGGGCCCAGGTAGCTGCTCCGGCTGTGGCATTGGATTGTTCCCTCTCTGCACGGCACGCCCAGAAAATCAGGTTTGCGAAGCGATTGTGCAACTGATTTGAAGTGGCGTCACCGATGACTACCCGTCATCCGTAGAACTTAGGGGCGGCGGCGAATTTCCGTCAATAGCCGTTTAGCCCGGCGCAATATGTAAGCGTTGGACGAGAATTAACGCTGCGTTCATCTGCCACGCATTTACCGAACGAAAACCGTGCTACCGGGCACTTGACCAAACTGTGATTTCCCAGCTCAGTGGCCCGGGAAGGCGGAGGAGCAATTAGTACAGAGGCGATCGTGATTAACAACTCGGTAACACAAACACCACGAACTGTTTACTACTATCACCGTGAATGAAACTCGTCACACTTCGGTGATTGAGTTGGCCGCGGCTGCCTTCGGAAACCAGCCCGGCAGCTGGCCGCTGCCGACGGCGACCACGCCAAACGAATTGTGGTTGCGAGCCGTCGCGGCCGGCGGGCAGGGTCGCTATGGCAGTGCCTACCGCGACCTGGAGGTACTGCGTCGCAGCGTTCCGGCCGGCCCGCTGGCCTCGCTTGCCCATAGCACGCAGGGATCGTTTTTGCGCCAGCTCGGTTGGCACACGTTGGCGCGGGGCTGGGACGGGCGTGCCCTGGCGCTGGCCGGCACGGATCCCGAGGCCCGTGCCGATGCACTGATCGGGCTGGCGGCCGACGCGCTGGGCGTCGGCCGCTTCGCAGCCGCGGCGACGTTGTTGACTCGCGTGGACCTGGTGCTGGTGCCCGGGCTGGTGGTGCCCGACAGGCTGCAGGTGCGCCGACGCTGGGTGGCCGCCGAGCTGGCCATGGCCTCCGGCGACGGGGAAATCGCTGTCCGTCATGCCGAGGAAGGGTTGGAGCTGGCGCAGGCCATGGTGGTCGCATCGGCACGGCACCGGGCCAAAAGCGAAGTGGTGCTGGCCGCCGCCCTTTGCAGTGCGGGCGTCACCGAGCGCGCCCGTATTGTCGGCGACGCGGCGCTGGACGTCACCGGCCGATTGAGCCTGATACCACTTCGCTGGGCGCTGGCTTGCTTGCTGATCGATATCGGAAGTGTCACGTTTTCAGCACCAGAACTGCATGAAATTCGGAATGTCTGTGCAGGCCAGGTGCGGCGCGCCGGTGGAACGTGGCGTTCCGCTTGAAACGGCCTTCCGGCCGTTATTGTCATTGCGTTAGTTAGCCCGCGATGTGTCCCGGTTCGTAACGTTGGAGATACCGCCCTCGATGACAATTCAAGGGGAACGTCTCGACGCTGTGGTTGCGGAGGCCGTGGCGGGAGACCGGAACGCACTACGGGAGGTGCTGGAGACCATCCGTCCGATTGTCGTGCGATATTGCCGCGCGCGGGTCGGCACAGTCGAGCGGGGGGGTTTGTCAGCGGATGACGTGGCTCAGGAGGTGTGCTTGGCGACTATTTCGGCGCTGCCGCGTTACCGCGATCGGGGACGTCCGTTCCTGGCCTTCCTGTACGGCATCGCGGCGCACAAGGTAGCCGACGCCCATCGGGCCGCCGGCCGTGATCTTGCCTACCCCGCCGAATCGGTTCCTGAGCGCTGGTCGTCCGACGCGGGTCCAGAGCAGATGGTCATCGAAGCCGATTCGGTCAGTCGAATGAGCGAGTTGCTTGAAATCTTGCCCGCCAAGCAGCGAGAGATCCTGATCCTGCGCGTGGTCGTCGGCCTGTCCGCTGAGGAGACCGCCGTCGCCGTCGGCAGCACCACGGGAGCCGTCCGAGTGGCCCAGCACCGTGCACTGTCACGGCTCAAGTCCGAGATTGTCGCGGCGGGTGACTATGCCTGATTTTGGTTATGCACTCGGCGACCAACCGGCCTTGGACGAGGTGGCCCGCACTGATCTGCTCCTCGACGCGCTGGCCGAACGTCGGCCAGTTGATTTCGATGACCCCGACGGTGAAGCACTGGCTACTTTGCTTCAGAACTGGCGCGACGACTTGAGGTGGCCACCGGCCAGTGCACTGGTTTCGCCGGAAGAGGCCGTCGAAGCGCTGCGCACCGGAATAGCCGCCCGTCGGCGCAGTCGTCGTGTCCTGGCGGCGATCGGGTCGGTTGCCGCGACGCTGTTGGCCCTGAGTGGGTTCGGTGCCGTGGTGGCAGAGGCCCGTCCCGGGGATAGGCTGTACGGCCTGCACGCGATGTTCTTCGATGAGCCGCGGGTCAATGAAGATCAGATCATGTTGTCCGCCAAGGCCGATCTGGCGAAGGTTCAGCAAATGATCGACCAAGGACAGTGGGACCAGGCCCAGAATCAGCTGGCCGAGGTCAGCAGCACCGTGCAGTCGATGAACGACGGAGCGAGCAGACACGACCTGATGGACCAGGTGAATCTGCTGAATACCAAGGTCGAGTCACGCAACCCGAACGCAACGCTGCCGGTTCCAGCCGCCTCGACCACAGCGCCGGTGGCACCGACTCCGAGCACCACGCCGCCGACGGCAGCCGGTACGACTTCTCCGCCGCCCAGTCCATCGCCGAGCCCGTCTGGGGGCCGGCACCGGCGTCACAACCAGACCCCCACTCCGTCTTCGGGGGTGCCGACCACGACGCCCTAGCAGCGGGCGCTCAGTGGCGGTGATATCCGTCGACGTCTGACGTCGCTTCGTTGAGCGAGGCGTCGGCGTAACCCCGGCAGTAATCCCATGTGACGTAAGCGTCCGGTTCGGGGTCGTAGGCAGGCTCGTGTGGGCGGACGGTCCCGTCTATCAGCAGTTGCAGCAGGTTGGCCCGCAACATGTCCCAGTCGTGATAGTGGTCCTGCTGACACTCGTCGCAGCACACCACAAGTCCGCGAATACCCTTGTGCGCCAACAGGGCCTCGTAAACGGCCAGATCGGCCAGGTCGGCCTCGACGGCCATCCGCTCTTGTTGATCCAGCGGTTGTCCTGGCTCGACGGCGTCCAGCGCCGCCGATGGGTCGCAGGGGTCGTCGGCGAATGGGTCGGGTGGCAAACCCGGCGGGAGGTGGTCGCGCACGCCTCCAGCCTACGCAGGCGGGCAGCGATAACGCCAGCAGGCAGATACCCGCCGTTTCGGTACCGTTTGGGGCCGGCGGCACACAAGGAGATGCAAGTCCACATGATCGCGGAGCCGATAGGATGGGTTTCTCACTCCGCATGTGTATGGAGGGCCCCGCCGATGTCCCGTGGCATGTCCCACCTAGAAGGCAGCTCCGACCTGGTCGCCAGTCCGTACGTGCGGGTCGGCGGCCTGGCCCACGACCCGGTGCCGACCGGCGGTGACAACCCTTACAAGGTGGCGATGCTGGGGCTCACATTCGACGACGTCTTGTTGCTGCCCGCGGCCTCCGATGTGGTTCCCGCTACTGCAGACACCTCCAGCCAGCTCACCAAGAAGATCAGGCTTAAAGTGCCGCTGGTCAGCTCGGCGATGGACACCGTTACCGAGTCGCGGATGGCCATCGCGATGGCCCGGGCGGGCGGTATGGGTGTGCTGCACCGCAATCTGCCTGTCGCCGAACAAGCCGGCCAGGTCGAGATGGTGAAGCGCTCGGAGGCCGGCATGGTCACCGATCCGGTCACCTGCCGGCCGGACGACACTTTGGCTCAGGTCGACGCGCTGTGCGCCCGGTTCCGGATCTCCGGCCTGCCAGTGGTCGACGACTCCGGTGCGCTGGTCGGCATCATCACCAACCGCGACATGCGGTTCGAGGTCGACCAGTCCAAGTGGGTCGCCGAGGTGATGACCAAAGCCCCCCTGATCACTGCTCAGGAGGGTGTCAGCGCCGACGCGGCGCTGGGCCTGCTGCGCCGGAACAAGATCGAGAAGCTGCCCGTCGTCGACGGCCACGGCCGGCTGACCGGCCTGATCACCGTCAAAGACTTCGTCAAGACCGAACAACACCCGCTGGCCACCAAGGACAGCGACGGCCGGCTGCTGGTCGGCGCGGCCGTCGGCGTCGGCGGTGATGCCTGGGTCCGCGCGATGATGCTGGTCGACGCCGGGGTTGACGTGCTGGTCGTCGACACCGCCCACGCGCACAACCGGCTGGTGCTCGATATGGTCGGCAAACTCAAGGCCGAAGTCGGCGTCCGGGTCGAGGTGATCGGCGGCAACGTCGCCACCCGGTCGGCGGCCGCAGCCCTGGTCGACGCCGGTGCCGACGCGGTGAAGGTCGGCGTGGGACCGGGGTCGATTTGCACCACCCGCGTCGTGGCCGGCGTCGGCGCACCGCAGATCACGGCGATCCTGGAGGCCGTCGCGGTGTGCAGACCGGCGGGCGTTCCGGTCATCGCCGACGGGGGACTGCAGTACTCCGGCGATATCGCCAAGGCGCTGGCGGCCGGCGCGTCGACGGCCATGCTGGGCTCGTTGCTGGCCGGCACCGCCGAGGCGCCCGGCGAGCTCATCTTCGTCAACGGCAAGCAGTTCAAGAGCTATCGAGGCATGGGGTCGCTGGGCGCCATGCAGGGCCGGGGCGGGGGCAAGTCGTACTCCAAAGACCGCTACTTCGCCGACGATGCATTGAGCGAGGACAAGTTGGTACCCGAGGGGATCGAGGGCAGGGTGCCGTTCCGCGGTCCGCTGTCGTCGGTGATCCACCAGCTGACCGGCGGTCTGCGGGCCGCGATGGGTTACACCGGCTCGCCCACCATCGAGGTGCTGCAGCAGGCGCAGTTCGTCCGGATCACGGCCGCCGGCCTCAAAGAGAGCCACCCGCACGACGTCGCCATGACCGTCGAAGCGCCCAACTACTACGCGCGCTGAGCCCGACATGGTCGAGATCGGGATGGGCCGCGCTGCCCGTCGCACCTACGAACTGAGCGAAATCAGCATCGTGCCGTCGCGCCGTACCCGCTCGTCGAAGGACGTGTCGACAGCCTGGCAGCTGGACGCTTACCGGTTCGAGATCCCGGTGGTGGCGCACCCGACCGATGCCTTGGTGTCGCCGGAGTTCGCGATCGAACTCGGCCGGCTTGGCGGGCTGGGTGTGCTCAACGGCGAGGGGCTGATGGGCCGGCATGCCGACGTCGAAGCCAAGATCGCACAGCTTGTCGAGGCCGCCGAAAAGGAGCCCGAACCCTCCGCGGCCATCCGGCTGCTGCAGGAGCTGCATGCCGCACCGCTGAACCCCGACCTGCTGGGCTCGGCGGTTGCCCGCATCCGCGAGGCCGGAGTGACCACCGCGGTGCGAGTCAGCCCGCAAAACGCTCAGGCGCTGACGCCGGTGCTGCTCGCCGCCGGTATCGACCTGCTCGTCATCCAGGGCACGATCGTCTCCGCTGAGCGGGTGGCCAGCGACGGTGAGCCTCTTAATTTGAAGACGTTCATTTCTGAGCTCGACGTTCCGGTGGTCGCCGGTGCTGTCCTCGACCACCGCACCGCGCTGCATCTGATGCGCACCGGCGCCGCCGGCGTCATCGTCGGCTACGGCTCCACCAGGGGGGTGACCACCACCGACGAGGTGTTGGGTATCAGCGTGCCGATGGCCACCGCGATCGCCGACGCCGCCGCCGCGCGGCGTGAATACCTCGACGAGACTGGCGGCCGCTACGTGCATGTGCTGGCCGACGGTGACATCCACACCTCCGGTGAGCTGGCCAAAGCCATCGCCTGCGGTGCCGACGCGGTGGTGCTGGGCACCCCGCTGGCCGCATCCGCCGAGGCGCTCGGCGACGGGTGGTTCTGGCCGGCCGCGGCGGCGCACCCGTCGTTGCCGCGCGGGGCGTTGCTGCAGATCGCTGTCGGTGAGCGCCCGCCGCTGCGGCAGGTCCTCAACGGGCCGTCCGACGATCCGTTCGGCAGCCTCAATCTGGTCGGCGGTCTGCGCCGATCGATGGCCAAGGCCGGCTATTGCGACCTCAAGGAGTTCCAGAAGGTCGGTCTGACCGTCGGCACCTGATTCCCGCGAGAAGACGCTAAAGCCCTAAACGATCGGCGTCAGGGGATTTTGCGTCTGCTGGGGCGGGGTCGATACTGATGCGATGGAGCCGGATTACGACGTCCTGATCATTGGTTCAGGTTTCGGCGGCAGCGTCAGCGCGCTGCGGCTGACCGAAAAGGGCTACCGCGTAGGCGTGTTGGAGGCCGGCCGCCGCTTCTCCGACGAGGAGTTCGCCAAGACGTCCTGGCAGCTGCGCAAGTTCCTCTGGGCGCCGAAGCTGGGCTGTTACGGCATTCAACGTATCCATCCGCTGCGCAACGTGATGATCTTGGCCGGCGCCGGAGTGGGCGGCGGTTCGCTGAACTATGCGAATACGTTGTACGTGCCGCCGGAGCCGTTCTTCAAAGACCGGCAGTGGTCGCAGATCACCGACTGGCGTAGCGAGCTGATGCCGCATTACGAGCAGGCGCAGAGGATGCTGGGCGTGGTGAAAAACCCGACCTTCACCGACGCCGACCGTATCGTCAAGGAAGTCGCCGACGAGATGGGGTGCGGCGACACGTTCGTGCCGACCCCGGTCGGGGTGTTCTTCGGGCCCGATGGCACCAAGGCGCCGGGAAAGACCGTGCCAGACCCGTATTTCGGTGGCGTGGGGCCGGCGCGCACCGGTTGCCTGGAATGCGGTTCCTGTATGACGGGCTGTCGCTACGGCGCCAAGAACACGCTGGTGAAGAACTACCTCGGGCTCGCAGAATCGGCAGGCGCACAAGTGATTCCGATGACGACGGTGAAAGGCTTCGAGCAGCGGTCCGACGGGTTGTGGGAGGTTCGCACCGTTCGCACCGGAAGTTGGCTGCGTAGGGAAAGGCGCACGTTCACCGCCACGCACCTGATCCTGGCCGCGGGCACCTGGGGGACGCAGCATCTGCTGTTCAAGATGCGTGATAAGGGCCGGCTGCCTCGCCTTTCGAAGCGGCTGGGTGTGCTGACCCGCACCAACTCCGAGTCGATCGCCGGTGCCGCGACGCTGGAGGTTTTGCCCGATCTGGACTTGACGCACGGGGTGGCGATCACATCGTCGATTCATCCGACGCCGGACACCCACATCGAGCCCGTCCGCTACGGCAAGGGCTCCAACGCGATGGGGCTGCTGCAGACGTTGATGACCGACGGGGACGGTCCCGAGGGCACCGATGTGCCGCGGTGGAAGCAGTTGCTGGACCAGACCTGCGAAAACCCGCGCGGCATGCTGCGAATGCTCAACGTGCACCAGTGGAGCGAGCGCACGGTGATCGCGCTGGTCATGCAGCACCTGGACAACTCGATCACCACCTTCACCCAACGCGGGAAGCTGGGCATCCGCCGGTACTCCAGCAAGCAGGGGCACGGCCAGCCCAACCCGACGTGGATTCCGGTCGGTAACGAGGTCACCCGCCGCATCGCCGCCAAGATCGACGGCGTAGCGGGCGGCACCTGGGGCGAGCTGTTCAACATCCCGCTGACCGCGCATTTCCTGGGCGGCGCGGTGATCGGCGACAGTCCCGAGCACGGCGTCATCGACCCGTATCACCGGGTCCACGGGTACCCGTCGCTACTGGTGGTGGACGGCGCCGCGATCTCGGCCAACCTGGGCGTCAACCCGTCGCTGTCCATCGCCGCGCAAGCTGAGCGGGCCGCCTCGCTCTGGCCGAACAAGGGCGAGAACGATCTCCGGCCGCTGCAGGGCGACACCTACCGCCGGCTGGCCCCGATCGCGCCGAACCATCCGGCGGTGCCTGCCGACGCGCGGGGTGCGCTGCGCTGGCTGCCGATCGACCCGGTCGGTTCGGCGGCTGAGGCCGGTTAGCTTGCGATCGCCTCGAGCGGTGCGCCGCTGACCACCCGGCTGCGCTCTCCGTGCACGTTGACGGGCACGTCGCCCATCAAGGTGACCCGGTGCATCAGCCGAGGCTGGTTGTCGTAGTCGTCGATCGCCCGGTGCTGGGTTGCCCGGTTGTCCCAAATAGCGACATCACCTGGCTCCCAGTTCCAGCGAATAGTGTTCTCGGGCACGGTGATTCGCCGTTGCAGCAATTCCAGCAGCACGTCTGATTCATAGCTGTCCAGGCCGACGAAGCTGCGCACGAAATCGCCGGCCAGCAGCGTGCGTTCGCCGGTCTCCGGATGCACCCGTACCACCGGGTGTTCGGTACGGAAATCCGGTTTCTCGAACGCCTGCCGGAACGCCCGCTGCGCGTCGGTCATTGATTCGGTCGTCACGTAGTCGTAGCGGTTGGTGTGCAGTGCCCACAGGTTCTCGACGAGGTACTTGAGCGGGTCGGGCAGCTGCTCATAGGCTGCGGCGGTATTGGCCCACAGCGTCGACCCGCCATAGCCGGGCAGGGTGACCGCGCGCAGGATCGAGGCCGCCGGGTAGTTCGCGGCGAACGTGACGTCGGTGTGCCAGCGTGTCGCCTTGCCCCACTCGGAGTTGATCGGGGTGATGATCGGTGCGTTGGCCCCGAAGGCGAACGCGGCTGGGTGGCCGATCGGGGTGCCCAGCAACCCGGCGAACGCCACCTGCCGGGCGTCATCGAGGTGGTGCTGGCCGCGGAAGAATATCACTTTGTGGGCCAACAACGCCTGGTGGATCTCCTCGACGGTGGCCGGGTCCAGATCGCCGCCGAGGCGCGCCCCGTCGACTCGGGCACCGATGCGGCTTCCCAGCTTGGTGACGGTTACCAGGTCTTTCATTGCTGTCGTCCTTGAATCAAGTCGCGTTGTAGTCAGTTGACTACATCGGTTAGTGTAGTCATATGACTGCACGTTCGGCAACTGAAAGCCGGAAGTCGCCCACCGGGCGGGAAGAGGTGGCGGCGGCGATCCTCGAGTCGGCCACCGACCTGTTCGCCGAGCGCGGTCCGGCCGCGACGTCGATCCGCGACATCGCCGCCCGATCGAAAGTCAACCACGGACTGGTGTTTCGTCACTTCGGCACCAAGGAACAGCTGGTCGGTGCTGTGCTCGATCACCTGGGCGCGAGTCTGACCGGTCTGCTGCACTCCGGCGCGCCGCCCGACGTCCTCGAACGGGCTCTCGACCGGCAGATGCGGGTGATGGCCCGGACAGTGCTCGACGGGTATCCGGCCGCGCAGTTGCAGAAGCGCTTTCCCAATGTTGCGGAGCTGCTCGACCGAGTGCGGCCACGCCATGACACTGAGATCAGTGCGCGGCTGGCGGTCGCCAATGCCCTTGCGCTGCAATTCGGTTGGCGGTTATTCGCGCCGATCCTGCGTTCGGCGACCGGGATCGACGAGCTGACGGACGCCGACCTACGGCGGGCGGTGAACGTCGAGGCGGCCCGGATCGTCGAACCTCACTGACTCCGAGATATGGCCCGCCGATGTAGCGGCTCGCGGCCCGGTAGCTGTCGCAGTGGTCGAGCCGGGTCTCGCGGATCTGCCACGGGTCAACGCGGAATGCTTCGTCGGCGATCACTGGCCGGTAAGGATCGTGTCACCAGGTACAAACGGCAATTTCGGCGTGGTGGGTCGGCTGGGGGTGTAGCTTCCGCGCGTGGCGCGTGAGGTTGACCAAGACGAGCTGATCGATTGGTGGACACTCGTCGGTGACGAGTTGGAGCTGGTGGCGGGTAAGCGCGGAGCAACGCTGTTGGGCTTTGCGTTGCTGCTGCGGTTTTACACCGAGCGGGGTCGGTTCCCGCGTGGCCGTTCCGAGATTCCCGATGCCGCAGTTGATTATGTGGCGCGCCAGGTCGGGGTGGAGCCGACTGAGATCGCGTTTTATGAGTGGACAAGCCGCACCAGCAAGTTCCATCGGACCCAGATCCGTCAGGCGCTGGGTTTCCGGGCGTGCACGGTTGCCGATGCCGACGTGCTGACCGGGTGGCTGGTCGAGCACGTCACAGAGGTCGAGCGCAGCGCCGAGCGGGTACGTGAGCATTTGCTCGCGGAATGCCGCCGCCGGCGGTTGGAGCCACCGACCGCGGGGCGAATCGACCGGATCGTGCGGTCGGGGTTGAGCCGCGGCGAGGACGTGTTGTTCGCGCGGGTGGCGTCGCGGCTGGCCGAACCGCAACGGCAGCGACTGCTCGCGCTGATCGAATCTGATGATGACCAGGACGGGGAACTCGAGGATGGTGCGGCGGTCTTGGCCTTGATCCGATCCGATCCGGGCAACGTCAGCCTCAACACGATGCTGACCGAGGTCGCCAAGCTAGAGGCGGTGCGCGCGGTCGGCGTGGGCGCGGATGTTTTCGCCGATGTGGCACCAAGGATTGTCAGCGGCTGGCGCGGCCGGGCGGCGGTGGAGTCGCCGTCACACCTGCGCGATCACCCTTTACAGGTGAAGCTGGCCCTGCTGGCGGCGCTGCTTTTCTGCCGGTGCCGCGAGATCACCGACACCCTGGTGGAGCTGTTGTGCTCGACGGTGCACCGGATCAACGCCCGCGCCGAGGTACGGTCACCAACAAGCTGATCCGCGAGTTCAAGCGGGTCACCGGCAAGGAGAATCTCCTGTTCCGCGTGGCCGAGGCCACGGTGGACGCCGGCGACAAGCTGGTGCGCGACACGATGTATCCGGTGGCGCCGCAGGCGGTGCTGCGCGATCTGGTAGCCGAGTTCAAGTCGTCGGGGCCAACGTATCAGCGCACGGTGAAAGCCACCCTGCGCTCGTCGTACACCAATCACTACCGGGCCGGGCTGATCAAGCTGCTGTCGGTGTTGGAGTTTTGTTCCAACAACACCACGCACCGGCCGGTGCTGGACGCATTGGAGCTGATCGGCACCTATGCCGGCGGCAACTTGCGCTATTACCCGCTGCACGAACCGGTCCCGGCGCATCGCGGCATCTCCGGCGACTGGGCCGAGCTGGTGTATCAAACCGACAAGCGCGGGCATCGGCGCGTGGTGCGGATGGTCTATGAGATCTGCACGTTCCAGGCGTTGCGGGATCAATTGCGGTGCAAGGAGATCTGGGTGGTGGGTGCCGAGAAGTGGCGCAACCCGGCGCAGGACCTACCGACCGACTTCGAGGAACGCCGCATCGAGCATTGCGGGGCGCTGGGCAAACCGTTGGATCCCAGCGAGTTCGTCGACGAGCTGCGCGAACAGATGCGCACCGAGCTGGACGCCTTGCACGCCGCGCTGCCCGAGTGCAGCTGGCTGCAGATCGCCGAACGCCGCCGGGGTGCGATCAAGCTGACACCGTTGCCACCGGTCGCCGAGCCGCGCAACCTGCGCAAGCTCAAGAACCAGATCCAGACCCGGTGGGGTGTGGTGCCGTTGATCGACATCCTCAAGGAAACGGTGCTACGCACCAGCTGCCTGCGCGCAGTCACCTCAGTCGCCGACCGTGGCACCCTGCCCGAAAGCGTGCTGGCCGAACGGCTGCTGCTGGCGATCTACGCGTACGGCACCCACACCGGCATTAGGGCCGTGGCCAGCGGGGCGCACGGGCACGGCGAGGACGAGATCCGCTACACCCGGCGCCGCTACCTCAACGCCGAGGCAGCCCGGCGGATCGCGATCGAAATCGCCAACGCCACCTTCGCTGCCCGCCGCACCACGATCTGGGGGGAGTCCTCGACGGCCATCGCCTCGGATTCGACGCATTTCGGCGCGTTCGACCAAAACATCTTCACCGAGTACCACTCCCGCTACGGCCGCGGCGTGCTCATCTACTGGAGCGTGGAAAAGGGCTCGGTGGTCATCCACTCCCAGCGGCTCAACTGCTCGGCCTCCGAGGTGCACGCCATGGTCGACGGCGCCATCCACCACGGCACCGAAATGGCGGTGGAAGCCCGCCGCGCTGCCCAGGCTGCACCGTCGTCGTCAGCAAGCCTGCCGGTGGTCTCCTATCGGCCGGAGACGCTGAACATTCTGTTCGGGAAGGGCACGGCGTGACCGCGCAAACCCTGACCACGGCCCGGACCGGACGTCGGCTCGGCCCCGCCGCAGTGGCGCTGCTGAGGCAATTCCCGCCCCGCCGACCGGAATCGAGCTGGCCGGGCACCGAGCACTCACGCGAGCAGGTGTCAACGCGGCTGCTCGCGCCGCCGTTCGTCCTCGACGCTTTCGGCTCACAGGCCCGCCGCCGCGCCGGCATCGGCAAGATCCTGCGCTGGCTGGAGCAACATCCCGGGCAGACATGGCAGGACCGCTGGCTGGTCAGCGGCGCCGATGCGGCCGGCAACATCGCGTGGCGGCACCGCGTGATCGAGTGGCTGCGGCGCGACGGCACGGCCTATGTGCGGGAGAAAAACGACTTCGACGCCCTGGGCAGCGCCATTCTCGTGCTGATCAGCGGGGAAGTGATCCGGCCGAGCCTGTCGTGGCTATTGACACAGGGAACGGTGCAGATCCTGACTGCCGAGATGGCCCGCAGCCGGGATTCGGAAGGATTTGCGGAGTTGGTGTCGGTGTGCCGCACCGACCCCGCAAACGCCCACACCAAAAACAGCGCGCTGTGCCGGATCGCCACCATCATGGCCGCCAAGGGCGGCGCGGTTCGTGACATCACCGTCGGGGACTGCGTCGAGATGGCCGAACTGCTGCTCGGGATCGGGGGCGGGGTCGACACGAGTGCGTACTTCTATCAGTTGCTGCACGCGATGGGCATATTCCCCGATGCTGCTCCTTCGACGGTCCGCGCCGTCAGCGGCCAGGCCCACGGGCAGATCACCGTCGAGCAGATGATCGACCGCTACGACATCGCCTGCGGGCCCATTCGCGACCTCCTGGTGGACTACCTGCGGGAACGCCAGCCGTCGCTGGACTTCACGTCGCTGCGGGCGCTGTCGTTCGGCTTGGGCAAATTGTTCTGGAAGGACCTGGAGACCCACCACCCCGGAATCGATTCGCTGCGCCTGGCGCCCGACGTCGCGGCCGCGTGGAAACACCGGATCGCGAGGAAGACGGTCCGCAGCAAGGACTCCGCCGGGCAGATCGTCGAGGTCGAGTCGCTGCGGTCGGACCGAGGGACGAATTATCTGGCGATGGTGCGGGCCTTCTACCTCGACCTTGCGCAATGGGCGATGGACGACCCGACCCGCTGGGGTGTGTGGGCCGCCCCGTGCCCCATCCGGGACGAGGAAATGTCGCGGAAAAAGGACCGCTCCCATCGTAAGTCACGTATCGACCAGCGCACCCGTGAGCGGTTGCCGGTCCTGTCGACCCTGGCGCACACCGTCGATACTGAGCGCCGACTGGCCGCGGAACGGCTCACAGCTGCTCAACTCGTTGCCCCGGGCGCGGTTTTCACCGCCGCCGGACAGCAGTGGCGCCGCTCGGCGGCCAAGAAGCCGACCGCCAGGGTCTGGGCTGACGACCCCCAAACCGGCAAACGCCGCGATCTCAGCTTAGAGGAACATCGCGCGTTCTGGTCCTGGGCTGTCCTGGAAGTGTTGTGGCGCACCGGCATCCGAGTCGAAGAGCTCACCGAGCTG
>DATJBA010000321.1:0-6459 GCA_035515675.1 Mycobacterium sp.
TTCAGCCCCGACCGAGGCCTCCAGCTGCTCACCAACCACCAAATCAGCAGGTCACAAGCGTGCTAGTCAACAACGCCGGACCCCTGGGCCAGAGCCGAAGCCCTGACCCCACCTGGTGGTGTTACTCCTTTACCGCATCGGCAAGATACTGGTGGTAGACGCTGTCGGAATCTTTCGCCCCGGTGACGATTTCCTCCACAGCCGCCAGGGGATACCCGTTGTCGGCCAACCAGCGCAGGTAGGCGCGGCTGCTCACGACGTGCGACCACTGGCTGGTGGCGCGTTGCGCCAAGCATCCTTCGGGGTGCGGGCTGTCGTCGTCGATGTTCAGCTCGCCGAACCGCCGCAGGATCGCCACCAGCTCGCCCAGCATCGGCGGCAGCCGCTTGCCTGCCGGCATGCCCAGCACAAGACCAGCGCCGCAATGACTTTCGGCCCGTACTTCGGCGCACGCGGTCGCCTGGGCCTGGCGATCGTCGGCCGCAGCGCCGCCTTTGAGCGCCTTGCGGGCGTGATTGCGATGCCAGCCGGTGGTGGCGCACAACTCGTCCAGAATCCGGCCCTTACCGGCCTTGTCCGCCCGCGCGTAGCGGGTCGCAATCGTCTTCGTCACCGCTTTGCGCTCGGCCATGGGCGAACGGTACTTGGGCTGGCGTGTCGGGCAGCCGCGCGGGTGTCAGGGGCAGCGGTTGCGCGTCGCGGTGATCAGCAGCTCGCAGCCCGGCCGGTGACGCACAACGCTGATCTTCGCGGCGCCGTCAGCGACCAGCTCAGGCGCCGCGTCGCAGGCGTGGCAGCAGAACAGCACGATTGACATTCTGCCAAGACTCAATTGCTTCTTCGGTTCCAAACTCACCGCTCGGGAGAAAACCCGCAGGAGTGAGGTTTAGCGTGGCCTGCAGCGGGAACCCTGGTGCTGCACGCTATTAAGGGGAGGGCCAAACCGAAAGATGACATGTGATGGGGACCCCCTCGGGGCAGACGCTCGTTGATATGGGCGTCAGAAAAATGTTTCAGGAGCTCGAGGAGGTCCCGATGACCATCGTAGGCGGTTTGGACGTGCACCGGCAGCAGATCACTTTTGAATACGTAGACGACGACGGGTTGGTGCACTGGGGTCAGATCCGCCCGGCGACCCGAACTACGTTGCGCAGCTGGCTTGGCAAGCACTGCCCGGATGGGGACGCGGAGTTCGCGCTTGAGGGCTGCACCGGGTGGCGCTACGTGTGCGAGGAGTTGACGGCCGCCGGTGTGGTGGCCCATTTGGGGGATCCGGCCGAGACCGCGGCGGCGCGGGGTCCCAAGAAGCGCGCCAAAACCGACCGCGCCGACGCCCGGTTGCTGCGCACCTTGTTGTTGGAGGGCCGGTTCCCGGAGTTGTGGATCCCGCCCGCACATGTCGTGGAGATCCGCACCTTGGGCCGGTTGTACTGCGCGCTGATGCATGAGCGGCGGATCTGGCAGCAGCGGATCCACGCCCAGCTGTTTCACCAAGGCTGCCCGCCCATCCGGGCGCTGTTATCCCAGGCTGGTCGCAAGACGTTGGCAACCGCCGAGCTGTCGGCCGCGGGACGCCAATACGTGGACACAGCACTGCGTCGCATCGATGAGCTCAGCGCTGAGATCGAGCCGTTGCGAGCACAATTGGTCAGCTTCGCTCGCCGCCAGGTCGGCTGCCAGGCGCTGCAGCGCCATTACGGTGTCGGGTGGTTGTGCGCGGTCATCATCTGGGCCGAGATCGGCGATGCGCGCCGATTCGCTAGCTCCGATCAGCTGGTGCGATTCGCCGGCCTGGATGTCACCGTATACTCCTCGGACACCAAACGCTCGCCCGGACATCTGTCCCGGCAAGGCTCACCTGAACTGCGGTGGGCCGCGTTTGAGGCAGCCAAATCGGCGGCTCGGCGCGGTTCTCCGGATCACGGCTACTACCACAAGCTGGCGGCCAAACGCGACGGCCACAACGGCAAAAACCCCACCCTGGCGGTGGAGCGCAAGATCCTGCGCCGCTGCTATCACAGCCTGCGCGAACTCGGCGACGCCGTGCTGGCGCTGCCCGTCGCCGAACGCACACACACGGCGGCCGCCTGACCATGCGTTGTGCACGTGCCCTGCCCATTTCAACTGATGCCTGCGGCCAGCTCCAGAAAGCCCCCTGTCGCCACCCCCTGTTGGGTGGACTTCCCGAAAAGATTGAGCAACCGCACATCTTCGGTGACCCGCACGTCGGGCACCCCATCAATCATCATGTCGCCGGACCATCGTCCGTGGACCCAGATAAGGCTGGGCGCCGGCACGCGCAACCAACGCACATCGGCCGCAACTGCACGGGAGGCAACAAATGACTTGAACCACAACGTCTTTGCCTCGTCCCTGCCCGACCAAGTATGCGGCGGATCCTCGTCGGCCTCAAGGTCGTTCGTCCTCGCTACGCTGCGGGGCGCTCCACCTTGACCCCGACTGCGGTCCACCGCAGCCAAGCACGGGCCAGAACGAGGCCCAACAACCAAAAAACGACCAATGGATCCACCTTTACGGGGGTCCCCAACACAGATAAGGGGGCCAGCCGGTGTACATCAAACTGGCCGGTCAGGCCACGGGACGGTGTACGCCGAAATGAAATCGTTCTCTGAACGCAACCCGATGATCATCGGCACCGTCGGCCTGGTGGCAGTCGCCGGGGTTGTACTGGGGGCGCTGAATTACCAGAAGCTGCCCTTCCTCAACCAGGGCAAAAGCGTCTCCGCCTATTTCACCGACGCGGGCGGGCTGAGGACCGGCAACGGCGTCGAGGTCTCCGGTTATCCGGTGGGAAAGGTGTCCAGCATTGAACTCGACGGATCTGGTGTGCTGGTCAAGTTCAACGTCGGCAAAAACATTCGTCTCGGGGACCGCACCGAGGTCGCGATCAAAACCAAAGGCCTCTTGGGCAGCAAGATCCTCGACGTGACACCCCGCGGCGAAGGTCAGCTGACGGGTCCCATCCCGATCGAGCGAACGATGTCGCCCTACCAGCTGCCCGACGCGCTTGGCGACTTGGCCACCACGATCAGCGGACTGAACACCAACCAGCTGTCCGGTTCGTTGGCCACCCTGGCACAAACCTTTGCCAGTACCCCGCCAGATCTGAAGAACGCGGTACAGGGGGTGGCGCGGCTTGCGCAAACACTAGACGAGCGCGACACCCAACTCCGCCGCCTGCTCGACAACGCAGCCAAAGCGACGGGGGTGCTGGCCAAGCGCACCGACCAGATCGTCAGCCTGGTGCGGGACACCAACGCGCTGCTGGCACAGCTGCGGACGCAAAGCGCCGCCTTGGATCATATCTGGACCAATATCTCCGCGGTGTCGCGGCAACTGAAGGCATTCATCGCCGAGAACCGACAGCAACTGCGACCGGCGCTGGACAAGCTCAACGGGGTGCTGGCGATCGTAGAAATGCGCAAGGAGCGCGTGCAGCAGGCCATTCCACTGATCAACAACTATGTCATGTCGCTTGGTGAGTCGGTTTCGTCCGGCCCGTTCTTCAAGGCATATGTGGTGAATCTGCTGCCGGGTCAGTTCGTGCAGCCGTTTATCAACGCCGCATTCTCCGACCTGGGACTGGACCCGGCCACGTTGCTGCCGTCGCAGTTGACGAACCCGCCGACCGGCCAGCCCGGTACCCCGGCGTTGCCGATGCCCTACCCGCGGACGGGACAGGGCGGCGAGCCGCGGTTGAATCTGCCAGACGCGATCACCGGCAACCCGAGCGACCATCCGTGTGGTTTGCCCGGCGTGCCGTTGCCCGGCCCTGGCTGCTACCCCTATCGGGAGCCGCCGCCGGCCCCGCCGCCCGGCGGTCCGCCGCCTGGGCCGCCTGCGCCACCGCCGCCGGGGCTGGAATCCGTGCCTGAGCCGACGCCCTCGCCGATCAATGTGGAAGTGGGGCCGGGCCCGTCGCGGCCGGGAGGTCAATCGTGATGACGAGGCTGCGAAACGCCCGCGTGGTGTTGGCGACCACGCTCGTCCTGGCGCTCGTTGGCGGGGTTGTGGTCGTAATGCGAGCTGCCGGTGAGGCCGCCCGAACAATCGTGGTCGGCTACTTCGACAATAGCAACGGCGTGTTTGCCGGTGACGACGTGCGCATCCGCGGCGTGCCAGTGGGCAAGATCGAAAAGATTGAACCGCAGCCGTTGCGGTCCAAGATTTGGTTCTGGTTCGACAGCAAGTACAAGGTCCCCGCCGATGCCAAGGCCGCGATACTGTCGCCCCAGTTGGTGACGGGTCGGGCCATCCAGCTGACGCCGCCCTACACCGGCGGGCCCACTATGCAGAACGGCGCGGTCATCACTGCCGACCGCACAGTGGTCCCGGTCGAGTGGGACGATCTGCGGGCGCAACTTGAGCGGCTGACCGACTTGCTGAAGCCCACCCAGCCGGGCGGAGTCAGCACGCTGGGTGCGCTCATCAACACCGCCGCCGACAACCTGCGCGGGCAGGGCGCCACCATCCGCGACACCATTATCAAGCTATCGCAGACGGTGTCGACGCTGGGCGACCACAGCAAAGACATCTTCTCCACGTTCAAAAACCTGTCGACGCTGGTGACGGCGCTGCACGACAGCGCAGATCTACTCGAGCAGCTGAACCACAACCTGGCCGCGGTATCGTCGCTGCTGGCCGACGACCCGCACAAGGTCGGTCAGGCGGCCGAAGACCTGAACGCGGTCGTGGCCGACGTCCAAAGCTTCGCCGCAGAAAACCGTGAGGCGCTGGGCACCGCGTCGGACAAACTGGCATCGATCAGCAAGACGGTGGTCGACAGCCTTGATGACATCAAGCAAACGCTGCACATCGGCCCGACCGTACTGCAGAACTTCAACAACATATGGGAACCGTCCAACGGTGCGTTGACCGGCGTGCTGGCCGGCACTAATATGGCCAACCCGATCGCGTTCCTCTGCGGAGCAATCCAGGCCGCCTCCCGCTTAGGGGGCGAGCAAGCGGCGAAACTCTGCGTGCAATACCTGGCGCCGATTGTTAAGAACCGCCAGTACAACTTCCCCCCGATAGGGGAGGACGTCCTCGTCGGGCCACAGGCCAGGCCCAACGAGGTCACCTATAGCGAGGACTGGATGCGGCCCGACTACGTGCCGCCAGACGCGAATACGCCACCGCCGGCCCAACCGCCTGCACCTGGCCCGCCGCCGGGGGCTCCCCTGGGTGCGCCACTGCCGGCCCAAGCACCCGCTCCGGGTGCGCTGGCTACTGAGACAGGCAGTGAGACGGTGGCCACCAACCCCGCGGCCGGCCTGCCCGCCATGATGGTGCCGCCGGGAGGTGGCTCATGAGAACCGGCCACTGGCGCCGCGCGGCGGCGAGTCTGGTGATGATCCTGGTGACGGCCGGGATATCCGGATGCGGCTGGCGCGGGCTTAATTCGCTGCCGCTACCCGGTACGGAGGGCAACGGCCCGGGCTCCTTCGTAATTCAGGCACAGATGCCCGATGTGAACAACATTCAACCGAACTCGCGGGTGCGGATCGCAGACGTGACGGTCGGCCATGTGACGAAAATCGAGCGTCAGGGCTGGCATGCGTTGCTCACCATGCGGCTCAACGGCGACGTCAACCTGCCTGCCAACGCAACCGCCAAGATCGGCACGACCAGCCTGCTGGGTTCGTACCACATCGAGCTGGCGCCACCGAAAGGCGAACCGCCGCAAGGCAAGCTGCGCGACGGGTCACTTATTCCGCTGTCGCATGGCGGTGCCTACCCGAGCACCGAGCAGACGCTGGCGGCGCTGTCGTTAGTGCTCAACGGCGGCGGACTGGGCCAAGTACAGGACATCACCGAGGCGTTGAGCACCGCGTTTCGGGGCCGCGAGCAAGATCTGCGAAGCCTGATTGGGCAGCTGGACAAATTCACCGCATACTTCAACGACCAGTCTGGTGACATCATCGCGGCCACCGACAGCTTGAACCACCTGGTCGGCAAGTTGGCCGCGCAGCAACCTGTGCTGGATCGGGCCGTGGCGACCATCCCCGATGCGCTCGCGGTGCTCAACGACGAGCGGGACAAGCTCGTCGAGGCGGCCGACCAGCTGGGCAAATTCAGCGCCCTGACCGTCGACTCGGTTAACAAGACCAAAGAGAACCTGGTAAAAGAACTGCGGGAAGTCGGACCGGTGTTGGAGTCACTCGCCAACGCCGGCCCCAGCCTGACCCGGTCGCTCAGCCTGCTTGCCACCTTCCCATTCCCGAACGAAACCTTCGAGAACTTTCAGCGCGGCGACTATGCCAACCTGACGGCGATCGTCGACCTCACGCTCAGCCGAATCGACCAAGGAATATTCACCGGCACCCGGTGGGAGTGCCATCTGACCCAGATAGAACTGCAGTGGGGCCGTACCATCGGCCAATTCCCCAGTCCGTGCACCGCAGGCACCCCGTACGTGCGAGGCAATCCGCTGACCAT
>DATJBA010000322.1:0-16699 GCA_035515675.1 Mycobacterium sp.
GACGACTTCGCTATCTCCCGATTCGCCGACTCGCTCGGCGACACGGCGACCGCCGCCGAATTCCAGAACCGGGCCCAGTACTGGCAGAACCTGTTCAATCCCACCACCCGATACATCTCGCCCCGCAGCTCCACCGGATTCTTCCGTGACGGCCCGGGTTTCGTGCAGTCACCCGCGGGCTTCGGCCAGGACGGATACGACGAGGGCAACGCCGAGCAATACGTCTGGTGGGTGCCGCACAATGTCGCCGGCCTAGTGACCGCGCTCGGCGGCCGCCAGACAGTCGCCCGCCGGCTCGACCACTTCACGAAGGAGCTCAACGTGGGCCCCAACGAGCCCTATCTCTGGGCCGGTAACGAGCCGACCTTCGAGGTGCCGTGGCTATACAACTACATCGGTCAACCATGGAAGACCCAGCACACGGTCGACCGGGTGCGTGGGCTATTCGGTCCCATACCCGACGGCGAGCCGGGCAACGACGACCTCGGCGCGATGTCCAGCTGGTACGTCTGGGCCGCTCTCGGGCTGTACCCGATCACTCCGGGAGCGCCGATCCTCACCGTGAGCACACCGGTCTTCGATCGCGTCGTAATCGCGCTTCCGGGAGGCAAATCCATCCGGATGTCAGCTCCAGGCGCATCCGGACCGTACCACCTGAAGTACATCAGCGGCCTGAGCATCGACGGCCGGCCCACCGATCACACGTATCTGCCTGAGTCGATCATCCGCACCGGCGGTGAGGTCACGTTCTCCCTCGCCGCCTACCCCAACAAGGTCTGGGGCACTGCCGAGTCCTCCGCCCCACCGTCGTTCGGTGCGGGCAGTTCGGCGGTGACCGCTAACGTCTCGTCCCCGATCGTCATGATCGCGCCGGGAAGCACGGGCAGTGTGAAAGTCGACGCTCAACGAATGATCGCTCGCGCCGGCGGCTACACCATCACCGGCACGTCTTCGGACAGTGGAATTACCGTGGCACCTGCGTCTGGAGAATTCGGCGCCGACGGATCGGCCACCGCTACCGTCGCGATCACGGTGGCACGGTCAGTGCCGGAGGATTACTACCTGGTCTTTCTCACCACCACGGTCGGCGAGAGCACCAGGAGGTCGATCGTCTTCGTGGTCGCTCAGGCCGAGGACGAATCCTGATCGGCCTAGATCATCTCTTTCTCCGTCAGCCACCGCATCACCGGCCAGCCGATGAATACCGGTAACCAGCAGGTGAGCACCCGATACAGCAGAACCGACGGCACACCGACAGCCGCGGGTACGCCGAAGGCAGCCAGACCACCGATCAGCGCCGCCTCGACGGCCCCGACACCGCCGGGCGTCGGGGCGGCCGAGGCCAGCGTTCCGCCGACCATCGTCACCACGGTGACGGTGACGAACGTCGTGCCGCCACCGAAGGCTTCGACGCTGGCCCAAAGCGCCAGCGCCGAGCCGAGAGTCGTTCCGGCACAACCGAGTACGATCAGCCCCAGTCGTTTCGGTTCGCGGGCAAGCTCGACGAGGTCACTGCCCACCTCCTTCACCTTCGGCCGGACGTCCGTCGCCAGCCACCGGCGCAGCCTGGGCACGAGCAGAAATGTGCCGACGATGCCCAGCGCCACACCCGCGATCAGGTACAGCACTGTGGCAGTCGGGACGAAATGGGAGAGGTCAGTCGACGCGCCCGCAACGGTGCTGAACAAGATCAGCAACATGATGTGGACGATGACCTGCACCGATTGCTGCAGTGCCACCGCTGCGGTGGCCCGCAGTGTGCTGAGACCCGCCTTCTGCAGGACCCGTGTGCTGAGCGCGAGCCCGCCGACGCCGGCCGGGGTAGTGGTTGCGGCAAAAGTGCTGGCCAACTGAGCTATTGACAGCTTCCAGAAGCTCACCGACCCGTCGGCGCAGGCCCACAACGCGGCTGCCACCCCGGGATATGTCAGCGCTGACACCGTCAGACCCAGCAGCGCCCACCACCAGTGCGCAGT
Organism: Mycobacterium sp.; assembly: GCA_035515675.1. Classification (GTDB taxonomy): domain Bacteria; phylum Actinomycetota; class Actinomycetes; order Mycobacteriales; family Mycobacteriaceae; genus Mycobacterium. Next base: position 1,977 of record DATJBA010000322.1, read on the forward strand.
CCTCAACTCGGAGAAAAACGTCGGCACGGTGCTGATGAACGGATACGCGACATAGACCAGCGCGACGAGCAGCACCAGTTGTATGACCTGCCCGCGGGTAAACCGGGTGATGGTTTCGGTTTTGATCTGATCCGCACCCGTTTGGCGCATAACTTCCGCGCGGGCATCGGAGATGACAGCGCCCGAATCGGCCACCGATTCACGGATTCGTTTTGGCACAGCGGATTTGGTGAGCCGGCGCGATGCGGTCAAGACGGCGTCTTTGCCGAACGCGTCGATCGCTGCGCCCACCGCGGACTGTGCGCCATACAGCGCTGACGTCGTCACCAGGAGTTGGGCGATGTCGGATTGGAGTTGGGCGTCGGTGGCGCCGTATTCGGCGCTGCCGAACCCGCCGAAAAGGACCTCGCCGTCGCTGACCGTGATCTCGTCGCTGCGCAGGTCGCCGTGCGAGATCTGGTAGTCGTGCAGGCTTCGCAGCGCTTCCCACACGCGGGCAACCGGCGTCGTCTTAGCGCATTCGTCGAGCGGAACCCCACGAACGGGCTTGTGCGCGTACAACATCCATCCCCGGTCCAGGGTGGCGACGGCGATCGTCGACGTGTTGGCGACGCCCGCGCCGCCGATGGCAATGGCCATCAGGCCGCGATGCTCGACGGCGCGGCGCATCGAGGCGACCAGGGGTGCGGTCTCACTGCCCCGCAGCCGCAGCTTGCGCCAGAGTTGGAGCAGTGCGCCACCGCTGCGCTGATGCGGGCCGTACAACTCGATTGCCGCCGTTGCGCGGGGATCCTCCGATGTGGCCGAAAGAACCAGCGGTCCGGGCCCGGCCGGCCGGACCACCGTGAGCCCGGACACGGCGAATCCGTGTTTGGCCATCGCGCGAACCGCACCATCTAGCGGCACCTCGAGAGCGGGGGTGCCGACGACCAGGACCACCAGCGCCCCGACGAACCACCCCACCGCCAGCCCCACCAGCGAGCGGGCCGGCACGATGGCGCTGACCACCAGGTGGATCGGCACGAAGGCCAGCAGCAGCGTCCACCACCAGTGCCGCCAGCGCGCGGGCAGCCAGGGGCCCGACACGGTGAGCACCGCCGCCAGCATCGCGATCCACCGCGGGTCGTCGAGGAACTGGGCCGGCAGCGTGGTGAGCCGGTCCGAGGCATCGAAGTGCCATCGCGGTGCCGCGATACGGTTGCCGCTGATCGACAACGGGACAACGGCGATGAGCCCCGCGGCCGCATAGGCGCCCAGCAGTTTCCACTGCCGGGAGACGATCAGGCCGATCAGGATCATGAACGGCAACGCCACAATCGCGAATCCGTACACCAGGTACACCACATCGGATTGAGCGGGGGACAACACCCCGACGATCTCCGAGACGGACTTCTCGAGCGCGACCCACCGGGGACGGGTGATCAACGAACTCGTGATCACCGCCGCGAGGAAGACCGCCGCCAGGGTGAGCCGGAGGATGTCGTTGGTCCGTCGGGTTAGTGGCGGCAGCAAGCTGCCGGAAACGGTGATGTCGCGCCTGTCAACTCGCATGTTGCAAAGGTCCGTTCGGCTCGGGGCGGCGCTGTTAGCGGCCCGCCGACAACTTAACCGGATACCTCGGGGCCAGCGTGGGAGAACCTGACGGACAGCTTGTTCACATGCGGCGCGCGTAGGGTCGCCTAAATAGGTGTGCTAGCGAATTGGAGGACATGAGCGTGGCCAGAACCGACAACGACTCCTGGGAGATTACTGAGAGTGTGGGTGCGACGGCGCTGGGCGTCGCGGCCGCCCGCGCGGCGGAAACCGAGAGTGAAAGCCCACTGATCAGCGATCCGTTCGCGCGGGTATTCCTCGACGCCGCCGGAGAGGGCATGTGGAACTGGTTCGCGGCTCCCGACCTGCCCGCCGAGATCGCCGAGGCCGAACCCGACCTCAAGCCGCGGATGCAGGGAATGGTCGACTACATGGCCGCGCGGACGTCGTTTTTCGATCAGTTCTTCCTCGATGCCACCCGTGCGGGCGTGCACCAGGTGGTGATCCTGGCGGCAGGTTTGGACTCACGGGCGTGGCGGCTGCCGTGGCCCGACGGCACCGCGGTGTACGAACTCGACCAGCCCCGGGTGCTGGAATTCAAGTCGTCGACGTTGCGGGAAACCGGTGCCCAGCCGACGTGCAACCTGGTTCATGTTCCGGTCGACCTGCGCCACGACTGGCCGGCCGCGTTGCAGCGGGCCGGTTTTGACGCCTCGGCGCCGAGCGCCTGGTCGGCCGAGGGGCTGTTGCCGTTTTTGCCCGCGGTCGCTCAGGAGCTGCTGTTCGAGCGCGTTCAGGCGCTCAGCACCTCCGGCAGCCGGATCGCCGTGGAAGCGCCGGGGCCCGACTTTCTCGACCAGGCCGCCCGCGACAAGCAGCGCGAGACGATGCAGCGGGTGCGCGACCTGATGGCCAGACTGGAGCCGCAACGGGACATCCCCGACGTGCAAGACCTGTGGTACTTCGAGGAGCGCGAAGACGTTGGCGATTGGTTGCGTCGCCACGGTTGGGACGTGACGGTGACGCCGGCCGAGGAGCTGATGGCCCGCTACGGCCGCAGACCCCCGCAGGACATCGAAGACGCCGCCCCGAAGACCTTGTTCGTGGCCGCGGAACGGGCGGGGAGGAACTGAGCGTGGCCAGAACCGACGACGACAGCTGGGAGATCACCGAGAGCGTGGGGGCGACGGCGCTGGGGGTGGCGTCGGCCCGCGCGGCCGAAACTCGAAGCGAGAATCCTTTGGTCAGCGACCCGTTCGCGCAGGTCTTCTTAGACGCCGCCGGCGACGGGGTCTGGAATTGGTACTCCGCTTCGCCGCTGCCTCCCGAGCTCCTCGAAGCCGAACCGCATTTGCCGCTGCAGATGAAGGCGATGGTCGGCTATATGGCTTCGCGGACAGCGTTTTTCGACCAGTTCTTCCTCGACGCGGCCGGTGCGGGCATCCGCCAGGCGGTGATCCTGGCGGCGGGTTTGGACTCGCGGGCGTGGCGGTTGCCGTGGCCGGACGACATGACGGTCTACGAGCTCGACCAGCCCAGGGTGTTGGAATTCAAATCGTCGACATTGGCCGAGCACCGGGCAGAGCCCACCTGCAACCGGGTCGCTGTCCCGGTGGACCTGCGCCAGGACTGGCCGAAGGCGTTGCGGCAGGCGGGTTTTGACGCCTCGGCACCCAGCGTCTGGTCGGCTGAGGGATTGATGCCGTACTTGCCCGCCGCAGCCCAAGACTTGCTGTTCGACCGTGTTCAGGGGCTCACCGTTCCCGGTAGCCGGGTCGCCGTGGAGGCGCTGGGACCGAACTTTCTTGACCCCGAGGTCCGGGCGAAGCGGCGTGCGCGAATGGATCGAATCGGTGCTTTGATGGCCAAAGTGGATTCGCAGCGTGAGATCCCCAGCAACGAGGAGCTGTGGTACTTCGAGGACCGCGAAGACGTCGGCGACTGGTTCCGTCGCCACGGCTGGGAGGTGACGGTGACGCCGTCGGACGAGCTGATGGCCGGCTATGGCCGCGGGGCTGCCAAAGAGGTCCAGGACACCGTGCCGGGGAATTTGTTCGTGGCTGCGCTGCGCGCGTAGTTCCGCTCGCTTCGCACTGGTCGCCGTGGTGAAGGAGTACTCATGGGAATTGACAAGCGAACTGGCGGACAACGGCTCGCTGGCATGATGGAGGTCGTCGTGCTCGCGCTTGGCGGCACGGTCCTGGCCTGGCTGGTGGTGTTTCCGAGGGTCTTCCGACGAAACCGGGACCGGCTGCTCGGACTTGGCCCGTTCAAGAGGTTCTTGACAACGTACAACGACATGACCCGCAAGATCTCGGGAACCGAGCGATCGTCATGGGGGCTGCTGACCCACGTGGGCCGCCGCAGCGGGCGCACCTACCAGACGTCGCTGGGCACGTGCCCCTACGGTGACGGCTTCCTGCTGCCGTTGGGTTATGGCACTCGCACGGACTGGTACCGAAACCTGATGGCCGCCGGAACTTGCACGCTTGGCTGGAAGGGGCGCACCTACCAGCTGGAGCGGCCCGAGCTCATTTCCGGGCCTGAGCCGATGCGGGCGTGGCGGCCACGGGAGCGGATCCTGTTGCGACTCGCCGGAATGCATGACTTCGTGTGGCTGCACCAAATCAAGGAACAGGCCACCGAACCGCCGCCCGCAACGTCGGTGGTGCAAAACGCAACACGATGATCGCCGGTGGTTGGTGTCGGCGCCCGACCGGGGGCGCTGCTTGTGAAACATGCCGGGGAAACATCACCACTGCGCAGCCGTCACATCAGTCACATCTGCACCCCATCCGAGATCGAGTACCTGACCGTAAATGCGATAGCGCATACGCCATCAGCCTAAATGGCATACTGATGGCATGAACCGCACACGGCTGAGCACGACCGTGGACACTGAGCTCCTCGGCAGTGCGCGCAAGGTGCGGTCAGGAATCACCGACGCCGCCCTCATCGATGAGGCCCTCGCAGCACTGCTCGCTCGTTACCGGTCCGCCGAGGTCGACACCGCCTACGCCGCCTATGACGAGCACCCGGTTGAGGAGCCGGACGAGTGGGGAGACCTGGCATCATGGCGACGGGCGGCGGGTGCGTCGTGAGTGGGTTGCCGGCTCGCGGTGAGGTGTGGTGGTGCGAGTTAGCCGAGATCGGCCGGCGCCCAGTGGTTGTCATGTCCCGTGACGCCGCGATCCCTCGACTTCGACGTGCCCTCGTCGCGCCATGTACGACAACCATCCGGGGACTCGCCAGCGAGGTCGTCCTTGAACCTGGTGTCGACCCGATCCCGCGCCGTTCGGCGGTCAACCTGGATTCGGTCGAAAGCGTCTCAGTCACAGTCTTGGTCAACCGACTTGGCCGGCTTGCCGACACCCGGATGCGCGAGATCTGCCAAGCCCTTGAGATCGCGGTCGACTGCGCCGGCTGATCCGCCGACGTGCGTGCAGACTCGGCGCCTCCGGCGTTTCGCTGCAGCAGAACATGTCCGCGGTCTCTTGGCGTTCCGGGCGGATCTGCCTGATCGCGGCGGCGAGATCTGAGGCCGTCGCGGGCGCCGATTCCGGGACAACAAGCCCCTTGACCGGGGTGCTGCCCTCAAGGCCATCAGTGAAATCAATGATCTCGATGCGTTTGCTCACGCAAATCATTGTCCTTGGCTGAGGGCTGAGTGCGTAGGTCGTGTCTCACCACGGCGCATCGGAAGCAAAGGTCACCACTTTCTGGGGACGCGGGCGTTTGCTCCGAATGAACCGGAGATATCATCGGGTTATGCGTAGCAAGGCGCCGACGTTATTCCCGGTATTCCGGACCAGCGCGCAGGCCCAGATCCTCGCCGCGACGCTGCTGCACCCGGACCGAGAGCAGACCGTCACCGACCTCTCGCGCCGGCTCGGGATCCCGCTGGCCACCGTCTCCGACGAGGTGGCCCGTCTGGTCGACGCGCACCTCCTCACCGCTCGTAAGGTCGGCCGCTCCAATCTGCTGCGCCCGAACCCCGACAACCGGCTCGTCGCCCCGCTGACCGAGATCGTCGTGGCGACGATGGGCCCACACCTCGTGGTGCGGGAGGCCTTCGCCGGCATGGCGGGGGTCAGCCGACTGCTCATCTACGGCTCGTGGGCCGCCCGCTACCATGGCCAGTCCGGGCCGCCGCCCAATGACCTCGACCTGCTTGTGGTCGGCCGGCCCGACCGCGCCGTGGTCTACGCGGCTGCTGACGCCGTTGAACAGCGCACCGGACTCGTGGTGAACCCTGTCATCGCCTCGATGAAGCGCTGGAACGACGACTCCGACCCGCTCATCGCCCAGATCAAGTCCAGCCCTAGCGTCGACATCGATCTCCGGCCGTTGGCGGTCGGCGCGTGACCTGGCGGTCCGGCAGACAGGAGATCCTTACCGCTCTGGGCGGTGGTGAGCTGCAGCGGGTCACCGGAGGCCAGGCCGCCGGGGAAGGCTGGATTACCCAGGCGCGACGCAAGTGTGTAAGGATCGCCGCGGCGTGTGACTCACGCTGAAACCGCGTCCGGAAACTTTCGTCTTGTGAGTACTGCTCGGCAAGGACCTTCAGGGCGACGGTCCTGTCCTTATCGGTGTCGTAGGCCTCGTAGACCTCACCCATCCCACCTTTGCCGAGTAGCCGGTTCAGCCTGTACTTGCCGAACATGTGCCCGACCCGCGAATTGGCCGTAGTCACCTGCATCTCCTTCGACACGACGCAGTATGTACCGCCGCGCCGACATCCTCGCTATGTTTGCCGCAGCCGCGACGGCCGCGGACGTCTCAGGCCGGATACCTGTCGGCGCTGACCTAGCCGCCTTAGCCGCCCGACGGGACTTGCTAATCGGTGAGATGCCGAGACTTGCGACCACAGTTTGGCGGCGGGTGGTTGTCGCGCGTCTCGATGAGGTTGTCCCTGTTCGTCGAGGAGCGACGTGTTAAGTCTGCCGATGTGGCAGCGTCGTGAGTGTTGCGCACCCTGCCCAGGTGGCGTTGCGGCATCATTACCGTGTGCCCGGGCTGACGATCGAGGATTCATTCCTTGACAGCTTCGCGAAACGCTGGGGGATCAGACGACTCGCACTGTATGGGTCGGTGCTCCGCGAAGACTTCGGTCCTTCCGGCGACATCGACATGTTGGTCGAGTTTCTTCCCGATCGAACTCCCGGTTTGCTGCGGCTCGCCCAGATGGAACTTGAGCTCGAAGCGGTCCTTGGCCGACAGGTCGAGCTGCGTACGTACGAAGACCTCAGCCCTTCCTTCCGCGACAACGTGGCCGCGACCGCACGCCCGGTCTATGCGGCCTGACGACCGGATCCGGCTGCGGCACCTCACCGAGGCCGCACGGGCCGCCGCCGCCCGCATGCGTGAGCGCGTCGTTCACCACTACTTCGACAGTCAACCTCGATATCCTGCGGCAGACCGTGATTGAGGACCTCCCCAGCCTGACCGAGACCCTGCCCGCCGAGCGAATCGGAATGACAGAATCGGGCCTGGGTCTCAGGGCTACATGATCGACTTCTTCAAGCCCGGCTACGAGACCGCCGCAGTGATGGATCTGGTGTCCGGCGGCTGATCTTCAGCGACTAGTCACAGTTCTTGCGTTACTTGGGTTTCCACACCGGGACGTTTAAGCTTTTGCGACGACGAGAACCACTCCGCGGTTACGGGCCGCATCTGCCTGACCGACACGGCCGGCAAATCCAGCCCGCTGATCCGTCCAGCCGCCAGTCGTCGCCTTTTGCCCGCGCGAGCAGGACGTCGGCGGCAGCATGATCCTCAGCCGCTGTGTGTCGAGGCCGAGCGCTCAGCCCTAGCTGACTCGTTAGCGGCAGTAGGCCCCCAAGCGCCAACCGCCTGCGGCGACTGGACAGCATTCGACCTTGCTGCACACGTCGTTGCTGCTGAACGCGCGGCAGGCGTGCTCACATTTTGCGTCCGGACACTGGCCGCGCGCGGTGTCCAGTTTTCTCCAAGGCCCGAGGTGGCCCACTGGGTGATTCGGCGACAACGACGCGTTGGCTATCACGCGCTAATCGCCCGACTTCGCGAGCCCTCGCCGCGTCTGCTGTTAGCGCCGAAAATGGTTACCTTCAGCCTCTTCGAGGTGTGGACGCATCATGACGACCTCGCCACAGCGAACGGACTCGCCCATGCTGTTCCCGAGCATCTCGCCGAGGTAATCCCCTGGCTGGTGCGATATCAAACCCAGCGCCTGCCTACAACCCGGCTAGTCATGCGCACGACCGAGAACCACGAATGGACATTCGGCCCTGATACCGGATTAGCCGCCATAGTGAGCGCTCCCACAGCCGATTTCGTTCGATGCCTTGCTGGCCGGAACCCACACACCATGTTGAACATCCAGGCCGAGACCGCGCTCGCCGCGCAGATCCACGCATTCGTGGGCAGGATCTAACGCACGGCTTAGGCGGGCCGCTAAATCGCCTATGGCACAGAGGCATAGCGAGACGAGGAAAATGTATCGCCAATCCGCCGCGGGCCATCACTTTAACCTGCAGTGCCCTGGTAGAGCGTCCGCAGGCCGTGAAATCCCCCGCCGGGGGAGCAGCTCGCAATGTCAACTTGAAATGGCCCCGGCATGACGGCCCGAACTGGCTCCACCCAACTGACGGCTCGATGGCCTGATCCCGATCGGTTGATCGATGTTGGATCGGTTCACGGAGTCCGGGGTCTGGTCTGGCCCGCTCCGTTCCTCGTGCAGGTCGTCGCTGTCGATAGCTTCCAGTCTCTTGGGCATTCAAGGGGGTCACCTCCGACTTCGCCGTCGGTGGCTTGTGAGGCGCTGGCGCGGGAGCGCCGATAACTCTTGCTCAGCCAACGCCGCCTGGCCGCCAGCCGAGTTGCAACAGTAGGCCCAGGTCGTCGCGAATGGCGCGGTGGTGGGTGATTTGGCCGTCGGTGATGGTGAAGATGTGGACTTGTTTGTGTTCGATGTGTTTGCCGGTGGGTTGGATGTCGTTGAAAACACCGGTATGTTCGCCGGTCATGGTGCTCACCGCGATGACTGTGTCGCCTTCGGCGAGGGTTTCTTGGTGCTCGAAGCGCAGGTTGGAGAAGGCGTTGCGCAGCCATTGGCTGGTGGCCAGGAAACCCGCGGGCCCGCTTTGTTGGCGTTCGATGTCCTCTGGGTCGTCATCGGCTTCTCGGTTGATGAAATCGGGAGCGATGATTTTGTCCGCCAATTCGGCATCACCGTTCTCGATGAGTCGGAATGATTGCAGTGCAATGGTTTTGGGATCAGGCATTGGTCGTGGCCTCCTTATGTTGTCTGCGGTTAGCTTTGTGTCTGGTGTAGCTTGTTGCGCCAGGTCAGAAGTTTGGATAGTTGGGTGAAGTCGTAGCCCTGTTCGGTGGGCTGCATCTGGACGATGACGATCCTGGCTCCCGCTGCCACGTATTGGTCGGCGGAGGTTTCACCGAACCAGGGCACCGCTCGCTGGATGGCGGCGCCGTCGCGGCCGTTTTCTCGCGCGAGGTCGTCGAGTAGTTGACTTTTGGTGCGGAACTGTTCGATCGGCAGGAAGGTGTGCCAAATGTCGGCGTGGCGGGCGACCCTGGGGATCGTTTTCTTCTCGCCGGAGCCGCCGATGAGGATGGGTATCGGGCGCAGTGGTGGCGGCAGCAGGTGCGCTAGCCGGTGTTTGATGCGCTCAAGGCCGGTGTCGAACAGCTCCATCCTGGATTTGAGGGTGCCGAAGTCGTATCCGTAGGTGGTGTAATCCTTTTCGTACCAGCCGGCACCCAACCCCAAGATGAGTCGTCCGTTGCTGATGTGGTCGACGGTGCGGGCCATGTCGGCTAACAGATCGGGGTTGCGGTAGCCGATACCGGTGACCAGCAGCCCGATCTCGGCTCGGCTGGTGATTTCACCCCAGGACGCCAGAGCAGTCCAGCCCTCAAAATGATTCACATCGGGCTGGTTAGGGGCCAACACTGGGCCGGCACTGGTGGCCTTGTCAAAGACCTGCGCATGGAAATGGTCGTATCCAAAGATCATGTCGGCCCCCATATCTTCGGCCTGGATGACCGCCGCACGCCAGGTCCGGTAGTCCGGTATCCCGGCAGGCTGGATCTGAACGCCAACGCGGATAAGCTGCGTCATGCGCCCAGGCCCATGCTGCCGAATCGGTTGCGGTGAGTGAACTCGTCCACCTCGCGGCGCACTCTCAGATAAGACGCAGATGGGCCTAATCTGACAGGGTGACCCAGACGCGCCGCAAACGCGATCTGCATGGACTCGGGAACGGCGAGAAGGTCTTTGACCGCTTGGCCGACGGTGGACCCGCTGAAAAAGGCACCGCTCAAAAACGATATGACCTGAAACCCAAGACCCAGCGATTGGGCCACCAGCCACATATTTTCCAGCACACAACCCAGGCTCATTATCCCCAGCACGTCGCCCTGTGACGCTGGAGCCCGCTTGCTGGTGTCGTGCAACACGATCAAAAGGACTGGGCAAGGCGCGATCACACGATGCAGGGGCATGGGCTCACTCACTTCGGGAGCTGGGCCGGCTGGGGCTTGCATCCATGCGGGAAGCCTGGTGCCCAAAAGACCAACCTTTTTAGCGCGCAACTCTTCTTCAGAGAAGGAAAGCTGGGCTACGTTCTCCCGCACAAACACCGGCGCAACTCGAAATTCAATCATTCCGATCGCGTCGAGCAGCTCGCGGTCATCGATCACGACGATGTGGAAGTTCTGCATGTTGTGCGCGGTCGGAGCCCACCGTGCCGCTTCCAAGACTTGTAGCAGGTCTTCCCGTGCGATCGAACGGTTCCGGTCAAACGGGATGCGCGTGGACTGCCTGTCCTCGATCACCCCGAGCAGGTCAGTCATCGCTGTCGCCTCTCACCGTCGCCACCGTATTTCTTCTGTGCGGGTTGATATCTGGCGTGCGTCATCGCCCGCCACCCAGGTCTCGATGCTGCGCTGGTTGCAGCCGGCTGGTGATCCCGTCGAGGATGATCGATTGGGTGTCTGCGGTGTAGCCCATGTGCCCGGTGTCGAAAAACCGGGCTGATTTGGGCATCCCGTGCTCGAGCAGCAGGTAGTAGTCGCTGATCGGGAACACCGTGTCGTGTAGCCCGTTGATGAGCAGCGTCTCAGCGCATGGCCGGTCCAGGATGCCTTGGCGCACAAGTGACAGCTTCGGGGCATACTGCACCCACTGGTCGAAGGTGTCGCGCCCGAATGCATAGGCGAGGGTCTCGGCAAGCTCGAAGGGATACTCGCCCGATTGCGCTTGCTCAATCCAATCGGCGTCAAAGCCGTGATCGATGCAGCCGCCCTGACTGACCACATACGCTAATGAGTCCCGGTGGGTGTGGGCGATTTTGGCCGCCCAGTACCCCCCGGTGCTACCACCCCAATAGCCCACACGCTCCGAGTCGAGTTCGGGTCGAGTGGTGATCCACTCCAACACCGGCGTGAACATCCTCTCGGCGTCCTCCGAACCGGCCAGCGGAGCATCGCCGACCCCGGGGATGTCGATGGCCAGCGTCGCGATACCCCGTGCGAGCAGCTGATCGGTGTGCATATCCTCTTTGAAGGTGTCGATCCCGCCGGAGACGAGCAGTACCGGCAGCCGGTCGGTCCCCTTCGGGACGCGCAGATGGGCGATGATGCGGTCGCCCTCCCCGGGCCGGCCGGTGAACGGGATCTCGACACGCTCGATGGGGATGTCGAAATATCGGGATGCGCGCAGCAGCATGTCCTGCGACTTGCGGTAGGCGCTTTTCTTGCCAGCCGAATTCGTCGTTGGGTAGCGGGCCATGCGGTAGTAGCCATAGGCGCGCAAATAGTTTTCGTGTGCCGCAGTTGTGTCGCCGGCCTGCACGGCGTCTTCGGCTCGGGCCTGATAGCGCACGGCCACGGTACTGAACGCGGCCGCCCAGGCGTCGCGATCGTAGGAGTCCAGCCCGGTCAAGACGCCCTGCACATCGTCGGCGAGTGTGTACTGAAATGGGTGGATTCCCGCCGTGGCGCGGGCCCGCCATAGCGGCCATAGCTCGCTCACTGGTCGCGTGTGTCGCTTCACACGCCCAAGCTATGACCGTTCGCCGCCACCGGTATTGGAGGAAACGGACATCTCAAGCCCAGGTTGGGCGGCCGCACCCGGAAGGGCTGTGGGAGCCGCCCCGGCCAGCGCTAGGCATTCGTTGATCAGGTGGGACTGATCGGCGTAGCCGGCCTCGATCGCCAGCTCGGCCCACTGGATCCGGTGATCGGTGGCATGGATCAAATCCAGCAGCCGCTGGAATCGGAAAATCCGGCCAAGACGCTTGGGGCCGTAGCCGACCGCGGCTTCAAACCGGCGGCGAAGTTGCCGTTCGCTCAACCCGACCGAGGAGGCCACACCCGACACCGAGCGCGCCGGGTCGCGGCGCAGCATCTCGATCGTGTGCGCCACTGGTTGATCGACCACGGGTTCGACCTTGACCAAATATCGCGCCAGTACGGCCTCCAATAACGCCACCCGCTGCCGAAAAGCGGTGGTGGCCAGCACATCCCCAGCTAGCCCAGACGTGGATATACCGAACACCGAGTCAATCCGAACCTGGGCGTCCCTTAACTCGCTGACAGGATGGCCCAGCACCGCCGCTGCTGCACCCGGTCGCAACCGCAAACCGGCCAGTACGCCCTCGGTGCCCGCACATTGGTCGTAAAAGGTTGTGGCCGGGCCGGAAACCATAACGGTGCCCTCGGCAGTGACGAACAAATCGACGCAACCGTCGGGCATCACCCGCAGCGGACCACCCGCCGTCGAGCGCACCCAGCCACAGTCCACAAACGGCGCCAGCGCACGCACGGGTCGATACTCGAAATACACGGCCATTACCATCACATTCAGCCAGGTCTCATGTCACTCCGCAACAAAACAAACGCAGGCAGCGATGCCTTCGCGCTGGTGCGAAGCCCGCCCCTAAAACCCACCGATAACCCACAGTCGAGCCTGAGGCCTGACCGCGGACGGATTGGGCCGAGCTGCTCAACCCGCGAGCACCTCGGCAAGCCGCAGGGCGAACTCGGCTGGGTGCGTCGCGTACCCGACGTGACCGCCCGGGAAATCCGCCACTGTGCTGCCGAGTTGGTCGGCCAGCACCGTACTCGCGCGGTAAGGAAAATACTCGCGGGAACCGCGTCCGCCGGCCAGGACAAGCCTGGGCAGCACCGCTTTCAGCGCCGCCACATCAGGCACGAAGCGAGGGTACTGGCGGAGTTCGTGTTGCAACCAGAAGTCCCGATTGCGGCGCCCCCTGTCCACCACCTCCAATCCCCGCGGCCGCACCTGGGCACCGTGCGGTGGCTGTCCGATGCCACGTAGGCCCATCCGCGCGCTGAAATTTTCCATTGCCGTATCCGCGCCGAAACGGCGATAGGTGTCATACACCTCGGCGAAAAACTCCAGCCATTGCGCGCCATCCGGCAGTACGGTTGCGATCGGCGGTTCATGGGCGATTAGAGTGCGGACCTGTTGCGGATGACGACAGAGCAAGTCGAGCGCAACGATAGCGCCGGAGCTGCTGCCGAACACATAGGCGGGTTCGGCGCTGAGGTGGGTGAGCAGCCGGTGCGCGTCGTCGCTGTCGGTTTCGATGCGCCGCTGGGGCAGCGGCCCATCGAGCCGGCTACGGGAAAATCCGCGCCGATCATAGCCAACGACGGTGTACCGGCCGGCCAGAGCATCGGCCGCCGATTCGAACGGCACCGCATCGCCGTTTCCACCAGGAATCAACAACAGCACAGGGCCGCTGCCGCGCAGTTCGTAGTAAAGGCCGGCGCCCGGCACCTCCAATGTGTTGGCCGTCGCGGTCATTGAACCTCCTTTGGCCGCCAACTGCGCCAAGCAGTCATCCCGCACCATTGGCGCCCCATTCCGCACTCGACCCTGACTTCCCTCAACGTCGCCTGGCAAAGGTTCCGCAGCTAATCGTGGCCCACCGAGCGTGTCGCGTATTGACGTGAACACGCCAAGCGTTCGATTAATCCCGGCGTTCAAACAGGTAGTGGCGCGCCGGGTAGTTCGCATACACGGTCATTGCGGCTTCGTCTCCGGCGGACAGTAACCTCCACCGCGGTGTGAAACGTCGATGGATCTCAGCATCATCAATGCCACGCACCCCGAACTGCCCGCCGGGAAGGAACGCGAGAATCAGGAGCCGCCCATCCGGGGCGGCGACCGCATCGAGCTCGCCCACATAGCGGTCGCGGGCATCGTCGCTCATCCCGTGCAAACAGCCGGTGTCAAGGAGCAACGCGAAGCCTCCACCGACCCCCGCCGCCGAGCTCAACCGGGTCACATCCGCGCGCACGAAGTTAACGTCGACGTGTTCGGCGGCGGCCTTGGCCCGAGCCTGCTGAAGCGCCTTAGCCGCGATATCGACCCCGGTGACCTGCCACCCGTGGCGGGCCAGATAAATCGCTGCATCCCCGGTACCGCAACCAATATCGATCGCGCTGCCTGCCGGCAGCGCCGCAGGCCCCTCGATCAACTCTTGTAAGTTCGACGACAACGGGTGGCCATCCCACGGAGTAAGACCTATCCGATAAGCAAGTTGAAAAAACCTGGGTTTGGTTCGGATCTTCATTGTGAGTCCTATTCTGAATATCGGTGATTGTTTGCTTGGCATGCCAAGTCATTCCGTGATAGCCACCCGGTTGGAAGGCTTAGCGACGCAGTGATCGAGCACAACCGGTGAGACGCGTCGGATCCAACTCGGCACGCGCTCTATATCACCGAAAACCGTGAATCGGGATGGGTAGATGCCTGCCGTGCCGTGAGCAGCCCATGGCAACCACAGCTCGGTCAAAGGTCGCACGTGTCGTCTCACACGCAAAAACTACGACCGCCCACCCTTGCCGGTATTGAACAAATCGGACATCACACGAGACCGGCTCTCCGGCGCCCCTGTCGCTTGGGCGACCGGGCGACGGCCCGCTACGCTGCCACTGTACCCACCAACGATTCTCTGAACGTAACTGGTCAGGCGTGGGCGGGCAGCCAGGGTTGGCCCTCGGCGAGCATGACGAGGGTGTCGAAGGGTTGGCGGCCGTGTTTGGCGGCGGTGGATAGGTAGCTTCGTATGGCGCAGAACTGTTTTGCGCCGGTGAGGGTGCGCATGCACCCGGAGACTTTCTGCCGGAGTTTGATCACGCGGATGTCGCGCTCG
>DATJBA010000323.1:0-3855 GCA_035515675.1 Mycobacterium sp.
CCGATGTCTGCCGTCGGAAGCGCCACCGCGTAGCCCGTCGACAACGCACCCGTAAAGCCGCCGACGATATTGGTGTTCGCCGACTCGATGCCCGAAATAATGCCGGTGATCGTGGCCGGAATGGACGCCTGGGTAGGCAGGGCCAGTGCGCTGGACAAACCAGTTCCCGTCAGCGCGGTGGTCATGCCCGACAGCGACAGGGTAGGCAGCGATGTGGGCACCTCGGCGGCCAAGGCGCCGCCGGAGGCGACCATTCCCTGCTGGGTGCCGCTGATCAACAGGGGCGGCAGCGAAGTGGTTGCGCCGAGGGGCGGCCAGAACCCGAACGGGGTGACCACATCGGCCGGCCCGGTCGACCAGCCATAGAGCGGATTGCCGTAGCCCCAGTTGACCAGATACGTCAAATCCGGTTGGAGCAGATCTGCGATCGGGTTCCCGATGATCGGGATTGCCCGCACCGGGTCCAACAGCGGCAGATTCTGGGTGGGAATCATGTAGTAGGTGGTCATCGACGGGGCCCCCGACTGCGGCAAGGCAAAAGCTGTCGCAAGCTGGCTGCTCGACAAGGTCGGATAGGTGCCGTGCACGAATGCGATGCCCGCAACGGCGTTGAGGTCGGCGAGGAAATCGATCGGATACTGCGGGAAGTCGGCGAAGCCGTCGTATTCCAGCGTGTAAATGGTGGTGGGGAAATCATTGCTGGGGGTCGCGGTGCCGAACGTTATCCCCAGGCTCGGGAGGTTCAGGCCGGGGAAGCGCGTGAACAGGCCGCCGTTGGGAGCGCTCGGATCACCGAGCAGCGTGAAGTTTATCTGCGACGGCAAATAGCCCTGCTGGAGGAGTTGCGGCATTGCCAGCGAGGCAATGATGGAGCTCTGCGAGTAGCCCAAAACGGCAATGTTGTCGCCGACGACGCCCGGGGGGATCTGCAGGGCGATCGCGTTCTCCAGCTCGGTGACGCCGCGGGCCAGAGATATGTTCAGCGTCAGGTCTTTGACACCGGTATACGGATATAACCCCTCAGCCGTGGACACGGCTATCAGGGGGCCGGTGAAAGTGGACAAGTACCGGCTGTAAACCTCGTTCATGTAGGTCGTCGAAGGTGTCGCCGTGCCACTGCCAGTCATGATCAAAATGGCGGTAACGGTCGGGTCCGACGCCTTTGTTGCTGCCAGGACGGCCGGGCTGGCCGTCGCGGCCGTCGTACTGCTGCCGGTGAGCGCCCCGAGCGTGCCCGCAGCTTCGGCTTCGGCTCCCGCGTAAGCGTTTCCGGTGGCGGCCAACGCCGCAACGAACCCATCGTGGAATGCGGTCGCCTGCTGGAGGAGCGCCTGATACTCCTGACCGAACCCGCCAAAAAACGCCGCAGTGATCGCTGACACCTCATCTTCGGCCGCTGCCGCGACGCTGGTTGTCGGTCCAGCGGCGGCGGCCTTGGCCGCGCTAAGTGCCGAACTGATTTCCGAACCATCCGCTGCAGCGGCGGCCAAGAGCTGGGGCTGGGTGGTCAAGTACGCCATAGGCCCAATCCTTTACGACGAGGGGGTTCCTCGTGGTGCTGACAATGCTGTTAAGCCGATGACCCGGCGGACCCATCACCGTGCAGCCGGCATTGGTTAGCCTAGTCAATTTCTCCCGCTTCGCGCAGCTTTGCCCCAAGGCCGTTAGGCCTGAGGCTCAAACCGCCTCCGCCGCAACGGTATCCGCTGGCGGAGGCTGCGGTTGCGCTGCAGAACCTGGCCGACGGCGGGGTGCTCGGCAAGGTGGTGCTCGAGCCGTAGCTCAGTCGATGCCCGGGTTCGGTGTTCCGGTCAGGATGGTGTCGAGCGAATTCTCAACTGCGCTCAACTCGAAAAAGGCTACGGCCGTTGTGAGTCCGACGTTGGCTGCGATCGGGTCGCCGAAGGCATTGACGAGTCCCCCAACCGGGTCGCCGTTGATCGCTTCCGTGATCCCGTTCAGGAACAGGTTGACGTCATACGACGGGAGGGAGATAGCCAGTGCGGTCCCGAGATCTGCTGTCGGAAGCAGCGTCCCGTAAGCGGTCGAGGTGATGTTGGCCAGGCTGCCGGAGAAGTTGTAGTTCGCCGTCTCAATGCCCTGAATGAAATTGGTGAGCGTCTCAGGGATCGACTGCACGGTGGGCAGCGCCAGTGTGCCCATGCCTCCCGAGGCGCCGGTCAGTGCGCCCGTCAGGCTGGATAGCGAGAGGTTGGGCACCGACACGGCGGGCAGCGACGTCGGCACCATTGCCGATATGTCGCTGGCGAAGGCGCTGACACCGGCTTGGGTGCCGCTGATCAAGTCGGGCCCTAGCGCTAAGGTGTCGCTCAGCGGCGGCAGGAACCCGAATGGCGTGATGACGTTGGCCGGCCCGGTCGAGTAGCCGTATGCCGGGTTCCCGTAGCCCCAGTTGACCAGGTAGGTCAGGTCCGGTTGGAGCAGGTCGGCAATCGGGTTGCCGATCACCGGGATGGCACGGATCGGGTCCAGCAGCGGCAGGTTCGCGGTGGGAATCATGTAGTAATTGGTCATGCTGTCGGGGGTACCGAGCGCTTCTGATCCGGGCAGCAGGAAACCTGTAGCGACTTGTGATGGCGTCAGGCTCAGGTAGCCGCCGTGCACATAGAGGATCCCCAGCATCGCATTGGCGTCGGAGAGGACGTTGATCGGATACTGCGGGAAGTCGGCGAAGCCGTCGTATTCCCGCGTGTAGATGGTGGTCGGGAAGAGATCACTGGGAGTTCCGCCACCGAAGGTGACACCCACGCTGGGTAGGTTCAGGCCCGGGAAGCGGCTGAAAAAGCCGCCGTTCGGAGCGAGCGGGTCACCGATCAGCGTGAAGGACAGTTCGGAAGGGGTGTATGTAGTGGCAAGTTGCGGCATCGCCAATGACGCGACCTGTGCGCCCTGCGAGTAGCCGAACACCCCCAGGGAAGTGCCACCGGCGGCGAAGGACTGCGCGATCTGGGTTTCGAGTGAGGTGACGCCGCGAGCCAGCGAGATGTTATAGGTCAGGTCTTTGGTGCCTGTAAATATATACGCTCCCTGGGCCGTGGTCACGGCGTTGAAGAACGGTGTTAGTGCGCCTGGGCCGGCGGTGTACATGTTATTCGGGTTGTCCATAAAGAGGGTGAAGGCGGCATTGATGTAGCTCGGCGTCGGGTTCGGCATCCCGGTGGCGCCAATGAACAAGATCTGACTGACGGCTGGGTCTGATGTCGTCGCATTCGAGACTGCCGTGACTGCGGAACTCGACGACGCTCCGCCGGTGAGCCCGAGCGTGCCCGCGATCTCGCCTTCGGCTTGCGCGTAGGCGTTTCCGGCGGCGGCCAACGCCGCAACGAACCCATCGTGGAATGCGGTCGCCTGCTGAAGGAGCGCCTGATACTCCTGACCGAACCCGCCAAAAAACGCCGCAGTGATCGCTGACACCTCATCTTCGGCCGCTGCCGCGACGCTGGTTGTCGGTCCAGCGGCGGCGGCCTTGGCCTCGTTGAGCGCCGAACCAATTGCAGAAGCATCCGCCGCGGCCATAGCCAAGAGCTGGGGCTGCGTGATCAAGCTCGTCATCGGCTTTATCCCTTCACGACCAGGGTTTTTATTTGTGATACCGACGACGATGAACCGAGACCCCCATCATCGCGGAGCCGGCACTATGCAGACTAGATCGATCTCGCCGACCTGTCTGGCGTTTACAGCAATGCCTTCTGCCCGTCTCAAGGGTCTTGGGCGGCCGCGCTGATCGGCGGGCCGACGCCAAAAGCGAAAAGGCTGCCGCAGCAATCAGTTTCAGGCGAGCAGCGCAGCGCGTAGCCGGTCCACGTCGGCCTCGGTGATACCCGCGTCGCGCAG
>DATJBA010000324.1:0-17174 GCA_035515675.1 Mycobacterium sp.
AGGCCCCAGACCACCGTTCGGTCATCCCCGACGTGCCGGTCACCGGTGTGACGCTGCGTGCCCAGGATGTGCTGCCCGGTGACCTGTTCGCCGCTCTAGCCGGCTCGTCGACGCACGGCGCCCGCTATGTCGGTGACGCGATCGAACGCGGCGCTGTAGCGGTGCTCACCGATGCCGCCGGGGTCGCCGAGATGGCTGCCCGGGCCGGCTCCCAAACCAGCCCTGTGCCGACACTGGTGCACCCCGCACCCCGCAGCGTGCTCGGTGGCCTGGCCGCCACGGTGTACGGAAACCCGTCTGATCGGATGACGGTTGTCGGGATCACCGGAACGTCGGGCAAGACCACCACGACTTACATGGTCGAGGCCGGTCTACGGGCCGGCGGGCGAATGGCCGGGCTGATCGGCACCATCGGCATCCGCATCGACGGCGCCGACATCCCCAGCGCACTGACCACTCCGGAGGCTCCCGCGCTGCAGGCAATGCTTGCGGCGATGGCCGAACGCGGGGTGGACACGGTTGTCATGGAGGTGTCCAGTCACGCGCTGACCCTAGGCCGGGTGGACGGCACCGGATTCGCAGTGGGCGGTTTCACCAACCTGTCCCGTGACCACCTGGACTTTCACCCCGGCATGGCCGACTACTTCGAGGCCAAGGCAAAGCTGTTCGACCCGGACTCGCCGCTGCGTGCCCGCAGCGTCGTGGTGTGCGTCGACGACGACGCCGGGCGCGCGATGGCCGCCCGAGCCGGTGATGCGATCACCGTCAGTGCCGCAGGCCAACCCGCACACTGGCGCGTGATGGACGTGGCGCTGATGGGCGCCGGGGGACAGGAATTCACAGCCATAGATCCCGTCGGCGCACACCACCGGGTCGGCATCCGGTTACCAGGCCACTACAACGTCGCCAATTGCCTTGTGGCACTGGCGATTCTCGACGCGGTCGGGGTCTCCCCGGAGCAGGCGTCGCAAGGACTGCGCCAAACCCGGGTGCCGGGGCGACTGGAAGAGATCGACTGCGGCCAGGATTTTCTTGCGCTGGTCGATTACGCCCATAAGCCGGGCGCGTTGCGGGCGGTGCTCACCACCTTGCTGCAGCCGGGTCGCCGGCTGGCGGTGGTGTTCGGCGCCGGCGGCGAGCGCGATCCGGGCAAACGGGCGCCGATGGGCGGGATCGCCGCCGAGTTGGCCGATTTGGTCGTCATCACCGACGACAACCCGCGTGGCGAGGATCCCGCGGCAATCCGCCGCGAGATTTTGGCCGGGGCGGCCGCAGGCGGTGGTGCGGCGCCGGTAGTCGAGATCGCCGACCGGCGGGCGGCGATCGGGCACGCGGTGGCCTGGGCGGGCCCCGGTGACGTGGTGCTGATCGCCGGCAAGGGCCATGAAACCGGGCAGCGCGGGGCCGGGCAGACCCGCCCGTTCGACGATCGGGTGGAGCTGGCTCGGGCTTTAGAGGCTCTGGAGCCCCGAAGGCCTCCAGAGCCTGGGCCGGCCCAGGAGGCACGCTAATGATCGACCTGACCGTCGCCCAGATCGCCGAGATCGTCGGCGGCACACTGTCCGATATCTCGCCGCAGGCCGCCGCGGAACTCCACGTCACCGGTACCGTCGAATTCGACTCGCGCGCCGTCGGGCCGGGCGGGCTGTTCCTGGCGCTGCCCGGGGCGCGTTCCGATGGGCATGACCACGCGGCCTCGGCGGTAGCGGCCGGCGCGGTCGCGGCGCTGGCCGCCCGGCCGGTCGGAGTTCCCGCCATCGTCGTTGCTCCCGAAAAGCGAACGCCCGGGGCTCAGGGCGGGCTGGCCGGGGTGCTCGAGCATGACGCCGACGGGTCCGGTGCGGCGGTGCTGGCCGCGCTGGCCAAGCTCGCCAAGGCGGTGGCTGCGGAGCTGGTGGCGGGCGGGCTGACCATCATCGGGATCACCGGCTCGTCGGGAAAGACGTCGACCAAAGACCTGGTGGCCGCCGTGCTCGAGCCGCTGGGTGAGGTGGTGGCCCCGCCCGGGTCGTTCAACAACGAGCTGGGTCATCCCTGGACGGTGTTACGCGCAACGCGGCGCACCGACTACTTGGTGCTCGAGATGTCGGCACGCCGTCCCGGCGATATAGCAGCGTTGGCGCAGATCGCCCCACCGGCGATCGGAGTGGTGCTCAACGTCGGCGCCGCGCACCTGGGTGAGTTCGGCTCGCGTGAAGGCGTTGCACGGACCAAAGCCGAACTGCCACAAGCTGTTTCATCATCCGGGGTGGTGATACTCAACGTCGACGACTCGACGGTCGCAGCGATGGCCCATGTCACCGCGGCGTGGGTGGTCCGGGTCAGCCGGGCCAGCCATACCGACTCCGGGCCCAGCGACGTCTGGGCCGAAGGGGTGTCGCTGGACGAACTGGCCAGGCCGCGCTTTACCCTGCACGCTCTTGCCACCCAAGCCGAGGTGCAGCTCGGTGTGTACGGCGATCACCAGGTGACCAACGCGCTGTGCGCTAGCGCGGTCGCACTGCAATGCGGCGCCAGCGTCGCGCAGGTAGCCACCGCGCTGGCCGGAGCGGGGCCGGTATCACCGCACCGGATGCAGGTGACCACCCGCGCCGACGGGGTGACGGTGATCGACGACGCCTACAACGCCAACCCCGACTCGATGCGGGCCGGGCTGCAGGCGCTGGTCTGGATCGCCCATGGCGGGGAGAAGCAGAGCTCCCGGCCCCGGCGCAGCTGGGCGGTGCTGGGCGAGATGGCCGAGCTCGGTGAGGACGCGATAACCGAGCACGATCGCATCGGCCGGCTGGCGGTGCGCTTAGATGTGTCTCGACTCGTTGTCGTGGGAATGGGGAGGTCAATGAGCGCCATGCACCACGGAGCGGTCATGGAGGGCTCATGGGGCGCGGAGGCTGATAGAGGGGCCGTCAACGTGGCCGACCGCGACGCCGCCCTGGCGTTGTTGCGGGCCGAGGTGCAGCCCGGTGATGTGGTCCTGGTCAAGGCGTCGAACGCGGCCGGGCTGGGTGCGCTGGCCGACGCACTGGCCTCCGATGGCTCTGTCGGCGGGGCTCGCCCGTGAGACAGATCCTCATCGCCGTCGCCGTCGCGCTGACCATGTCCATCTTGTTGACGCCGGCGCTGATCCGACTGTTCACCAAGCAGGGATTCGGCCATCAGATCCGCGAGGATGGCCCGCCCAGCCACCACACGAAACGCGGCACGCCGTCGATGGGCGGGGTGGCAATCCTGGCCGGCATCTGGGCCGGCTACCTGGGTACGCACCTGGCCGGGCTGGCCTTCGACGGCGAAGGCATATCCGCGTCGGGTCTGCTGGTGCTGGGTCTGGCCACCGTGCTGGGCGGCGTCGGCTTCGTCGATGATCTGATCAAGATCCGCCGGTCGCGCAACCTAGGGTTGAACAAGACCGCCAAGACGGTCGGGCAGATCACTGCGGCGGTGTTGTTCGGGGTGCTGGTGTTGCAGTTCCGCAATGGCAGCGGCTTGACCCCGGGCAGCGCCGACCTGTCCTACGTCCGCGAGATCGCCACCGTCACGCTGGCGCCGGGACTGTTCGTGCTGTTCTGCGTGGTGATCGTCTACGCCTGGTCCAACGCGGTCAATTTCACCGACGGCCTGGACGGGCTGGCCGCTGGCAGCATGGCGATGGTCACCGCCGCCTACGTCTTGATCACCTTCTGGCAGTACCGCAACGCGTGCGTCACCGCACCCGGGCTGGGCTGCTACAACGTGCGCGATCCGCTTGACCTGGCGCTCATCGCGGCCGCCACCGCGGGCGCCTGCATCGGCTTTTTGTGGTGGAATGCCGCGCCCGCCAAGATCTTCATGGGCGACACCGGGTCGCTGGCGCTGGGCGGCATCATCGCGGGGTTGTCGGTCACCAGCCGCACCGAGATCCTCGCCGTTGTGCTGGGTTCGCTTTTTGTCGCCGAAGTCACCTCTGTGGTGCTGCAGATCCTGGCCTTTCGGACCACCGGGCGGCGGGTGTTCCGGATGGCGCCGTTTCATCACCATTTCGAGTTGGTCGGTTGGGCCGAAACCACGGTGATTATCCGTTTCTGGCTGCTCACCGCGATCACCTGCGGTCTGGGCGTGGCCCTGTTCTACGGTGAGTGGCTGGCCACGGTCGGTACCTGACGTGCTCGATCCCTCCCCCGCAAGCGGGTGGTACCCCCAGCCGGGCGCGCCCGCGCTGGTGGCCGGTGGCGGAGTGACCGGCAAGGCAGTCCTGGCGGCCCTGACCCGATTTGGTGTGGCGGCAACCCTGTGCGACGACGACCCAGCGACGCTGCGCGGGTACGCCGAGCACGGAGTGGCAACCGTGAGCATGTCGACCGCCACGCAGCAGGTCTCCGACTACGCCCTGGTAGTCACCAGTCCCGGCTTCTCACCGGCCACGCCGGTGCTGGCCGCCGCATCCACGGCGGGTGTGCCCATCTGGGGTGACGTGGAATTGGCCTGGCGGCTGGACGCCGCAGGCCATTACGGGCCGCCGCGCCGCTGGCTGGTTGTGACCGGGACGAATGGCAAGACGACGACGACGTCGATGCTGCACGCGATGTTGATCGCCGGGGGCCGTCGCAGCCTGTTGTGCGGCAATATCGGCAGCCCGGTGCTGGACGTCCTAGGCCAGCCCGGCGACCTGCTGGCCGTCGAGCTGTCCAGCTTCCAGCTGCACTGGGCGCCCTCGCTGCGGCCTGAGGCGGGCGTCGTGCTCAATATCGCCGAAGACCATCTGGACTGGCATTCCAGTTTTGCCGAATACGCTGTGGCGAAAGCCCGGGTGCTGAATGGCCGGGTGGCGGTGGTCGGGCTGGACGACAGCCGGGCTGCCAGGTTGCTGGACACTGCGGCAGCGCCGGTACGGGTCGGGTTCCGGCTCGGCGAACCGACCGCGGGTGAACTCGGCGTGCGCGACGGCCAACTGGTTGACCGCGCCTTTGCCGACGACCTGGCACTTTTGCCCGTCGAATCGATACCCGTGCCGGGCCCGGTCGGAGTGCTTGACGCCCTGGCAGCGGCGGCGCTGGCTCGCTGCGTCGGTGTGCCCGCCGAGGCGATCGCGAACGCGATCGCGTCGTTTCGGGTTGGTCGGCATCGGGCTGAAGTGGTCGCCGTCGCCGACGGGATCACCTACGTCGACGACTCCAAGGCCACCAATCCGCACGCCGCCGAGGCGTCCGTGCTGGCCTATCCGCGCGTGGTCTGGGTCGCCGGTGGTTTGCTGAAGGGCGCATCCATCGACGCCGAGGTGGCCAGAATTGCGTCCCGGCTGGTCGGCGCGGTGCTCATCGGCCGAGATCGCGAAGAGGTTGCAGAGGCGTTGTCGCGACACGCGCCGGATGTCCCCGTCGTCCAGGTTGTGACAGGCGAGGATGCTGGTATGGATGCGACTGCTGTGATTCTTGATACAGATGTGGCAGAAGTGAAACATTCGGGTCGCGATCTCGGTATTCGCGTCATGACCGCGGCCGTGGCGGCGGCCCGAGACTTGGCAAAGCCGGGCGACACGGTGCTGCTGGCACCGGCCGGCGCGTCGTTCGACCAGTTCACCGGTTATGCCGACCGTGGCGATGCATTTGCGGCCGCCGTGCGTGTGGCGATCCGGTAGGCGGGTATGGGTAACCCGCTGACCCGGCTGCTACGCCGGGGCAAGGAAACCAACGAGACCGCCACGACCGAGCAGGGCGAGGCGGAAGCGTCGGACGCCGCTGACACAACCGAGCCCGTGACCGACATTACGGCGCCAGAGGTCGCCAAGGCTGGCGCTGAGGCTCGCGGGATCGAAAAAAGCGGTCCGCGCACCCGGTTCGCTGCCTGGCTGGGCTGCCCCATGACCTCGTTTCACCTGATCATCGCCGTCGCCGGGTTGCTGACGACACTCGGTCTGATCATGGTGCTGTCGGCCTCCGGCGTGCGCTCCTACGACGCCGACGGGTCGGCGTGGGTGATTTTCGGCAAGCAGGTGTTGTGGACCGTGATCGGCCTTATCGGCGCCTATCTGGCGTTGCGGATGTCGGTGCGGTTCATCCGCCGGATTGCCTTCACCGGTTACGTGGTCACCATCATTTTGCTGGTGCTGGTACTCGTTCCGGGAATCGGCAATCTCGCCAACGGCTCACGCAAGTGGTTCGTGATCGCGGGCTTTTCGATGCAGCCTTCCGAGTTGGCGAAAATCGCGTTCGCCATCTGGGGTGCGCATCTGCTGGCGGCCCGGCGACTGGAGCGAGCCTCGCTGCGTGAGATGCTGATTCCGGTGGTCCCGGCGGCGGTCATCGCGCTGGCGTTGATCGTAGCTCAGCCTGACCTCGGGCAGACGGTCTCGCTGGGCATTATCCTTTTGGCCCTGTTGTGGTATGCCGGGCTGCCGCTGCGCGTCTTCGTCACCTCGCTGCTGGCGGTCCTTGTTGCCGGCGCGATCTTGGCGATGTCCGCGGGTTACCGCTCAGACCGGGTGCGGTCCTGGATGAATCCCGACACCGACCCTCAGGACACCGGCTACCAGGCCCGGCAGGCGAAGTTCGCGCTGGCCCACGGCGGCATCTTCGGCGACGGTCTCGGCCAGGGCGTGGCCAAGTGGAATTATCTGCCCAACGCCCACAACGACTTCATCTTCGCGATCATCGGCGAGGAGCTCGGCTTTGTCGGCGCATTCGGGCTGCTGGCGCTGTTCGGGTTGTTCGCCTACACCGGGATGCGGATCGCGCGCCGGTCGGTCGACCCGTTCCTGCGGCTGCTGACCGCCACCACGACAATGTGGGTGCTGGGCCAGGCGTTCATCAACATCGGCTACGTGATCGGCGTGCTGCCGGTCACCGGTCTGCAGCTGCCACTCATCTCCGCCGGTGGAACATCCACGGCTGCAACGCTTTTCATGATAGGAATCATGGCCAACGCGGCTCGCCATGAACCGGAGGCGGTGGCCGCGCTGCGCGCCGGGCGCGACGACAAGGTGAACCGGATACTGCGGCTGCCGCTGCCCGAGCCATTTGTCCCGAGCCGTCTGGAGGCGTTTCGCGATCGCAAGCGTGTTGGCCCGCAACCGGCCAAAGCGGGACCACCTCGGGACGCGGCCGGGAAGGGCTCCCAGGCGCCCGCCCGGAAGGCTTCCCAGAACCCTGACCTACCGCTGCGGCCGGCGTTCCCCCGAACAGCTGCCCGGCCGGCCCGCCGGTCTGGGGGTACGCCCCCAGAGGGTGGGGGCACGCCCCCGGAGGGCGGGGTCCCCGCCTCGCAGGGGAGTACCTCCACCCGCTTGCGGGGGTGGGGGCACGCCCCCGGAGGGTGGGGTCCCCGCTTCGCAGGGGAGTACCTCCACCCGCTTGCGGGGGAGCATCATGGATCTGGCCAGCGCTACGCCGGCCAGCGTCAGACACGGCGCGCTCGCGCATTGGAAGGTCAGCGTTACGGGTGAACGACACGGTCAGGGAGCCGGCCGGCGGGCTGGGGGCAAGCCCCTCGCCCGCCGGTGCCGCATTGTCGGTCGTGCTTGCCGGCGGCGGTACCGCCGGCCATGTGGAGCCCGCGATGGCGGTCGCCGACGCGCTCAGCGCGCTTGACCCGCGGGTCCGGATCACCGCATTGGGCACCCGGCGTGGCCTGGAGACCAGGCTGGTGCCAGAGCGCGGCTACGACCTCGAGCTGATCACTCCGGTGCCGCTGCCGCGTAAACCCAGCGGCGACCTGGCCCGGCTGCCGCCGCGGGTGTGGCGTGCCGTCCGGGAGACCCGCGCGGTGCTCGACGCCGTCGCCGCCGACGTGGTGGTCGGTTTCGGTGGGTATGTGGCACTGCCGGCGTACCTCGCCGCCTGCGGCATTCCCGGGCTGCGGCGGCGTATCCCGGTGGTGATTCACGAAGCCAACGCCCGGGCCGGGCTGGCCAACCGAGTCGGCGCCCGCACCGCTGATCGCGTTCTCTCCGCGGTGCCGGATTCCGGGTTACGGCGCGCCGAGGTGGTCGGAGTGCCGCTCCGGGCGGCCATCACCGGGCTGGACCGCGCGGCATTGCGCGCCGAAGCGCGGAAGCACTTCGGCCTCGCCGACGATGCGCGGGTGCTGCTCGTGTTCGGCGGTTCGCAGGGCGCGGTCTCACTTAACCGCGCCGTCTCCGGGGCCGCCGCCGACCTGGCCGCCGCGGGCGTGGCCGTGCTGCACGTGCACGGACCCAAGAACACCCTCGAACTGCGTGGACCCGAGCCGGGCGATCCGCCCTACGTTGCGGTGCCCTACCTCGACCGGATGGACCTGGCCTACGCCGCCGCCGATCTGGTGATCTGCCGGTCCGGGGCGATGACGGTCGCCGAAGTCTCGGCGGTCGGCCTGCCGGCCATCTACGTGCCGCTGCCGATCGGCAACGGTGAGCAGCGGCTCAACGCGCTGCCGGTGGTCAACTCCGGTGGCGGCACGGTGGTCGCCGATGCCGCTCTGACGCCGGGCCTGGTCGCCCGGCAGGTGGCCGGGCTGCTCACCGACCCGCCGCGGTTGGCGGCGATGACTGCGGCCGCTGCGCGGGTGGGACATCGCGACGCAGCGCGCCAAGTGGCCCAGGCGGCGCTGGACACAGCGCGCGAATGCCAGAGGGCGCGGGACAGCGGCCCTTTAAAAGGGCCCCTAAAAGGGCCCTCAGCCGGGAGACCACGGTGAACGCCGAACAGCTACCGCCCGAGCTGCGGCGGGTGCACATGGTGGGCATCGGGGGAGCCGGAATGTCCGGGATCGCCCGCATCCTGCTGGACCGGGGCGGGCTGGTATCCGGATCCGACGCCAAGGAGTCGCGGGGTGTGCGCGCGCTGCGCGCCCGGGGCGCGCTGATCCGCATCGGGCACGACGCGTCGTCGCTGGATCTGCTGCCCGGCGGCGCCACGGCGGTCATCACCACCCGCGCCGCCATCCCGAAGACCAACCCGGAGCTCGTCGAAGCCCGGCGGCGCGGCATTCCGGTGGTTTTGCGACCGGCCGTGCTGGCCAAGCTGATGGACGGGCGCATCACGCTGATGGTCACCGGCACGCACGGCAAGACCACGACGACGTCGATGCTGATCGTGGCCTTGCAGCACTGCGGACGGGACCCGTCCTTTGCGGTCGGCGGGGAGCTCGGAGAGGCCGGCACCAATGCCCACCACGGCAGCGGCGACTGCTTCGTCGCCGAGGCCGACGAAAGCGACGGCTCGCTGTTGGAGTACACGCCCAACGTCGCGGTGGTCACCAACATCGAGACCGATCACCTGGACTTCTACGGCAGTGCCGACGCCTACGTCGAGGTGTTCGGCTCCTTCGTGCAGCGGCTCGCCCCCGGGGGAGCGCTTGTCGTGTGCACCGATGACCCGGGGGCTGCTGCGCTGGCCCAACGCAGCGCCGAGCAGGGAATTCGGGTGCTGCGATACGGGTCGGCGGTTGAGCCGTCAGGCGCACCTTTGGCCGCCAGGCTGTTGTCGTGGGAGCAACAGGGCACCGAAGCGGTCGCCCACATCCGGCTGGCCGGCGAACCTCACCCACGCGTGATGCGACTGTCGGTGCCCGGACGGCATATGGCGCTCAATGCGCTGGGTGTGCTGCTGGCGGCGATCGAGGTCGGCGCCTCGGCCGATGAGGTGCTCGACGGGCTGGCCGGTTTCGAGGGCGTGCGCCGCCGATTCGAACTGGTCGGGACCGCGGCGTCGGTGCGGGTGTTCGACGACTACGCCCACCATCCCACCGAGATCAGCGCCACGCTGGCGGCAGTCCGCACGCTCTGTGAGCAGAGCGGCGACGGTCGCTGCATAGTGGTCTTTCAGCCCCACTTATATTCGCGGACAAAGGCTTTCGCTGCCGAGTTCGGTCGTGCGCTAGATGCCGCCGACGAGGTCTTCGTCCTCGATGTCTACGGCGCGCGTGAACAGCCGCTCGCCGGCGTCAGCGGGGCCAGCGTCGCCGAGCACGTCGGCGTGCCGGTGCACTACCTGCCGGATTTCTCCGCGGTCGCCGAGGAGGTGGCCGCGGTCACCGGGCCGGGCGATGTCATCGTCACGATGGGTGCGGGCGACGTGACCTTGCTGGGACCGGAGATCGTGACCGCGCTGCGGGTGCGAGCCAACCGCAGCGCGCCCGGCCGGCCGGGAGTGTCGCGATGACCGAGCCGAGCGACGCCACACCGACCGACCTGGTAGGCGACTCAGCCGACACCGATCTAGCCGACCCCGCCGACGGCGCGATCACCGAACCGCTCATCGCCGGAGCGCAACACGGCCAGCCGCCCGCGGATCAAGGCGAATTCGAGGGCCCACGCCGGCGGGCTCGTCGGGAACGGGCTGAGCGGCGCGCCGCACAGGCTCGCGCCAGGGCCATCGAGGAAGCTCGCCGTGAGGCCAAACACCGGGCCACTGGGCGCATCATCAACCAGCCCAAACCCGTTCCGCGGGGCGTCGTTCGAGGCTTGAAGATGCTGCTCGCAACGGTGGTGTTGGCCATCGTCGGGGTCGGGCTGGGATTGGCCCTCTATTTCACGCCCGCGATGTCGGCGCGCAATATTGTCGTCACCGGGACCGGGGCGGTGACCCGCGAGGAGGTCGTGGACGCGGCGCGGGTGCGGCCCGGAACGCCGCTGCTGCAGATCAACACCAACCAGGTCGCCGACCGGGTGGCGGCTATCCGGCGAGTAGCCAGCGCGCGAGTGCAGCGTCAGTACCCATCGGCGCTGCGGATCACCATTGTTGAGCGAGTTCCCTTGGTAGTGAAGGATTTTCCGGACGGCCCGCACCTCTTTGACCGCGACGGCGTCGACTTCGCGACCGCGCCGCCACCACCGGCGCTGCCCTACATCGATGTCGCCAATCCCGGGCCGAGCGACCCGGCGACCAAGGCCGCGCTACAGGTGCTGACCGCGCTGCGTCCCGAGGTCTTAGGTCAGGTGGGCCGGATTGCGGCCCCCTCGGTGGCCTCCATCACCCTCACGCTGGGTGATGGGCGAGTGGTGATCTGGGGGACTACCGACCGTACCGAGGAGAAGGCCGAAAAGCTGGCCGCGCTGTTGACGCAGCCCGGGCGGACCTACGACGTGTCCAGCCCCGACCTGCCAACCGTGAAGTAGCGACCCCTGTCACGTTGGGGTCACGTTGAGCACCCGATGTGACTTTGGTGGCACCCCACCTGATAGCCGAGGCGAAAAATTGCAAAAATTTGCGGGCCGCGCGTCGGCGCGCCTGCGGGGTTAGCGCGCGCCGTACCCATACCGTTCTGGTTGCGCGGAACTACCTGACATAACTCTAAGCCTATGGTTGAGGTTGAGGGTTTGCCAGGCGGACACGCCGCCACCATCCGGGGAGAACCCCGCCGGGAGAACTGAGCCCCATCAGGGAGGAAGACGAATGATGACCCCCCCGCACAACTACCTGGCCGTCATCAAGGTTGTGGGTATCGGTGGCGGCGGCGTCAACGCCGTCAACCGGATGATCGAGCAGGGCCTCAAGGGCGTGGAGTTCATCGCGATCAACACCGACGCGCAGGCGCTGTTGATGAGCGATGCCGACATCAAACTCGACGTCGGCCGCGACTCCACCCGCGGGCTGGGCGCCGGCGCCGACCCAGAAGTCGGGCGCAAGGCCGCCGACGACGCCAAGGACGAGATCGAAGAGTTGCTGCGCGGGGCCGATATGGTGTTCGTCACCGCCGGCGAAGGGGGCGGGACCGGCACCGGAGGGGCGCCCGTCGTCGCCAGCATCGCCCGCAAGCTGGGCGCGCTGACCGTCGGCGTGGTCACCCGGCCGTTCTCGTTCGAGGGCAAGCGGCGGGGCACCGTGGCCGAAAACGGCATCGGCGCGCTGCGGGAGAGCTGCGACACCCTCATCGTGATTCCCAACGACCGGCTACTGCAGATGGGGGATGCCGCGGTATCCCTGATGGACGCGTTCCGCAGCGCCGACGAGGTGCTGCTCAACGGCGTGCAGGGCATCACCGACCTGATCACCACGCCGGGGCTGATCAACGTCGACTTCGCCGACGTCAAGGGCATCATGTCCGGCGCGGGCACCGCGCTGATGGGCATCGGCGCGGCCCGCGGCGACGGTCGGGCGCTCAAGGCGGCCGAGATCGCCATCAACTCGCCGCTGCTGGAACAATCCATGGAGGGTGCCCAGGGTGTGCTGATGTCGATCGCCGGCGGCAGCGACCTGGGCCTTTTCGAGATCAATGAGGCGGCGTCGCTGGTGCAGGACGCCGCCCATCAAGACGCCAACATCATTTTCGGCACCGTCATCGACGACTCGCTGGGCGACGAGGTGCGCGTCACCGTCATCGCGGCGGGCTTCGACGCCGGGCCCGGCCGCAAGCCGGTCGCGGGAAATACCGGCGCGGCCAGTGGCGGGGCGCACAGAATCGAGTCGGCGAGGGCCGGCAAGCTCTCTTCGACGCTGTTCGAGCCTGTCGACGCCGTAAGCGTGCCGCTGGGTACCAATGGTGCGACCTTGAGTATCGGCGGTGATGACGACGACGTCGATGTGCCGCCGTTCATGCGCCGCTGAGGCTATGTACGCGACGCTCCGACCCTGGCCGGACGTAGGGGCCGCCTGGCCGACGACGGTTTCTGAAGATACTGGTCACGTGAGCGTTCGCATCCGGCGGGTGACCACCACCCGCGCGGGCGGTGTCTCGGTGACTCCGTTCGACACCTTCAACCTGGGCGACCATGTCGGTGACGACCCGGCGGCGGTGGCCGCTAACCGGGCCCGGCTGGCCACCGCAATCGGCCTCGGCACCGAGCGGGTGGTGTGGATGAACCAGGTCCACGGTGATCGGGTCGAGGTGGTCGACGAGCCGCGTGACACCGCGGTCGAAGACACCGACGCGTTGGTGACCAGCACACCCCGACTGGCGCTGGCGGTGGTGACGGCCGACTGCGTGCCGGTGTTGATGGCCGATGCGCGCGCCGGTGTGGCCGCGGCGGTGCACGCCGGTCGCGTCGGCGCCCAGCGGGGGGTGGTGGTTCGCGCGGTGGAGGCGATGCTGCGGCTGGGCGCGCAGGCCGGCGATATCTCGGCTCTACTCGGTCCGGCGATCAGCGGTCGTAACTACGAAGTGCCCGCGGCGATGGCCGACGAGGTCGAGGCGGTGTTGCCGGGTAGCCGCACCACTACCGCGGCCGGAACTCCCGGGCTCGACCTTCGGGCCGGAATCGCTTGGCAGCTGCGGGATTTGGGTGTCACGTCGATCGACATCGATCCGCGCTGCACGGTGGCCGATCCGACATTGTTCAGTCATCGTCGGGATGCGCCGACCGGGCGGCTGGCGTCGCTGGTCTGGATGGAATGACCGCCATGGCGGTTGGCGCGTCAGACCCTGGATCAAACGGGAGCAACCGCGAATCGGAATTGACGCATGCGCTGGCGGCTATGCGATCGCGACTTGCGGCGGCTGCGGAAGCAGCGGGTCGCAATGTCGGCGAAATTGAACTTCTGCCGATTACCAAATTCTTTCCAGCAACCGATGTTGCGATTTTGTCCCGATTGGGTTGTCGGGCCGTTGGCGAATCACGAGACCAGGAAGCTTCGGCGAAGGTGGCTGAACTCACTCGGCTGGCAGCGGCTTCCCGGCGGGCAGACTTGCGGGACATGCGCTGGCACATGGTGGGCCATATCCAGCGGAACAAGGCTCGTTCGGTAGCCCGATGGGCACACACCGCTCACTCAATCGACGGCCCGCTGCTGGTGACCGCGCTCGATCGGGCGGTAGTGGCGGCGCTGGCGGCGGGCCGGCGGCAGCATCCGCTGCGGGTGTACGTTCAGATCAGCCTCGACGGCGACGTGTCTCGCGGCGGCGTCGACGTCACCGCACCCGGTGCGGTTGACCAGGTCTGCGCGCAGGTCGAGGAGTCGAAAAGCCTGGAACTGATCGGCTTGATGGGCATTCCGCCGCTTGACTGGGATCCCGACGAGGCCTTCGACCGGCTGCAATCGGAGCACCGCCGGGTGCTCGAATCGCACCCGAATGCGCTGGGTCTGTCTGCCGGCATGTCCAACGATTTCGAAATTGCCGTCAAACATGGTTCGACGTGTGTGCGTGTCGGTACCGCGCTATTGGGCCCTCGGCGGTTACCGTCACCGTGAGTAGTCACTGTAGTCACACCTTCACCACAGACACCAAAACTTCCAGGGGCTAGAAGGGGTCAGCGCAATGAGCACACTGCACAAGGTCAAGGCGTATTTCGGCATGGCTCCGACGGAGGATTATGACGACGAGTACTACGACGACCGTGCCCCCTCCCGCGGCTTCCCGCGTCCTCGGTTCGAGGATGGGTACGGCCGCTACGAAGGGCGCGACTACGACGACCCGCGCGGCGAGCCGGCCGACTATCCGCCGCCCGGGTATCGCGGCGGCTACGGGGAGGAAGGCCGTTTCCACCCCCGCGAGTTCGACCGGCCTGACATGACCCGCCCGCGCTTCGGGTCGTGGTTGCGGAATTCCACCCGCGGATCACTGGCGATGGATCCACGCCGGATGGCGATGTTATTCGACGAGAGCAGCCCGCTGTCGAAGATCACCACGCTGCGGCCTAAGGACTACAGCGAGGCACGCACCATCGGCGAGCGGTTCCGGGACGGCACCCCGGTCATCATGGATCTGGTGTCGATGGACAACGCCGACGCAAAACGGCTGGTCGACTTCGCGGCTGGCTTGGCCTTCGCGTTACGCGGCTCGTTCGACAAGGTTGCGACCAAGGTGTTCCTGCTGTCGCCTGCCGACGTCGATGTAACCCCGGAGGAGCGTCGCCGGATCGCCGAAACCGGCTTCTACGCCTACCAATAGGCACATCTGCCCGCTATACAGCAGGTGAGGCAGCTGCCCCGACCCTCGATGAGGCCTCCGTGCGATGTGTGCCCGTACGCCGAGTCGGTACGCTGGCGATTGCCGCGCTGGTGCGGCGATTGACATCTCATCGTTAAGGTCGGGGCTTCGGAGTTGGCGCTGTTCTTTCAGATCCTTGGGTTTGCGCTGTTCATCTTCTGGCTGCTGCTCATCGCTCGGGTTGTCGTCGAGTTCATCCGCTCGTTCAGCCGTGACTGGCGTCCCACCGGTATCACCGTGGTGATCCTGGAGATCATCATGTCGATCACCGATCCGCCGGTGAAACTGCTACGTCGGCTGATCCCACAACTCACCATCGGCGCGGTCCGCTTCGACCTGTCCATCATGGTGCTGCTGCTGGTCGCGTTCATCGGCATGCAACTGGCGTTCGGCGCCGCCGCATGAGCCCTGCTCCGGCCGCCGTGGCCGAAGCCCGGGAGACGGTTCGGCCACGATTTAGCGTCGGTTTGGTGCGCGCGATTTCAAAATTGTAAGGATTGGGATTTTACTGGTGCTAATATTTGAAACTCGTTCTTATTTATTGGCCTGATCGGCAACCGCCGGTTCCGGTGTGACAGGATGGACGGCAGTTGCGCGACGGCTACCACTCCGTTCTACACTTTCGAGAAGGTTTGACAGGAACTTGAGGGGACGAAACAATGCCGCTTACACCAGCCGACGTCCACAATGTGGCGTTCAGTAAGCCGCCCATCGGCAAGCGGGGCTACAACGAAGACGAGGTCGACGCCTTCCTCGACCTGGTGGAGAACGAGCTGACGCGGCTGATCGAAGAGAACACCGATCTGCGCCAGCGGATCGAAGAGCTGGACCAGGAGTTGGCCGCCGCTGGCGGCGCTCCGGCCGCCGCTGCTGGCGGCGCTCCGGCCGCCGCTGCTGCCCAGCCCACTCAGGCGATTCCGGTGCCCGAACCCGAGCCGGTCAAGCCGGCACCGGCGGCAGCCGCGGGGACGAACGAAGAACGGGCCATGAAGGCTGCTCGAGTTCTGACCCTGGCGCAGGACACCGCCGACCGGCTCACCAGCACCGCCCAGGCCGAGTCGGACAGGATGTTGGCTGATGCCCGCGCCAACGCCGACCAAATAGTCAGCGAGGCCCGGCACACCGCGGAGACCACGGTCGCCGACGCACGGCAACGCGCCGACGCGATGCTGGCCGATGCCCAAACCCGCTCCGAGACCCAGTTGCGCCAGGCCCAGGAGCACTCCGAGACCCAGTTGCGCCAGGCCCAGGAGAAGGCCGACGCCCTGCAGGCCGACGCGGAACGCAAACATTCCGAGATCATGGGAACCATCAACCAGCAGCGCACTGTGCTGGAAGGCCGGCTCGAGCAGCTACGCACCTTCGAACGCGAGTACCGCACCCGACTCAAGACCTACCTGGAATCTCAGCTCGAGGAACTCGGCCAGCGCGGATCGGCGGCACCTGTGGACTCCAGCGCCGATGCTGGTGGGTTCGACCAATTCAATCGGGGGTAGTAACTAGCCGGCAACCGTGCCGGATTCCATGGTTGGCACACTAGACCCGCACGAGACCTGGTAGTCCCGCTCGTCGGCTGGAGGATGACCAATGCTGATCATTGCGCTGGTATTGGCTCTGATCGGGCTCGTCGCCTTGGTATTCGCGGTCGTGACCAGCAACGAGCTGGTGGCATGGGTGTGCATCGGCGCCAGCGTGCTGGGCGTGGTGCTGCTGATCATCGACGCATTGCGGGAACGCCAGCGACGTGGCGCGGGCGCCGAAGAGCCTGACGAAGACAGGGGCGGGGCCGACGAGGCCGCCTATGTCGACTACCCCGAAGAAGTCCCGGACGAGGGTGAACAGCACCTCGGCACTGGGGATGGCGCCATCGATGAGTCGGTGGAGGAAGCCGGCACCGAAGCGAGCCAGGATTCGGCGGTACCCGCCAATGGCCGCGGCGACGACGCAGTCAAGTAGACCAGCCGCTCAACTGGTTGGCCTATTGAGCAGCTCGCGAACCTCGTCGTCACTGACCTGGTGCTTCGCTGGCATCCGCGAATTGGCAGCGCCGCTACGGCGATGAGCTGGTGGCCTTGCCGGAAGACATGTTCGGCGATCAGCCGCTTTCCTTCGCTGCCGAATAATCGCTTTGCAGGTCAGGCACGATCGAGAGGATCCGCGAGATGAGACGGCGTTTCAACACCTACACGGCCTACAGCGTGGGTTGCGCGATTGTGTGGGCCGTCATCTTGGCTGGGGTCTCCTTAGCGGCCGACACCGCCACCCGGCACAAGTTCATGTTAGTTTTCGGCGGGTGGGTGATCGGGTGGCTGTCGGCGACGATCGCCAGAGTCGTCTACCCACCGCCGAAGCGGCATATC
>DATJBA010000325.1:0-67348 GCA_035515675.1 Mycobacterium sp.
GTGGAGCTAAGGGGATTCGAACCCCTGACCTACTCGATGCGAACGAGTCGCGCTACCAACTGCGCCATAGCCCCTGATCGCTAGCAGGCTACCAGCCGCGACACCAACCGCCGAACTGCGAGCGCTACTGGCCGACGGCGCGCGGCAGGTCCCTAGGCCAGCCGTAGGTCGGCATTGGCATCGCGTTATCCAAATGCTCGAAGGTCGGATCCTCGTCATCGATTTCCAGGACCACCGCGCCGGGGCGCCGCAGCCGCGACGGGATCACGTCGTATTCGCGGTCGTGAGCATTTTCCACGCCAAGCTGCGCCCGTGCCATCCGCTGCATGCGGCGGCGACGCACCTTCTCCTCAATCTTGGTCTGCCGGCGCAGATAGCCCAGGTAGAGCACCGTCACAGCGGTGGCGCTGCCGCATAGCCACCAGGCGCTGGGCGACACATCGAACGCCGCCGTCGCCGAGCCAACCAAAATGATCGCCATCACCATCAACACTCGCTTGCGGAACGCGTATTTGCGGGCGCTGACCGCGGCGGCAGTCTTGGTGTCGAACCGGCGCCGCCGTGCAGCGGTGCGTGAGACGGGCACCGCCGAATCCTGGTCGTGCTCGCGGCCGTCTTCTTCGGGCTCCAAACCCGACGAGTCCTCGACGTATTCGTAGCGCTCGCCCTGTTCTTGGTCGGCCTCGGTGTCGTCTTGGTCGTTGCGGGAGCCGACGTCCTCGGCTTGGTCTTCCGTCTCGTCGGCCGGGTCGTCCCCGTCGTCCGCGCACTGCGCGGGCTCGGCTACCTGGGCGCTGGCTCCTGCGGGAAGGGCCCCTGAATCTTCGACAACATCGACGTCCAGGTAATCGGGCTCGGTGTGCTCAGCGGCCGCAACCTTCATGACAACCGGCCGCGAGCGCTGCAGGTCATCGGTGTCGGAGTCCTGGTCGGTGTCCTCGTGCAGGTCCTGGTCAGCGTCGGCGAACTCCTCCTCAGCCGGCTCTTCCTCGGGCTTCCAGTTGGGGTCACTGCGATGACCCGCACCAGGACCACGACGTTTGAGCAGACGGGAACCGGCAGCGCCGTTGAGTACCCGGGTCGCCAGGGCCACGTCGCTGGTGCGCCGCACCGCGTCACGTTTGCTGATGAGCATTGGAACCAGCACGAACAGCCAGAGCACCACGAGCGAAATCCACAACAATGACTGCGGGATGGTTGGCATGATGACCTGCTCCTTACTGGTCCGGATCCCCGCGAGGCCCATCGTTGGCCAGCGCGGCCGGGTCACAGCGACCAGGACAATTACACACCTGTAATTTGCCTCTCACAAGCACCAAGCGTCACTCGTGTCGCGATAGCTACAGTTCGTTGGAGCGCGGTTTTTGCGGGTGTGTCATGGAAGCGCCCGGAGCAGTCACGCAGCGTGACGGCTGCGAGCGTTCTCAGGCCGACTCACGCCCCGCCCTCGTGAGACTTCCGTCACGCCCAACTTGCATGTCCGGCGCGGACCAGGGTCGATGCCACCGATCCGTAAACCTCTTCGACCGTGATGGCCATCAACAGGTGGTCTCGCCATGCCCTGTCAACCTCGAGATAGCGGAGCAACAGACCCTCCTCCCGGAACCCGACCTTTGCCAGCACAGCCCGGCTTGCGGCATTCTCCCGGCGCACGGTGGCCTCCACCCGATGCAACATGACCGGACCGAAGCAGTGATCGAGGCCCAGCGCCAATGCCGCGGTGGCCACCCCGCCGCCGGTCGCCGACCTTGATACCCAGTAGCCGATCCACGCCGATCGCAACGCCCCGCGAGTGACGTTGCCGATGGTCAGCTGTCCGCAGAACCGCCCGTCGAGCTCGATGACGTACGGCAGCATGCGCCCCTTGCGGGCCTCCGAACGCAGGCCAGAGCACAACGCCGGCCATGCGGCAACTGTGTGCCTGACCGTCCAATCGCCATCCGCGCTGGGCTCCCAGGGCTCGAGATGAGCGCGATCGGCCAATCGGATCCGGCTCCACTGCGCACCATCACGCATCCGCACCGCCCGCAACCGGACCACACCTGCCGGAACCCGCAGCGGCCCCACGTCCAAAGGCCAACCCGGATGACGAGAATTGGGGCGCAACAGGTTCACCAGCGTGTGCAGTCGTTCCGCTCAGCCGCGCTGAGCCAAGAAGGCGACGTCGACGATCTCACCGGTGCGAATCTGCTCGGCACCGCTGGGAACCACGACCAGACAGTTTGCTTCGGCAAGGGTCGCCAGCAAGTGCGACGACGCCCCCGGAGCTCCACCCAGTGCCTGCACCAGGTATTCACCGCTGTCGTTATCGCGCATCAGTTGACCACGCAGGTAGCCCTTGCGCCCGGCGACCGACGTGATCGGCGACAACGTGCGGGCCTGCACGATCCGGCGCATCGGCTGGCGCTTGCCCAGCGACAGCCGGATCAGCGGCCGGACCATCACCTCGAAGATCACCAGTGCGCTGACCGGATTGGCCGGCAGCAGAAACGTCGGAACGCCCTCGCGTCCCAGCTGCCCAAAGCCCTGGACGGATCCGGGATGCATGGCGACCCGGACCACCTCCATATCGCCGAGCTCGGAAAGCACCGACCGCACCGCCTCGGCGGCGACGCCCCCGACCCCACCGGCGATCACCACGACCTCAGCGCGATTGATCTGGCCTTCGACGATTTCGCGGAGCTCTTTGGGGTCATTGCTGACGATGCCGATTCGGTTGACCTCCGCGCCGGCGTCCCGGCCCGCTGCCGCCAATGCATAGGAATTGACGTCATACACCTGCCCGTTGCCCGGGGTGCGCGAGATGTCGACCAGTTCGCCACCCACGGCCATCACCGACAACCGCGGGCGCGGATGCACCAACACCCGCTCGCGGCCGACCGCTGCCAGCAGCCCCACCTGGGCCGCACCGATGATCGCTCCGGCGCGCACCGCTACGTCACCGGGCTGGACATCGTCCCCGGCGCGACGCACATAGGCACCCGATGGCGCCCCACGCAGAATCCGCACCCGCGAAGTCCCGCCATCGGTCCACCGCAACGGCAGGACCGCATCGGCCAGCGTGGGCAGCGGGGCCCCGGTCTGCACCCGGGCGGCCTGCCGGGGTTGCAGCCGGCTGGGCGTGCGCGCACCGGCTTCGATGGTTCCCATCACCGGCAGGATCAGTCCGTCGCGCCCGTCCTCGTCGCCGGCTGCGTCTTCAGACGGGTCACCGGAACCTTCAGTGCCCACCTCGCCGACACTCAGCACGTCGACACTTCGCACCGCGTAGCCGTCGATCGCGGCCTGATCGAAGCCGGGTAGCGGCCGCTCGGTCACCACTTCCTCCGCGCACATCAATCCCTGCGCCTCGGCAATGGCAACACGAATCGGCCGCGGGGCCACCGCGGCGGCCGTTATCCGGGCCTGCTGCTCCTCCACAGAACGCACAAGCGCGCCTCTCTGCCCTCAAACCCTCACGGGCGCCGTCTCGGGCGACCTGGGCCCGATCGCCCCGCTCACCCCGCAGGCGGGGGCATCCCCACCCCGGGACCGTCCCTCGTTCGCCGGGCCTGGCGTTATCGCCCGGCTACTGCTCGGTCAGGCCTAATCGCGCCACCAACCATCGCCGCAAATCCGGGCCATAGTCGTCACGATCTAATGCAAAGTCAACCGCAGCCTTGAGGTAGCCGCCAGGATTTCCCAAGTCGTGTCGAGATCCGCGATGCACGACGACATGCACCGGGTGGCCTTGAGAAATCAGCAACGCGATCGCATCGGTGAGCTGTACTTCGCCGCCGGCCCCACGGTCGATGCGGCGCAACGCGTCAAAGATGGCGCGGTCGAGCACATAGCGGCCCGCTGCGGCATACATCGAAGGCGCGTCGGAGGCCTTGGGCTTCTCGACCATGCCCTTGACCTTCAGCACGTCTGGAGTGCTGCGGTCGGGGACCGGTTCGACATCGAAAACCCCGTAGGCGCTGATCTCCTCGGGTGCCACCTCGATGGCACACAACACCGTGCCGCCGTGGTGGGCCCGCGCCCTCGACATCGTCTCCAGCACGCCGGTCGGCAGCACCAAGTCATCGGGCAACAGGACCATGATGGCGTCCTCGTGGGCCGCCAGCGTTGGCTCCACGCAGCCGATAGCGTGTCCCAGTCCGAGCGGCTCTGTCTGCACGACGGCCTCGACCTTGATCAGCCCCGGGGCGCGACGCACCTTGGCCAGCATGGCTTTCTTGCCACGCGCCTCGAGCGTGCCCTCCAGCACCAGGTCTTCGACAAAATGCGCGACGACGCCGTCCTTGCCCTCGGAGGTGACGATCACCAAGCGCTCGGCACCGGCCTCGGCCGCCTCGGCCGCGACCAGCTCAATGCCGGGAGTGTCGACGACGGGCAGCAGCTCCTTGGGCACCGTCTTGGTCGCCGGCAGGAAACGCGTGCCCAGACCGGCCGCTGGGACGATCGCAGTGAATGGGATCGGGACTTCAGGGCGTGACATCGTTCACACCATAGCCTTCGTGCGGTTTGCCGACTCGGTGTGGCGGCGGGAATGACCGGACTGCCATGGTTGAGGGTATGGCGACCGCGAGCAAGGCCGAGTTGCGGGAACAGCTGCTTGCGGCCCGGAGTTACGTTGCCGACGACGTTCGTGCCGCCGAGGCCCGGATGCTCAGCGAGCAGCTGGAGCTCCACCTAGAGCTCTTGGTGAGCAGCGGCAGCACAGTCTGCGCGTATGTGCCGGTGGGCACCGAGCCGGGGTCCATCGAGATGCTGGATATGTTGCTGCGCCGGTCAGTGCGGGTGCTGCTGCCGGTTGCGCGCACCACCGCCGACGACACCCCGCTGCCGCTGCGGTGGGGTGAATACCGCCCGGGCGCACTCACTCCCGGGCGCTGGGGGCTGCTCGAGCCGCCCGAGCCCCCGCTGCCGAACTCGACCCTGGCCGAGGCCAGCCTGGTAATCGTTCCGGCGCTGGCAGTCGACCGTCGGGGCGTGCGGCTGGGCCGGGGGGGCGGCTTCTACGATCGCTCGCTGAACGGCCGGAACCCGCAAACGCGTCTCCTCGCGATGGTGCGCGACGTGGAGTTGGTTGACGAGTTGCCCGCCGAGCCGCACGACGTGCCGATGACCCATGCGCTCACGCCGCGGCGCGGAGTGATCGCCCTGCTTCCCAGCGGAAACACACGGGAATGAGACAGCTCACGTAGCGGTTCTAGCACTTGAAACAGTAGAGTGCTAACGACGCTTAAATCATCCGGAGGTTTTTGTGCCGACTTACAGCTACGAGTGCACCGAGTGCGGCAACCGCTTCGACATTGTGCAAACCTTCACCGACGACCCGCTGACCACCTGCAAGCAATGCTCTGGTCGACTGCGCAAGCTTTTCAACTCTGTCGGCGTGGTGTTCAAGGGCAGCGGCTTTTACCGCACCGACAGCCGCGAATCGGCTAAGAAATCGACGAGCGCGACCAACGGATCCTCGACCAAAGACTCGGGGTCGAGTTCGGGATCGAGCGAGAAGTCTGCATCGGGCGAGAAGTCGACCAGCAGCTCCGCGCCGTCCGCCGCGGCCGCCGCGAGCTAACAGGTTATCCACAAGGTATTTCTGACCGGCATCCTTCCAGCTGCCCCGCGCTTACCGTTGCGGCGTGGGGGAGACATCGCTGAATCCAACGCTCTTGCGCCGGCTATCGACGTCGTTGCGCCCGGACTGGACTCGGACCGTGCTGGCCCGGCGAGTCGCC
This sequence comes from Mycobacterium sp., assembly GCA_035515675.1. GTDB lineage: Bacteria > Actinomycetota > Actinomycetes > Mycobacteriales > Mycobacteriaceae > Mycobacterium. The sequence goes on from DATJBA010000325.1 coordinate 5,727, forward strand.
GCAGGCGGGCTCGTCGTATTGGCCGGCGTCTTGACGCTGCGGCCGAATCCGGACGGTGATTGTGCCGACGTGGTGGTGGCCGTGCGTGACCTGCGCCCCGGCACCGCATTGACCTCCGACGATGTCCGGCTCGAAAAACGGTTGGCCACAACGGCTCCCGACGGGTCACAAGCCGACCCGGGCGCCGTGGTCGGTTCGACGCTGGCCAGCCCGATCAGGCGTGGGGAGGTGCTCACCGATGTCCGGTTACTGGGGAGCCGGCTGGCCGAGTCGACGGCCGGGCCCGGCGCCCGCATCGTGCCGCTGCATCTGGCGGACAGCGCTCTGATCGATCTAGTCCGTGTCGGCGATGTCGTTGACATTCTGGCCGCGCCGGCCACCGATTCACAGGGGATCACCCAGGCTGTCACCAAGGTGGTGGCTACCGACGCCGTCGTAGTCCTGGTGTCGGCCAAGCAGAAAGTCCAGGCTGCGGACAGCGACCGCGTAGTGTTAGTTGCGCTGCCGGCTCGCGTGGCGAACACGGTCGCAGGCTCGGTGCTGGGTCAGGAGGTGACCCTCACCCTGCACTGAGTACCTGGCCGCTGCTCGGCACGTGATCTGCAGCAAACTCCGCCCGTTGCTCAATCGATCTCCATCCGCGTACCACTGCAAGACAGGTGCAGAAAGGACATCCCCATGTTCAAAGGATTCAAGGAGTTTCTCTCCCGGGGCAATATCGTTGACCTGGCCGTCGCGGTGGTCATCGGTACTGCGTTCACTGCATTGGTCACCAAATTTACCGACAGCATCATCACGCCGCTGATCAACCGGATCGGTGTCAAGCAGCAATCCAATGTCGGCATCTTGCGCATCAGCATCGGCGGTGGTCAGACCATCGACTTGAACATCCTGCTGTCGGCTGCGATCAACTTTTTCCTGATTGCGCTCGTGGTGTACTTCTTCGTCGTGCTCCCCTACAACACGCTGCGCAGGCGTGGTGAGGTCGAGCAGGCCGACGACGCCCAAATCGTCCTGCTCACCGAAATCCGCGACCTTCTCGCGCAAACCGATGGCGACTTGTCAGGCAGACACGGTGGAGCCGACAAGACACCCACCCCAAGCCACGGACCCCGTGCGGACGCCCAATCACAGTGACCCACCACCGAGTTGCCGGGTGATTCGTCCAGCAACTCCCACGCTCGGCCTAGTTCAGATCTCCAGGCTCGACAATTGCCCGATGATCTGAGCGGCGAGCGGATTCAGCGTCGCGATCCCGTCGCGCACCGCATAACGCGAACCGGCGAGGTTGACCACCAACGTACTTCCGGACACACCGGCCAAACCGCGTGACAATCCGGCATCGATGATTCCTGCGGACAGCCCCGAGGAGCGAATGGCTTCCGCGATACCCAGGATTTCTCGATCCAGGATGTCGCGGGTGGCCTCCGGAGTGACATCGCGTGGTGTGACTCCCGTCCCGCCGACCGAGACCACCAGGTCCACCCCACCGATCACCGCGGTGTTCAGCGCGTTGCGGATCTCGACCTCGTCAGCCGCAACGGCCACCACACCGTCGACAACGTACCCCGCCTCGGTCAGCAGCTCGGTGACCAGCGGCCCACTGTGATCCTCGTCCCCGTGGGCGGTGCGATCGTCGACCACCACAACCAAAGCCCGACCGACGACTACCAACTCCGCACCCGTCTCCATGGGTGCAACCGTATATCCGAGCCCCGACAACATCTCATCGACTCTCATCACTGATCCGCCTTGCCGAGGGTGACCTGCACGGTGCGGTTTCCACCAGCGGGGTCCTGGAAGGTCAGCGATACCTTGTCGCCGGGCGCTTTGGACCGCACCGCGGCAACCAAGGCGTCAGCGCTGTTGATCGGACGGTCGTCGACCTTGGTGACAACCACACCCTTGGGCACTCCGGCACTCGCGGCGGCACCGCCCTGTACCACATCCATGACCTTGGCGCCCGGGGTGCCCTTGTCGGTGGTCACCTGCACGCCAAGCGAGGCATGCGTCGCCTTGCCGGTGCTGATCAACTCGTCGGCGATGCGCTTGGCCTGGTCGACCGGAATCGCAAAGCCAAGGCCGATCGAGCCGCTTTGCGCATCACCTGAATCCGCGCCCAGCGTGGCGATTGCCGAGTTGACACCCACCAGCTGGCCGCTCATGTTGACCAACGCACCGCCTGAGTTACCGGGGTTGATCGCGGCATCGGTCTGGATCGCGTCCAGCACCGTATTCTGGTTGCCCGACTCCCCCGTCGTCGACACCGGCCGGTTGAGCGCACTGACGATTCCGGTAGTCACCGTGCCCGCCAGACCCAACGGTGACCCGATCGCCACCACCGGCTGGCCGACACGCAGATCCGACGAGGAGCCCATGGAGACGGGGGTGAGCCCGGAAGTGCCCTGCACACGAACCACGGCGATATCACTGGTGGGATCGGCACCGACCACCGTGAAGGACGCGGTGCGGCCATCGGAGAAGGTAACCGTCGTTTTCGGCGCTGGATTAGCAGCTCCACCAGGACCTTTGCCAGGGTTCGCGGCAGCCGCGATCACATGGTTGTTGGTCAGAATCAGCCCGTCGGCTGACATGATGACGCCAGAGCCCTCTTCCGACTGGCGACCCAAATCGGTCTCCAACATGACGACGCTGGGCACAACCTTGGACGCAACCTGTTCGACGCTGCCGGGTGGCATGTTCGCTGCCGGGACGCTGGGAGCAGCCCCTGGGATTATCCCACCGCCGTTACCGCCGGTGGAGTGGGTGCCCAGCTCGACGACTGTTGCCGCGGCCCCGCCGATACCGGCCGACACCACCGCGATCGCCAGCGCGCCTACCGCCAACATGCCTGCGCGGGACCGTTTTTGGCGTACCGGCGCGGGTAGGGGCGGCATCGGCGGCAGCATCCCGGGTGTCGGACCCGCCCCGATACCCCCAGGTATCCGACCCGGCCCGGTACCGTTGAACGGATCGTAGGGCTGACGGTGCTGGGTCGCCTGAGTTGTCTGCGACGGCTGGTAGCGCCAGTCGAACTGCTGGTTGTACGGTTGCTGGTGCCCCTGCGCATACGCTGGGGTCCCCGCATGGCTGGGGTGGGGTCCCCCTGCAAGCGGGGAAGGCACAGGCTGATTAGGCGCGGTACGGTATCCCGGCTGCTGCGGCGGTGGCGAATACCTCGGGTCATTCGTCATGTCGCTACGTTCGCTCTTTTCTCTATTTCGCCTATTCCGGCTTCTTGTCGGCTGGGCTTGGCTCGATTCCAACAGTAACTGCAGAACTACCTTGCCCGCGTAGACTGAGAGTCCACTGAGATAACGTTCGCCGAATCCCGAGAGTTCTCCTCGTTGTCGGCCACGGGTACGCCCACGTCGGTCTTGGTGTCGGCCCCGGGCGTCAGGTACGTCGAAACCGGCATCGGCCGACCGGGCAGCAGCACGTAGAAGGATGTTCCCGGGGGCTGCCCTCCCGGCACGGTGTCCTCGACCCGAAGCAACCCGCCGTGGTTGAGCACCACCTGTTTGACGATCGCCAACCCAAGTCCCGAACCTGGCAGCGCCCGTGCCGTCATCGATCGGTAGAACCGCTCGAACACCAAACCGCGCTCGTACGGTGGAATCCCCGGGCCATGGTCGGAGACCACCAACTCAGCGTGTGATGGGTCGAGTTGCCTCATCCTGACACCGACATGGCCGCCCGGCGGGCTCCACTTGGCCGCGTTGTCCATGAGGTTCAGTGCCGCGCGGGACAGCCCGGCGACGTCGCCGTAGACCTGCCATCCGATCACCTCGACATCGAAGTGGATATCGTTGCGCCGCCGCCTGACTCGCTCCAGGCTGCGATCAATCACCTCGGACATGTCGACCGGCTCGTGCACCACCTGGCCAACGTCGCCACGACTGAGATCCACCAAATCACCTACCAGGGTGGACAATTCCTCGATCTGCGCCTCCACGTCGGCCCGCAGGTCGACCATCTCCTGCTCGGGTAGCCGCGGCGCTCCCGGTTCCATCGAGGCCATCAACAGTTCGACGTTGGTGCGCAGCGAGGTCAGCGGGGTGCGCAATTCATGTCCGGCATCGGTGACCAGCCGCGCCTGCCGCTCCCGGGACTCGGCCAGCGCCCGCAGCATCAAGTTGAATGCCTCAGTGAGCCTGGCCAATTCGTCACTACCGAACACCGGGATGGGCCGCAGGTCGTCAGTCCGCGCCACCCGTTCGGCCGCTTCGGTCAGCCGACCCACCGGACGCAGCCCCGCTCTGGTGACCATGCCACCAGCCACCGCGGCGACCGCGACGCCGATGCCGCCGACGATCAGCAACACCCAGCGCAATTTGGTCATCACCGCTTCGGTCGGCTTCAGGCTCTTCGAGATCAGCAGCGAACTGCCGTTGGGTAGGTGAATGGCAAGTATCCGTTGATCGGAGGCGGTGCGCCGCGACATGAACAACTCACCGCGAATCACGGCCTTCTCCGGCGAACCGACCGGCAGGGTCTGGCCCGGCTGTTGCGCGGTGTAAATCGAGTGGCCCGGGTTCACCAGCATCGCATTGACATCCGAATAGGCGGTGCCCTCGATGGCCTTTCCTGGATCGGCGGCCAACGAACCGCTAGCGATCAGCATCTGCGCCCGGCTCTGCAGCTGATTGTCGATGTCGCCGTACAGCGCCGCCGAAATCACTGCGTAGACAGCGAATGCCATCAGCACGACGACCATCGCCACCATCGACATCGCCAGCAGCATCACCCGCCAGCGTAGGGACAACGAGCCGCTGGCTCGCAGCGGTGCGCGCCGTCGCCGGTCGAACCGGATCATCAGGGGGGCGTCTCCCGTAGCACGTAACCCACCCCACGCACCGTGTGGATCAGCCGGGGCTCGCCATCGGCTTCTGTTTTGCGGCGCAGATACCCGACATAGACCTCCAGCGCATTACCCGAGGTCGGAAAGTCGAATCCCCACACTTCCTCGAGAATGCGACTGCGGGTGAGCACCCGCCGCGGATTGGCGATCAGCATTTCCAGCAATGCGAACTCGGTGCGGGTCAGGCTGATCCGGCGTTGCCCGCGGGTGACTTCGCGGGTCACCGGGTCCAAAGTCAGGTCGGAGAACCCCAGGGCGACCGACGCGGCGTCGTCATCGGGCTTGGTCCGGCGCAGCAACGCTCGCATACGCGCCAACAGCTCTTCGAGGGCGAATGGCTTCGGCAGATAGTCATCAGCGCCAGCGTCCAGGCCGGCGACCCGCTCGGAGACCGAATCGCGGGCGGTAAGCACCAGGATCGGTAGGTCGTCGCCGGTGCTGCGAAGCTGACGGCACACCTCCAAGCCGTCCAGCCGCGGCATCATCACATCCAGGACGAGCGCGTCGGGCCGGTCGCGGGCAATCATGTCGAGGGCCTCCACCCCGTCATGGGCCAACTCGACCGAGTAACCGTTGAAGGAAAGCGACCTGCGCAGCGACTCGCGCACCGCGCGATCGTCGTCGACGACAAGTATCCGCACGGCCACTAGTTTCGTCCTAGCGCCTGAGAGCGGCCTGAGAGGCGCGCCGGGTAGTTAATTGGAATTCCGGGCCGCCTGCTTGCGAGAGGCAGTGGGTAATCGGGTTAACGCCGGTCGAGATCGATGAGACCAAGGCGGGCCGCCTTGAGCAGCCTGCGGGGTAATTTGTGCCGCTGACCTGCCACCGTCACACCGACGAGCTCGGTCCGGGCGGCCTTCCACTGCGCGCGACGGCTTCGGGTGTTCGCGCGCGACATCCTGCGCTTGGGTGTGGCCATGGTCGGGCCTTACTCCTCATCTGGGGGTTCGAATCGGGCTGTCGCGCGGCATGGCCGGTCGGGCCGAACGCGCGACAATTGCCCTCAAGAATAGTCGCCTGCCCTGCTGGTCACCAAAATGCGCGCCTACCGCGGGGCTCATCTACCCCTGGCCGGGTGTGCAACGGCACCACCAGCACCAACGAGGCATCCTTGACGTGACACCGGCGGTACCCGCTAACCTACCGGTTGGTTGGCGGCGCTCACCGGTAAGTCCCTGAATGGAGGACGCCCATGGCCTCTGCTTCTGGTCGCTGCGGTGTCGTGCGGATCGCGAACTGCTCGGGGTTCTACGGCGACCGGTTATCGGCGATGCGCGAAATGCTCACCGACGGCGACGTGGACTACCTCACCGGCGACTACCTGGCCGAACTCACCATGCTCATTCTGGGTCGCGACCGGATGAAGCACCCCGACCGCGGCTACGCCAAGACCTTCCTGATCCAGCTCGAGGATTGCCTGGGTGAGGCCTGCGACCGCGGGGTTCGCATTGTCGCCAACGCCGGCGGCCTCAACCCGGCCGGGCTGGCTGACGCGATACGCGCGCTGGCCGAGCGCCTGGGTGTTGACGCCCGGATCGCCCACGTCGAAGGTGACGACCTGCAGCCGTGTGCGGCGGAACTGAATCTGGGCACGCCGCTGACCGCGAACGCCTACCTGGGCGCGTGGGGGATTGTCGATTGCCTCAACGACGGAGCTGACGTCGTCGTCACCGGCCGGGTCACTGACGCCTCGGTGATCGTCGGGGCGGCGGCGGCGCACTTCGGCTGGGGGCGCGCCGACTACAACGAACTCGCCGGCGCCGTGGTCGCCGGCCACGTCATCGAATGCGGTGTCCAGGCCACGGGCGGCAACTACTCGTTCTTCGCGGAAATCCCAGCAGTCCCCGGCCTCCTCCACGCCGGTTTTCCACTGGCCGAGGTCAACGCCGACGGCTCGTCAGTGATTACCAAGCATCCCGGCACCGGCGGCCTGGTCAGCGTCGACACCGTCACCGCGCAGTTGCTCTACGAGATCACCGGCGCGCGCTACGCCAACCCCGACGTCACCGCGCGGATGGACACCATCGAGCTGTCTGCAGACGGTCCCGACCGGGTGCACATCAGCGGTGTGCTCGGCGAACCGCCGCCGCCTACGTGCAAGGTGTCGCTGAACAGCATCGGCGGCTTCCGCAACGCCATGACATTCGTGCTGACCGGCCTGGATATCGAGGCCAAAGCCGACTTGGTACGCCGGCAGCTCGAGGCAGCGCTCACAGTCAAGCCCGCCGAGCTGCAGTGGACCCTGGCCCGCACCGACCACGCCGGCGCCGATACCGAGGAAGCCGCCAGCGCGCTGCTGCACTGCGTTGTCCGCGATCCCGACCCCACCAATGTCGGACGCCAATTCTCCTCAGCCGCAGTGGAATTGGCGCTTGCCAGTTATCCGGGCTTTCACGTGACCGCCCCGCCGGGCGAAGGTCAGGTCTACGGCGTGTTCACCGCCGGCTACGTCGACGCCAAGCGGGTGCCGCACATCGCAGTGCACCCCGACGGCACCCGCACCGAGATCCCGTGCGCCACGGACACTTTGGAACTGGCTCCCGTCGATCCCCCACCGTTGCCGGAGCTGCTTCCGGCTGGCCCCGTGCGCACGGTGCCGCTGGGCCGCGTCGCCGGGGCCCGCAGCGGCGACAAGGGCGGATCGGCCAACGTCGGGGTCTGGGTCCGCACTGACGAACAATGGCGATGGCTTGCCAACGCGCTGACCGTCGAGCGGCTCAAGGAGTTGCTGCCCGAAACGGCGGACTTCGATGTCACCCGCCACGTGCTGCCGAATTTGCGGGCAGTGAACTTCGTCATCGACGGCATCCTGGGCCAGGGCGTCGCCTACCAGGCTCGATTCGATCCTCAGGCCAAGGGGCTCGGCGAATGGCTGCGCAGCCGCTACATCGACATCCCGGAAAGACTTTTATGAATCTTTTCCACGACACTGTGAGTATCTGGACCACGCCGGAGCGCGAACAGTTGCGAAAGACGGTGCGCTCCTTTACAGAACGCGAGATCCTGCCCAACATCGACGAGTGGGAGCGCACCGGAGACTTGCCGCGCGACTTGCACCGGCGCGCCGGGGCAACCGGCCTGCTGGGGGCGGGCTTTCCCGAAGCGGTCGGGGGTGGCGGCGGCGACGGCGCCGACTCGGTGATCATCTGCGAAGAAGTGCATCAGGCCGGCGCACCGGGAGGGGTCTTCGCGTCGCTGTTCACCTGCGGCATCGCGGTGCCCCACATGATCGCGTCCGGCGACGCGCCGCTGATCGACACGTTTGTGCGGCCGACGTTGGCCGGCCAGAAGATCGGCGCGCTCGCCATCACCGAACCAGGAGGCGGGTCGGACGTCGGGCACCTACGCACCACCGCGGTCTTAGACGCCGACCACTATGTCGTCAACGGCGCCACGACCTACATCACCTCCGGAGTACGCGCCGACTACGTCGTTACCGCGGTGCGCACCGGCGGTCCTGGCGCAGCCGGGATTTCGCTGCTGGTGATCGAGAAGGGCACACCCGGGTTTGCGGTCAGCCGCAAGCTGGACAAGATGGGGTGGCGGTCCTCAGACACCGCGGAGCTGTCCTTCGCCGACGTGCGCGTGCCGGCAGCCAATCTCATCGGCGCAGAGAACAGCGGATTCACTCAGATCGCCCAGGCATTCGTGTCTGAACGCATCGGCCTTGCCGCGCAAGCGTATTCGAGCGCGCAGCGGTGTCTGGACCTCACGGTGCAGTGGTGTCGCGGCCGGGAGACGTTCGGCCGCCCGCTGATATCCCGCCAGTCGGTGCAGAACACGCTGGCCGAGATGGCCCGCCGCATCGATGTCGCCCGGGTCTATGCGCGCAATGTGGTGGAGCGTCAGCTCGCCGGGGAGACAAACCTGATCGCGCAAGTGTGTTTCGCCAAGAACACCGCCGTCGAGGCCGGGGAGTGGGTTGCCCACCAAGCCGTTCAGCTGTTCGGCGGTATGGGCTACATGTCCGAATCCGAAGTCGAACGCCAATACCGAGACATGCGAATCCTGGGTATCGGCGGCGGGACCACCGAAATCATGATCGCACTGGCCGCGAAAACCCTTGGATTCCGATCATGACCGTGCTGCATTCCACGCTCGATCCCGCTGCTGCTAGCTACATCGAGGCTGCATCGGCGGCGAGTACAAAGCTCGCCGAGATCGAAGCCGAGCTTGCCAAGGCGCTCGGCGGTGGCGGACCCAAATACGTCGAGCGCCACCACGCCCGCGGCAAGCTGACCGCCCGAGAACGCATCGAGCTGCTCGTTGACCCGGACTCCCCGTTCCTGGAGCTGTGCCCGCTGGCAGCGTGGGGCAGCGAGTTCCAGGTCGGCGCCAGCTCGGTCACCGGCATCGGCGCAGTGTCTGGTGTGGAATGCATGATCGTCGCTAACGACCCGACGGTCAAAGGCGGTACCAGCAATCCGTGGACATTGCGAAAGATCCTGCGCGCCAACCAGATCACGTTCCAGAACCGGCTTCCGGTCATCTCACTGGTGGAATCCGGCGGAGCCGACCTGCCCACCCAGAAGGAAGTTTTCATTCCCGGCGGGCAAATGTTCCGCGACCTGACCCGGCTGTCAGCGGGCGGGATCCCCACCATCGCCCTGGTATTCGGCAACTCCACCGCGGGTGGCGCCTACGTCCCCGGGATGTCCGACCACGTCGTGATGATCAAGGAACGCTCGAAGGTCTTTCTGGCCGGCCCGCCGCTGGTTAAGATGGCCACCGGCGAGGAGTCCGACGACGAGTCGCTGGGCGGCGCCGAAATGCACTCGCGAATTTCGGGTTTAGGTGACTACTTCGCCGTCGACGAACTCGACGCGCTGCGGATCGGGCGCCGCATCGTGGCGCGGCTGAACTGGGTCAAACAAGGACCCGCGCCCGGGCCGGTCACTGGACCATTGTTCGACGCTGAGGAACTGATCGGTATTGTGCCGTCGGACCTGCGTATCCCCTTCGATCCGCGGGAAGTGATCGCCCGCATCGTCGACGGCTCCGAATTCGACGAATTCAAAATGATGTACGGTTCGTCGCTGGTGACCGGCTGGGCCCGGCTGCATGGTTATCCGTTGGGCATCTTGGCCAATGCCCGCGGCGTGCTCTTCAGCGAGGAATCGCAGAAAGCCACCCAGTTCATTCAGCTGGCCAATCGCTCCGACACACCACTGTTGTTCTTGCACAACACCACCGGCTACATGGTGGGTAAGGACTACGAAGAACGCGGGATGATCAAGCACGGCTCGATGATGATCAACGCCGTCTCCAACTCCACGGTCCCGCACATCTCACTGCTGATCGGCGCCTCCTATGGCGCCGGGCACTACGGCATGTGCGGCCGGGCCTACGACCCCCGGTTTCTGTTCGCCTGGCCCAGCGCCAAGGCCGCGGTGATGGGCGGTGCACAGCTGGCTGGTGTGATCTCCATTGTCAGCCGCGCGGCCGCGCAGGTCCGCGGTCAACAAGTTGACGAAGCGGCCGATGCGTCGTTACGGGCCGCCATCGAAGCGCAGATCGAAGCCGAGTCGCTGCCGCTGTTTTTGTCTGGTCGGCTCTATGACGACGGGGTGATCGACCCGCGCGACACCCGCACCGTACTAGGAATGTGTTTGTCCGCCATGGCCAATGGCCCGATCAAGGGGACGTCGAACTTCGGCGTCTTCCGGATGTGAGCCTCATGGGAATCACTCGAGTGCTGGTTGCCAACCGGGGCGAGATCGCCCGACGGGTGTTCGCTACCTGCCGGCGGCTGGGCCTGGGCACAGTCGCCGTATACACCGGCCCGGACGCCGCCGCGCCGCACGTCGCCGAGGCCGACGCCCGGGTACGGCTGCCGAAGACGAATGACTATCTGAATGCCGAGGCCATTGTCGCGGCGGCCCGCGCCGCCGCCGCCGACGCGGTACACCCCGGCTATGGATTCCTCTCGGAGAACGCCGACTTCGCGGCCGCCGTCCAGGACGCAGGCCTGGCCTGGATCGGGCCGCCGGTGGATGCGGTGCGGGCGATGGGCTCCAAGATCGAGTCCAAGCAGCTTATGGCCGCCGCCGGAGTGCCGGTGCTCGACGAACTCGACCCCGACTCGGTCACCGAGGCGCAGCTGCCGGTGCTGGTCAAGGCGTCCGCGGGCGGCGGCGGTCGTGGCATGCGGGTGGTTCGCGAATTATCAGCTCTGCCCGGCGAAGTCGCCGCGGCCCGGCGCGAAGCCCAGTCCGCATTCGGCGACCCGACCGTGTTCTGTGAGCGCTACCTGCCCACCGGGCACCATGTCGAGGTTCAAGTCCTCGCCGACACCCACGGCACGGTGTGGGCCGTCGGTGAACGGGAATGCTCCATTCAGCGCCGCCACCAGAAGATCATCGAAGAGGCTCCATCGCCCTTGGTTGAGCGCACACCGGGCATGCGCGCCAAGCTGTTCGACGCCGCCCGGCTGGCTGCCGCCGCGATCGGCTATACCGGTGCCGGGACGGTGGAGTTCCTCGCCGACGATGACGGGGAGTTCTACTTCCTGGAGATGAACACCCGGCTGCAGGTCGAGCACCCGATCACCGAAGAGACCACCGGGCTCGACCTCGTCGAACTGCAGCTCGCGGTCGCCGGTGGCGACCGCCTCGACGCCGACCCTCCTGTTGCCCAAGGGTATTCGATCGAGGCGCGGCTCTATGCCGAGGATCCCGCACAGGGCTGGCAGCCGCAGGCCGGCCTGGTGCATACCTTCGATGTACCGGCGGTTCGGACGCAGTTCGACACGCTGGGACAGCGAACCGGGATCCGGCTGGATTCCGGCATTGTCGGCGGCTCCACGGTGTCGATTCACTACGACCCGATGCTTGCCAAGGTCATCTCCTATGCACCGACGCGCCGGCAATCAGCGCTGGTGCTCGCCAACGCGCTGGCCCGCGCACACGTGCACGGCGTACGCACCAACCGCGAGCTGCTGGTGAACGTACTGCGGCACCCCGCGTTCCTCGACGGCGCGACCGACACCGCGTTTTTCGACACGCACGGCCCCGCGGAGCTGTCCACACCGCTGGCCGACGCCGCGACGGTCCGTTTGTCGGCGATCGCCGCCGCGCTCGCCGACGCCGCACACAATCGTGCTCTCGCCCCCGTCTTCGGCTCAATACCCAGTGGCTGGCGAAACCTGGCGTCCGGCTATCAGGTCAAGAGCTACCGCGACGCGGGTAACTTTGAAGGCAACGAGCACCGGGTCGAATATCGGTTCACCAGAAACGGATTGGTGTTTGCAGGCGGTGAACCGGTGCAACTTGTCTCGTCCGCGGCCGACGAGGTCGTGCTGGCCGACGCCGACGGGGTGGCCTGCAGCTTTGCGGTTGCCCGCTACGGCCCCAACGATCAGGACATCTACGTCGATTCGGCGCGTGGGCCCGTTCACCTGGTCGCGCTGCCACGCTTCCCCGAGCCGGCTTCGGCTGTCGAACAGGGGTCTCTGGTAGCGCCCATGCCCGGCAACGTCATCCGACTCGGCGCCGCGGTCGGCGAAACCGTCACCGCCGGTCAGCCACTGATCTGGCTGGAGGCGATGAAGATGGAACACACCATCGCCGCGCCGGCGGACGGCGTGCTCGCCGACCTCAACGTCAAGACCGGTCAGCAAGTCGAAGTTGGCGCCGTCCTGGCCAGAGTAAAAGCGCCCCAATATGCCCACGAAGGAGATCGGGAATGACCAATACCAGCTTCATTGAAAGCGAGGAACGCCAGGCCCTGCGCAAGGCGGTGGCCGCGTGGGCGTCCAACTACGGCCATGAGTACTACCTGGAAAGGGCGCGCGCACACCAGCACACCGACGAGTTATGGTCTGAGGCAGGCAAACTCGGCTTCCTCGGGGTGAACCTGCCCGAAGAGTACGGTGGTGGTGGCGCCGGGATGTACGAGCTGTCACTGGTGATGGAGGAGATGGCGGCCGCGGGGTGCGCCCTGCTGCTGATGGTGGTGTCGCCTGCCATCAACGGCACCATTATCAGCAGGTTCGGCACCGACGAGCAGAAGCAGCGCTGGATTCCAAGCATTGCCGACGGCTCGTTGACGATGGCGTTCGCGATCACCGAGCCGGACGCCGGCTCCAACTCGCACCAGATCACCACGACCGCCCGCCGCGAGGGCAGCGACTGGATCCTCAAGGGCCAGAAGGTCTTTATCTCCGGCATCGACCAAGCCCAGGCGGTGCTGGTGGTGGGTCGCACCGAGGAAGCCAAGACCGGCAAGCTGCGCCCGGCGCTGTTCGTGGTGCCCACCGATGCCCGCGGCTTCACCTACACCCCAATCGAAATGGAGCTGATTAGCCCCGAACGCCAATTCCAGGTTTTCCTCGACGATGTCCGGCTGCCCTCCGATGCGCTCGTCGGGGCCGAGGACGCCGCCATCGCACAGCTTTTCGCCGGCCTGAACCCGGAGCGCATCATGGGTGCGGCCAGCTCGGTGGGCATGGGACGATTCGCGCTCGCAAGGGCCGTCGACTACGTCAAGACCCGCCAGGTCTGGTCCACTCCGATCGGTGCGCACCAAGGCCTGTCACATCCGTTGGCGCAGTGTCACATCGAGGTCGAGCTCGCCAAGCTGATGATGCAAAAGGCCGCGACGCTTTACGACAGCGGCGAGGACATGGGCGCTGCCGAGGCCGCCAACATGGCCAAATACGCTGCGGCCGAAGCGGCGACGCGCTCGGTCGACCAGGCCGTGCAGTCAATGGGGGGCAACGGGTTGACCAAGGAGTACGGCGTTGCCGCCATGCTGGCGTCGGCGCGGCTGGGGCGGATCGCGCCGATCAGTCGCGAGATGGTGCTGAACTTCGTCGCGCAGACAACCCTGGGCCTGCCCCGGTCCTACTGAGTCCGACTGATGGACATGCTCGTCGAATACGCCGGCCCGGCCGATGCCGGAGGCCCGTTCGCCCGGCTGACGCTGAACTCTCCGCACAATCGCAACGCGCTTTCTAGCGTGCTTGTCAGCCAACTGCACCAGGGGCTGCGAGACGCGGCGGCCGATCCGGCGGTGCGGGTGGTGGTGCTCGGTCACACCGGCGGAACGTTCTGTGCTGGCGCCGATCTCAGCGAGGCGAGCGGCGGAAACCCGTTCGACGTGGCCGCGGCTCGGGCCCGGGAGCTGACCGCGCTGTTGCGCGCCATCGTCGAGTCGCCGTTGCCGGTGATCGCCGCCATCAACGGGCATGTCCGGGCAGGCGGGTTCGGCCTGGTCAGCGCCTGCGATATCGCGGTCGCCGGTCCGAGCAGCACCTTCGCGCTGACCGAAGCCCGGATCGGTGTCGCTCCGGCGATCATCTCGCTGACGCTGCTGCCGAAGATGTCGGCGCGGGCCGCGGCGCGTTACTACCTCACCGGCGAGACATTCGGTGCCCGCGAAGCCGCGGAAATCGGACTGATCACGATGGCAGCCGACGACGTGGAAGCCGCGGTGGCCAACCTGGTCGCCGATGTGGGCCGCGGCTCGCCCCAGGGCCTTGCGGCCTCGAAGGCGCTGACCACAGCCGCCGTACTCGAAGCGTTCGACCGCGACGCCGAACGGCTCACCGAGGAGTCGGCCCGGCTGTTCGTGTCCGACGAAGCTCGCGAAGGCATGCTGGCGTTCCTGCAGAAACGTCCACCCAGCTGGGTCCCCTCCGGCTGAGCTGCCGGAACGGCCCGATGATTAAGCGCGCTTGCTGACGATGCGGGCCGCGGGGCGGCCCGTGGGGGTACCGCCCGCTTGCGGGGGAGAGGCGAGCAATTGAGCACAGCCTGGGAGGAAGGTTTCAGTTTAGCCACCCTCTTGCAGCAAAGCCTGTACGTCGTACGCTCATGGATGATGAGCAACTCAGCGCAGCGCGATGCGAAAGACACGCGCGACGAATCGTCGGATGCCGCCGACACGGATCGCATACAGGTTGCGCAGTTGCTGGCGTACGCAGCCGAGCAGGGCCGCCTGCAGCTGAAAGACTATGAAGACCGCCTGACCAGGGCTTACGCGGCGAAAACGTATGAGGAGCTGGATCAGCTCAGGGCTGACCTGCCGGGTTCGGCGATAAACCCGCGCAGGGGCGGCAAACCCAATCCGGCGCCGTCCATGCTGCTGCTAGCCCTGATGAGCGGATTCGAGCGGCGGGGCCGATGGAATGTGCCGAAGAAGCTGACCACGTTCACCTTCTGGGGCAGCGGGGTGGTGGATCTGCGCTACGCCGACTTCACCTCGACCGAAGTCGAGATCTACGCGGTCTCGATCATGGGCGGACAGAACATCCTGCTGCCGCCCGAAGTCAACGTCGAGATCCGTGGCCGCGGCGTGATGGGCGGCTTTGACCGCAAGGTCCTGGGCCAGGGCACGCCCGGCGCGCCGAAAGTGAACATTCGCGGCTTCGCGCTATGGGGCGGCGTGGGCATCAGGCGCAAAGCCCGCAGGTCCTGCCCCTAGCAGGCGAACGGCCTGGTCACGCGCCCGGGGGCACCGGCGGAGGCTCCCAAGGCACCGCCCGAAAGGCGCGCAACCACCGAAACCGCTGACGCCAGCTGAGCGCGCTACCGACGACGTCGGGACCGCAGGTAGTCACCCACTACGGCCGCTCCCAGGCCGTCGAGATCGGGCACCACGACGCGTCCCTCGACACGTCGGGCGACCTGGTCGATAAACCGTGCCAGGCCGGGGTCGCTGCCCAGCCGGAAGATCGTCACCTGCGCACCGAGCCGGGCCATATCGTCGAATCCGCGCACGGTGTGGGCGATGGTCCGGGGATGCGGCGGGTAATCAAAGAACACAGCAGAACCAGCTCCATCCCCGTCAAAGTCCTCGAGGTGAGCGGTCGGCTCACCATCAGTCACCACCAGCACGACGGGCTGCGCGCTGGGGTGCCGGCGCAGATGACGACCTGCCAGCGCCAGCGCGTGATGCAGGTTAGTGCCCTGCTCGTAGACGCCCTCCAGACCCGTGAGCTCAGCGGCCGTCACCGTCCGCGCGTAACGGCCAAACGCGATGATCTGCAGAGCATCCGAGCGGAATCGTGTGCACACCAGGTGATTGAGCGCGAGCGCCGTCTGCTTCATCGGCAGCCAGCGATTCTCCATCACCATCGAAAACGAGGTGTCGACCAACAGCGCCACCGCAGCCTGCGTGCGTGTCTCGGTCTCGGAGACCTCGACATCGTCGACGGTGATCTTAAGTGGGCTGACCGGGCCGTCCAGGGTCGCGGTTCCTGCCTGCCGCAGTACCGCGTTGGTCAACGTGCGGGAGATGTTCCACGGCTCGGTGTCACCGAACTGCCAGGGCCGAGTTGCACCGGTCAGCTCGCCCGCGGCTCCCGCGCGCCGATGATCACGCTCGCCGCGGCGGCCGGAAAGCTGTTGTGCCACATCGTGTAACGCCGTCTCGCCAAGCCTGCGCATGGCTTTCGGGGAGAGTCGCCACTGGCCATCGGAACCACGATCCAGGAAACCCTGATTGACCAGTGCGCGTTCCAATTCGGCGAGTGTTCGGGCATCGATGGCGGCCTGGTCGCCGAGCTGGCGCGCCAGCGCGTCGAGATCGACGTCATCCATGGTGGCGCCCGGATAGCTTTGCGAGAGCTGCTCGGCCAGCTGCTCCAGCTCGGCGATGTCGGCCAGTGCCTGGGTACCCTCGCCCATGCCGAACGGGTTATCGCCGGAGAACTGCTCGGACCCGGTCCAGTCTTCACCCGGCCGCGCGGCCTGCAGATGCGCATCGAGCCGATTCAACGCCTGCATCAGTGCCGGAGAGCCAAACGCCTGCTGGGCCAAGGCATCCAGTTCGGCACGCTGCTCCGGGCTAAGACTGTTGCGGAAGCGCTGCGCGGCGGCGGCGCGCTTGGCCAGTGAGTCCAGCAGCTCCTCGACATTGCGCGGGTTCTCCGGGAAGAACTCGCCGTGCTTGTCCATGAAGTCTTGAAAGTCCTGTTGCCTGTCCTCACCGCGAGCGTGCTTGTCCAGCAAGTCATTGAGGTCGTCCAACATCTCGTTGACGCGCTGGCGATCCTCGTCGGTGGCGCCCTGAAGCGCTTGCTTCATGCCCGCGAAGCGTTGGTCCAGCATCTCGCGGCCGAGCAAATCCTTGATTTGCTGGTACTTTTCGCGAGCCTGGAAGCTGCGCCAGTTGTAGTCGGAAAGCTCCTGGACGGCCTTGGCCGGCGACGCCGGCAGCGCGTCCAGCTGAAGTTCGCCAAAGCGAGCGTCGTCGTCCAGCGCGCGGGCCAGCTCCTTGCGTTCGGCCAGCACAGCCTCGTCGAGCAGCTTCTTGATCTCCTGCAATGTCCCGTCTAAGTTGTTGCGGCGCAACAACTCCCGCCTACGCCGGTTCGCCTCGGCCGCGAGCCGGTCAGCACCGTGCATATTCTTGGTGCCGCGGCGCAGCAGCTCGGACAGCGCACGGCGCGGCGAGGTGCCGGCCATGACGTCCTGACCGATCTGCTCGAGCGCCTCGCGCAGATCCACCGGCGGAGCCAGCGGATCAGGCCCGCCGGTGTACGCCGAGTAGCGTAGTGAGTGCCCCTTAACCGGTTCAGCCATAGACGGTTTGACCCTCCCCGGACACCTTGTCGATTCGTTTGGCCAGGTACAAAGCCTCCAGCGCCAGTTCCAGCGCTGCGGCGCGCTCGCCTTCGGTTTCGGCGTTGAGCTTCCTCGCGATTCTGTCCACGACCGGCAGGCCCGGAACCGCGGCCAGCACGTCCTTGGCTGACACCCGCTCGCCCGTCGTCACCGCCGAACCGGCCTCGACCGCCGCCACCAACGAACCGACATCGACGCCGCCCAGTACACGCGATGCGGTGTCAGCGGTCGCGCGGCGCAAGAGGTGCTCGAGCACCGCCTGTTCGCGGCCTTCCTCACCGGACTCGAACTCGAGCTTGCCGCGCAACACGTCGATCACCGTGCCCAGGTCGACCACTCGGGCTACCGGATCCGTCTCCCCCAGCACCGCGCCGCGGTGCCGGGCAGCGGCCGCGACCGTCTCTGCCGCCGCGATCGCGAACCGCGCCGACACCCCTGACCGCTGATCGATCGAACTGGACTCCCGCAGGTAACGGGCAAACCGCGCGAGCACCTGCATGAGATAGTCGGGCACCTGGGCGTTCAGGTGGGCCTCCTGCGCGATGACGCCCATCTCAGCCTCCAGCTCTAGCGGGTAGTGGGTGCGGATCTCGGCGCCGAACCGGTCTTTGAGCGGAGTGATGATGCGACCACGGTTGGTGTAGTCCTCGGGGTTGGCGCTGGCGACCACCAACACGTCCAACGGCAGGCGCAGCGTGTAACCGCGGACCTGGATGTCCCGCTCCTCCATGACGTTGAGCATCGACACTTGAATGCGCTCGGCGAGGTCGGGCAGTTCGTTGACCGCCACAATGCCACGGTGCGCCCGCGGGATGAGTCCGTAGGCGATGGTCTCGGGATCCCCGAGGCTGCGGCCCTCGGCGACCTTGATCGGGTCGATGTCACCGACCAGGTCGGCGACGCTGGTATCGGGGGTGGCCAGCTTTTCGGTGTAGCGCTCGCTGCGGTGCTTCCAGGCCACCGGCAGGTCGTCGCCGAGCTCATAGGCCCGCCGGATCGACTCCGGTGTGATCGGCGTGTACGGATGCTCGCCCAGTTCGGCCCCGCCGATCACCGGCGTCCACTCGTCAAGCAGCCCGACCAACGCGCGCAGCAGCCGGGTCTTGCCCTGGCCGCGCTCGCCCAGCAGGACGAAGTCATGACCAGCGATCAGCGCCCGCTCCACCTGCGGCAACACGGTGTCATCGAAGCCCAGGATGCCCGGCCAGACGTCATCCCCCTCAGCCAGCGCAGTCAGCAGATTCTCCCGGATTTCCTGCTTGACTCCCCGTTCACGATGACCGACGGCACGCAGTTCGCCGACCGTTCGGGGGAGATCACTCGGTGATGTCACCACTCCACGCTACGACGGTGCCGTCGATAAGGCACTGCGGCCCGCGCGGCTGCGTCGGAGAAGCGACGTGCCGCCAAGCGAAGGTCGGGCATTCGGATCGATTGCCCGACCTTCTGCGGCCGGTCTTTTGAGCCCACCGCAACGGTGGACGCACAGACCGGGTAGGTGACCGGTTAGCTGTAGGTGACGGTGGCCTCGGCGTCACCCGGTTTCCACGTGATCGTGCCGTGCTCGAAGGTCGACTTCTTGAGGCCGTCGGGGGTATCTACCTCGTCACTGGTCGGGTAACCGAGCTTGCCCTGCGAACCACCGAGCTGGTTCCACTTGTCGCGGATCTTGCCCCACACGACATAGGCCTCCGTCTTGTAAATGATCACGCCGCCGTCGAACTGCTGGTAGATGCCGCCGTCCGGGTTCGTTTGCTGGTTTTGCGTCGGCGCGCCCAGGTCTTTCCTTGCGGCGTCGGCCAGGGAGTCGTATTTCGTGAGAATGGGTCCCTCGACCGTGTAGGCCGTGCCGTTGGCACCCGTGATCTGCGTTGTACTCGGGGCCACGCTCGGACCCGAAGGTGCAGCCGCCCCCGGGGTGGCCGACGACGTCACGGACGTCGTGGCCGGAGTCGTCGTTTCGCCGGATTTGGTCGCGTGGCTGCACCCTGCACCGATCAGCGCGAACCCGGCAATCGCCGCGGAGAATACTGCTGTTCGTTTTGTTATCGCACGCATCACATTTCCTCTCGAATTGGATAGGGCGTCGACGTCGACGCACCAAATGGGGATGCTATGCGCGTTTACAGCCGTCCAGCAAGAAATTACCTAGCTCTCGCCGAGCCCGCTGCGGCGATTTGTCGTATGGTCCGGGCCGTCGGCGCCGAGCCCCTGGCCTCAGTGCGCCCTAATGAGCAAAGTGGCGTGCTCCGGTGAGGTACAAGGTGACACCGGCGTTGGCCGCCGCTGCGGTCACCTCGTCGTCGCGCACCGATCCTCCCGGATGCACCACCGCCTTCACTCCGGCAGCGGTCAGCGCCTCGAGCCCGTCGGGGAACGGGAAGAACGCATCGGAGGCCGCGACCGCGCCGCGGACTCGGTCGCCACCGCGTTCGACGGCCAGCCGGGCGGCGTCGACCCGGTTGACTTGACCCATGCCGACGCCGATGGTGGCGCCGTCGGCGGCGATCACGATCGCGTTCGACTTGACCGCGCGGCAGGCGCGCCAGGCAAAGACCAGGTCGGTCAACGTCCTCGGATCGGCCGGTGATCCGGTCGCCAGGGTCCAGTTCGCCGGGTTGTCGCCGTGCACGTCGAGCTCGTCGCGTTGCTGCACCAGCAGTCCCCCGCTGATCGGTTGCAGCTCGATACCACCGGTCAGCGGCTCGGAGGCCACCAGTACCCGGATGTTCTTCTTGCGCGTCAGTACGTCGAGGGCGCCCGGCGCGTAGGCGGGTGCGACGATCACTTCGGTGAAGATGGTGCTCACGTACTCCGCCATCTCGAGGCTGACTTCGGTATTCGCCGCGATCACTCCGCCGTAGGCGCTCAGCGGGTCGCATTCGTGGGCCTTGCGATGTGCGTCCGCGACCGATACCGACGAGACTGCGATCCCACATGGGTTGGCGTGCTTGATGATTGCCACGCATATCTGTTCGTGGTCGAAGGCGGCCCGCCAGGCCGCGTCCGCATCGGTGAAGTTGTTGTAGGACATGTCTTTTCCGTGCAGCTGCTCGGCCTGCGCCAGGCCTGGCCAGGCGCCGGGGTCGCTATAGAGGGCCGCCTGCTGGTGCGGGTTCTCGCCATAGCGCAGCATCGCCGAGCGACGCCAGCTGCGGCCCAACCACTGGGGAAATGCCGTTGGCGGATGCTCGGGTGCCAGCGTCGACTCCATCCAGCTCGCGACCGCGATGTCGTACTCCGCGGTGTGCCGAAATGCCAGCGACGCCAGCCTTCTGCGCTCGGCGAGGGTAAATCCGCCGTGACGTACCGCGGCAAGCACTCCGTCATACCCGAGCGGGTCGGTGATCACCGCCACGCTGGGATGGTTTTTCGCGGCCGCCCGGACCATCGACGGCCCGCCGATGTCGATCTGCTCGAGGCATTCGTCGATGCCCGCGCCGGAGTCGACGGTTTCGCTGAACGGGTACAGGTTGACGACGACCAGTTCGAACGGCGCGATCCCGAGCCGCTCAAGCGCCGCGGCGTGCTCGGGTTTGCGTAGATCAGCTAGCAGGCCGCCGTGCACTCGCGGGTGGAGTGTCTTGACCCGGCCGTCGAGCACCTCGGGGAAGCCGGTCAGTTCTTCCACGCGCGTCACCGGAATCCCTTTGTCCCCAATGGCCTTCGCCGTTGATCCGGTCGAGATGATCTCGACGCCCGCCGCAGTCAGTCCCTGGGCGAGTTCTATTAGCCCGGTCTTGTCGTACACGCTGATCAACGCGCGGCGGATCGGCCTTTTTGACATATCCCACCCGTCGTCGGTGCTCATCCTATGGTCGCCTTTCGTCCGATCGTCGCTTTTCTTCCGACCAGGGTCACGCCGCCGGTCGCGATCGCGGCCACCACGTCCACCAACAGCTTCCGTTCGGTGACTTTGATGCGTTCATGCAGAGTCTCTTCATTATCGCCGTCGAGCACCGGAACGGGTTGCTGTGCCAATATCGGCCCGGTGTCCGTACCGGCATCTACCAGGTGCACCGTAGCGCCTGTGACCTTCACACCGTAGGCCAACGCGTCGGTGACTCCATGTGCGCCGGGGAACGCTGGCAGCAACGTGGGATGAGTATTGACGATACGTCCACAGAATCGTAAAAGATACTGCGCCCCAAGGATTTTCATAAATCCGGCAGATACGACCAGATCGGGCGAGTGCACGGCGGTGGCGTCGGTGATGGCGGCGTCCCAGGCATCGCGGTTGGGGTAATCGGCAAGCCGGACAATGAACGTCGGCACTGACGCCGCTCTGGCGATCTCGATGGCCAGGCAGTCGCGATCCGCACCGACGGCGACCACCCGAGCCGGGTAGTCGCCCGCGGCGGCGTCGATCAGTGAGCTCAGCAGCGAACCGGTGCCCGATGCCAGCACCACCACCCGCGCCGGTGCACTCGGGGGCACGCGGAGCGGTTCGGCCACATGGCGAGCCTACTGGCGGCGGTGCCCGCCCGACGGTGAGGCCCGGCGCCTAGAGATTGCCCGGCCGGAAGCGACAATCCACTGACTCCGGGCCGAGGAACGCGCAAGTACCCGAGTTGTCGCTTCCAGGCGGGCAGAACGGCTAATCCCCGGGATCGCGCTCGGTAGGACCGGGCTCTGGTTCGTCGGACGGAGGTGGGCCGTCGTCGTCGCTGACCAGCAAATCGCGATCCGCGGAGTCGTCCTGCGGCTCGTCGTCCAGCTCCGCGAAAAGCCCCGCAAAGTCCGCTGGTTCGTCGGCCGGAGGGGCGGGCGCGGGTTTGGGTTTGGGCCGCCTGGGCTGACGCCTGATCCCACCGGACATCACCACCGTGACCCAGCCGACGACCGAGAACCAGAAGAACACACCGACCACCAAAGCGCCCTGGTCGACACCGACATCGCCGAAGTTGCCCAGCCGACCGCTCCCGCCGTATGCGAGCAATGACATCACCAACGCCCCGGCGACCGAGGCGACCAGTAGTTTGGCCATCGCCGGAACCAGCGGCAGCGCATGCCGAGCGCATTGTTGCCCGACCGCCACACCGGACGACGCGCCGACGATCAGCAGCGCGACCCACACCGGCCCCAGCGGTGGCGTGGGGACCGCGGCCAGGATCGGCAGTGCCGGGATGTCACCGCCAAAAACGGTGAACGAGCTGAACGTCGCGAAGCCCAGATGAGCACTGGACCCGACCGCAACCGCCGAAGTGCCGACGACGACGTTGGGCGCATACAGCACGGACAGCACAGTGAGGCTGAACTGGCCGAATATCGAATCGGTGATCCCGTAGAGCTCTTGCATCGTCGCCCAGTGCACAACCAGCGACCCAACCGTCACCAGGCCGGAGAGCCCGACCAATGCCAGCACACCGGCCGCTGCGGCGCGCAGGGAATCACCCAGCCAATTGGGCAGCGACGATGCCGCCAACGCCCGTCTTCCCACTCGGGTACACACGCCGATCGCCGCACCGATGGTATGCACCACCAGCACGCTGAGGAACGCGCGCAGAGCGCTGGGCGTCTGCAGCTCGGTGATCACCGACGACGCGTCGTGGATGACGGCCAGCGCGATCGCCGCCATCAGCAAGGGCCCGCCCAGCGCCGACGCGACAACCCAGCGGACCACGAACCACGACGAATACGGAGAAGTGGCCCGCGCCGTGCTGCGCGCCGTAGCCCAGATCATCAACAGGACCGGCAGCAGCGGCATTACGCCCAGTTCGCGGCCGCCGATCAAAATCGGCACCTGGTGCACGCCGAGCCAGATACTGGCGATGGCCCCCAACGCGCCGGTCATGTCGCTGTTGGCGATCAGCAACTGAAGCAACGTGACCGCGGCGATGATGACCAAGGCCACCAGCGCCGGGCCGAACGCGACCCTGACGAGGTCACGCGCCTGGCGAGCGCCCGCTGCCCGGTTATCCTCCACCCGTGTCACTCTTGGCGCATGTCCCCGACTAGGCGCGAGAGCGCACGGTTAGGCCGGAGCTGGCCCGGATGGTGATGAAGGCGACTGCTGTTGACCCTGGTCGAAGGACTGCTGGCCCCCGGTCTGGTTGAAGTGATCGACCGACGCCGAACCCGCCTGGGACGCCGTGCCCCCCGCACTGACCGTTGGTGGCGGGCTGAAGCTGGGGAAGCCGGTGGGTGGTGTGGACGGTCCCTGCTGCGCTACTGACTGGGGCCCCGACTGCGCCGGGGGCTGGGCACTGAATCCGCCGGTCGACGGGGTCGGGTTCTGGCTCGACGGGTAGCCGCCGTACTGCGACCCGTACCCGGACTGCTGCGGGGTGTGCGCCGCGTGCTGTTGAGCACCCGGCTGACCGAAATACGGCTGTTGTCCGTACTGCCCGTATTGCCCGTATTGGCCATACTGCGCGTAAGCGTCGTACTTGGGTCGCGGTGCCGGCGCACTGATAACGCCCGCGTCGAACAGAACCACGACGACAGCCGTGATCGCTTGGAGCACGCTGCAACCCACCAAGGGCCACATCGCCCAGCCGATCGAGAAACCGGCGGGCGTGTTGATCGTCTCCGAGATCGCCAGCAAGGCACCCACTACCGCGACCGCCGCGACAGCCCCCGCGTAGCTCTTCGCCTTGGGCAGCAAGCTCAGGGCGGCCAGCACCGCGGCTAGCACGGCAATAACGACCGCCGTGCCGGCGTCACCGGCGCGTCCACCAGCACCCGGACCAAGCTCGGCGCTGATGGTGAAAGTCGGCCCGAAATTCAGGAGATACACCGCCAGGCCGAGCACCGCCACCGCGATGTTCAGGTACACCGGAAGCTTGCTTTGACCGTCATCGGCTTTGGCGAACGACGGTGTGGCGCCTGCATAGGAGCCGCCGGGCTGCGCTGGTGGATATCCGGGGCTACCGGGCGAGTAGGTCATGAGAATCCCTCCTGTTGCTTCCAGTGCCGGCGCGGCGCCACTGTGCGGTGCGACGCTGTGCTCCCAGGCGCGCCGTTCCATAACCGCCAAGACATGCCTGCGCGTGCGTTGCGACGCGATCGATCAACCACGCTAGCGCACGTACAGGTGCCCGTGCCGGAGCGACCGGCCTGTCGCCCGACCAGCGTCAAGCAGGATCGCGGATCTGCGTCGAGATTGCCTGCAGCGCAGCCGCTTGCCCAAGGCAGGTAGAACACGTTCTAATTCTGTGCATGGATTACGGGCTTGTGCTTTTTACCAGCGACCGTGGCATCTCCCCGGCGGCAGCCGCCAAGCTTGCCGACGACCACGGCTTTCAGACGTTCTACGTGCCAGAACACACCCACATCCCGGTGAAGCGCGAAGCCGCCCACCCGACGACGGGTGACGCGTCGCTGCCGGACGACCGCTACGTGCGCACGCTAGACCCATGGGTGAGTCTGGGCGCGGCGTGCGCCGTGACGTCGCGGGTGCGGCTGTCTACCGCGGTAGCGCTGCCCGTCGAACATGACCCGATCACGCTGGCGAAAAGCATCGCCACCCTGGACCATCTGTCCGGCGGCCGGGTCAGCCTCGGCGTCGGGTTCGGGTGGAACACCGACGAACTCGCCGACCACGGTGTGCCGCCCGGGCGGCGCCGTACCATGTTGCGCGAGTACATCGAAGCGATGCGAGAGTTGTGGACACGAGAAGAAGCCGCCTACGACGGCGAGTTCGTCCAGTTCGGGCCCAGCTGGGCTTGGCCCAAGCCGGTACAGCCACACATCCCGGTGTTGGTGGGCGCCGAAGGCACTGAGAAGAACTTCAAGTGGATCACCCGCAGCGCCGACGGCTGGATCACCACTCCGCGCGACCTCGACATCGATGAGCCGGTGAGGCTGTTGCAGGACACTTGGGCGGCCGCTGGCCGCGCGGGCGCTCCGCAGATCGTGGCGCTGGGCTTCAAGCCGGTACCCGAGAAGCTGGCGCACTGGGCCGAGCTCGGGGTGACTGAGGTGCTGTTCGGCATGCCGGACCGTTCCGAAGACCAGATCGCCGCCTACGTAGAGCGGCTGGCCGGCAAGCTGGCCGCTTTGGTATGACGCGAGGAGTCACCGTCGGCCAGTAGCTCTGGCGGTGCAGAAATAAGAACCGGGATTTTCCTCGGAACTCGGGATCTTGGACACCTAATGCCGATACGATCAGATCTCGCCTGCCACCTTGGTTGCAAATTGCTCCTTATGGAGGTGTCAGATGTCGTTTGTTACCGCGGTGCCGGAATTTGTGACGGCTGCGGCTTCGGATTTGGCGGATATCGGTTCGGCGATCAACTCTGCCAACACAGCGGCGGCGGCCCCGACCTCGGGGGTGCTGGCCGCGGGCGCCGATGAGGTGTCGGCGGCCGTCGCGACGGTGTTCGGCGCACATGCGCAGGCCTATCAGGCGCTCAGTTCCCAGGCGGCCGCGTATCACCTGCAGTTCGTCCAGCTCATGAACGCGGGCGCGGGCTCGTACGCCGCCACCGAGGCCGCCAATGCCTCGCCGCTCCGGGCGGCGCAACAGGATCTGCTCGGGTCGGTCAATGCACCCAGCCAGGCGCTGGTGGGACGCCCGCTGATCGGCAACGGCGCCAACGGCGCCCCGGGAACCGGGCAAAACGGCGGACCCGGCGGGATATTAATCGGCAACGGTGGCGCCGGTGGGTCCGGAGCGAACGCAACGACTGGGACCGGCCAAAGCGGCGGCAACGGCGGGGCCGCCGGGCTACTGTTCGGCACCGGCGGCGCCGGCGGAGCCGGCGGCGGGAACAGCGGCACCGGCCACGGCGGCAACGGCGGCAATGGCGGTGCCGGCGGCTTCCTTATCGGCCACGGCGGCATCGGCGGGGCCGGCGGGGCCAGCGGCAGCGGCACCGGCGGCACGGGCGGCCCGGGCGGCAGCGCTGCCGGCTTGCTCTACGGTGTTGCCGGGGCCGGCGGGGCCGGCGGGACCAGCAGCAGCGGCACCGGCGGCACGGGCGGCCCGGGCGGCAGCTCCACCGGCTATAACTACGGCGTCGGCGGCATCGGCGGGAACGGCGGGGCCGGCACCTACGGGGGTAACGGCGGAAAAGGCGGCAGCGGCGCCATCCTCAACCTCGTCGCCACCGGCGCCACCGGCGGCACCGGCGGCACCGGCATTAACACCGGCGGCAACGGCGGCAACGGCGGCCTCGCCCCCAACCTCATCGACCTCCTCCTTTTCCCCGAGTTCGGCGACGGCCACCTTATCGGCATCGGCGGCGACGGCGGCGCCGGCGGGTACGGCGGCACCTACGGCGGCTTCGGCGGCTGGGGCGGCGAGGGCGGCATCCTCTTCGGCGTCGGCGGCATCGGCGGGGCCGGCGGGGCCAGCGCCACCTACGGGGGTGACGGCGGGCTCGGCGGCATCGGCGGCGTCCTCTACGGCATCGGCGGCGCCGGCGGCAATGGCGGCAATGGCACCTACCCGGGCTTTGGCGGCTTCGGCGGCATCGGCGCGTTGCTGTCCGGCATGTTGGGCGCGAACGGGGCGCCCGGGTTGACAACGTGAACTCGGCGAGCGGTCCGCCCCGCCCAGACCGCGCCGTTACAGGCTTTTCAGGATCTCCCTGGCCAACGCCGCCGTCTCCGACGGGGTCTTGCCGACCTTGACCCCGGCCGCCTCCAGAGCTTCCTTCTTGGCGGCCGCGGTGCCCGACGAGCCGGACACGATCGCGCCGGCGTGGCCCATCGTCTTGCCTTCCGGAGCGGTGAATCCCGCGACATAACCGACGACCGGCTTGGAGACGTTGGCCTTGATGTAGTCGGCCGCTCGTTCCTCGGCGTCACCGCCGATCTCACCGATCATCATGATGACTTTGGTGTCCGGATCCTTCTCGAACGCCTCGATGGCGTCGATGTGGGTGGTGCCGATCACCGGGTCGCCGCCAATGCCGATGGCACTGGAAATACCGAAATCGCGTAGTTCGTACATCATCTGGTAGGTCAGGGTGCCGGACTTGGACACCAGCCCGACCGGGCCCGGGCCGGTGATATTGGCCGGGGTGATGCCGACCAGCGCCTGACCCGGGGTGATGATGCCGGGACAGTTCGGACCGATGATGCGGGTCTTGCCGCCCTTGTCGACGTTGTAGGCCCAGGCATATGCGGTGTCCTGCACCGGAATCCCCTCGGTGATGACCACCAACAGCGGGATCCCGGCGTCGATGGACTCGATGATGGCGTCTTTGGCGAACTTCGGCGGCACGAAGATGATCGAGACGTCGGCGCCGGTCTTTTCCATCGCCTCCGCGACGCTGCCGAACACCGGCAGCTTGATCAGCCTGCCGCCCTTGTCCTCATGCGTGACGGTGGTGCCGGCCTTGCGGGCGTTCACCCCGCCGACGATTTGCGTGCCCGCCTTGAGCATTCGGGGTGTGTGAACGGTGGCCTCGCTGCCGGTGATGCCCTGGACGATGACCTTGTTGTCTTTGTTCAGAAAGATCGACATATCCATAAATCCTTTCAGGCGCTCGCCAGCTCGGCGGCTTTGTCGGCGGCCGCGTCCATCGTCGGCACCAGCGTCACCAGCGGGTGGTTGGCCTCGGCGAGGATGCGACGGCCTTCGTCGACGTTGTTGCCGTCGAGGCGCACCACCAGCGGCTTGTTGGCCTCGTCGCCCAGGATTTCCAGCGCCTTGACGATCCCGGTGGCCACGGCGTCACACGAGGTGATGCCACCGAAGACGTTGACGAACACACTTTTGACCTGCTTGTCGTTCAAAACCACGCCCAAGCCGGCGGCCATCACCTCCGCGGAGGCGCCGCCACCGATGTCCAGGAAGTTGGCCGGCTTGACTCCCCTGTGCTTCTCACCGGCATAGGCGACGACGTCGAGGGTCGACATCACCAGACCCGCACCGTTACCGATGACGCCGACCTGGCCGTCGAGCTTGACGTAGTTGAGGTCGTACTCCTTGGCCTTCAGCTCCAGCGGATCGGTGGCCGCGCGGTCCTCGAACTCGGCGTGATCGGGGTGACGGAAATCGGCGTTGGCGTCGAGGGTGATCTTGGCGTCCACCGCCAGGATCCGATCGTCGGGGGTGCGCACCAGCGGGTTGACCTCGACCAGGGTGGCGTCTTCGCCGACGAAGAGCTCCCACAGCTTGGCGATGGTGACCGCGGCGGCGTCGAGCACCTCGGCCGGCAAGTGGCCCTGCTCGGCGATGGAACGCGCGGTCGCCAAATCGACGCCCTTGACAGCGTCCACCGGGACTTTGGCGAGCCGGTCGGGCTTGGTGGCGGCCACTACTTCGATCTCCATGCCGCCTTCGACGGAGCACATGGCGAGGAAGGTCCGATTGGCCCGGTCGAGCAGGAAGGAGATGTAGTACTCCTCGGCGATGGCGCTGGCCTCGGTGACCAGCAGCTTCTTGACGATGTGGCCCTTGATGTCCAGGCCGAGGATGTTCTTAGCGTGCTCGTAGGCGTCTTGCGGTGTCGCGGCGTATTTGACGCCACCGGCCTTGCCACGCCCGCCGATCTTGACTTGTGCTTTGACCATCACTGGGCGACCGACCTCTTCGGCGATGGCCCGAGCGCCTTCGGCGGTGTCGGTCACTCGACCGGGCGTGGTGGGTACGTTGTGCTTGGCGAACAACTCTTTTGCTTGATACTCGAAAAGGTCCATGGGCTCACTATCTTCGCTCGGCTTACTGCTGGGCCTGTAGGTAGGCGGTGCCGGATTCGGCAACTCGCACGCTGGCACTGTATCGACCCATCGAATCGCTGCTACCGTCGCATCCACCGATACGGCGCAGGGCACGACATCCAGCGAGCCTCAACGTGATCCAATTCACAATAATTGGCCGGATTCTGCCCCGGGTTGCAGCTCCGTCGGTTAGCGGATACCTTCCTTAGGGTCCAGATAACATTATGGTCACGATACGAGAACATTTCAGCTTGTCCCAGCACCGTTTGGCTCGTTCTCCGGTCCTAGCAATAGCAGGTCGGGCCCATCGCGACCGCTGGGTGCAGCCACACCGCAACGAAGTTACCGAAATCCTCCCACTTGACGGCTTCGGCCTCGACGACCTGGACTTTGCCGACCTCGATCACCTGGACTTCAGCAACGACTCCACCTTCGATTACGAAGCGCAAGTGCTGCTGGCTCCAGAGCTTGACGATCTAGATGAGACCGACGATCTGACCCCGCGGTGGCTGGCCGCCCCCACCGAGGCTCTGGCTGGTGTGACGGTCGAGCCCGGCATCGAACCGTGTGCCGATCGCTCGGATGCCACCGACGTCATCGGCGTGGTACCGCGCGGCGGGCAGCACCGTAAGCAGCCCACCAGCGCGGCCAAGAGCCGCCTGCTGATCTCGGCAATGGCCGCCGGCGCGGCGGCGGCAGCGGCCCACACCCACACGGCGACCAGCCATGCCGATATCCCGAAGACCGACGCTGTGCTGACCGCCAACGCGTCGGCGCTCACCGGCGGGGCGGGCGGCAACACGCTTCGTGGCGCCCAGGTGATCGCGGTCCAGCCCGCGGCGAATGCCGCGCTGCACAACAAGGAGCTCGCCAAGGGTGTGGCCTTCGCCAATGATCGCGCCGAGCGCGAGGCGCGACTGCAGCAGCCGCTCTATGTCATGCCGACGAAGGGCATATTCACCTCGAACTTCGGGTACCGCTGGGGTGTGCTGCACGCCGGTATCGACCTCGCCAACTCGATCGGAACACCGATCCTTGCGGTGTCCGACGGTGTGGTCATCGAGGCCGGGCCGGCTGCCGGCTACGGGATGTTGGTCAAGCTGCGCCATGCCGACGGCACGGTCACGCTCTACGGCCACATCAACACGACGCTGGTCAGCGTCGGTGAGCGCGTGATGGCCGGTGACCAGATAGCCACCATGGGCAACCGGGGCAATTCCACCGGCCCGCACCTGCATTTCGAGGTGCTACAGGGCGGCACCGAAAGAATCGACCCGGTGCCATGGCTGGCCAAGCGAGGCCTCAGCGTCGGCAACTACGCTGGTTGAGGTGACCGCGCCGAACGACCCCCCTCCCGAGCCCACGTCACCCTCCGAATCGCGGACACGGATCATCCGGCGGGCACCGACCGGACCGATACCCGCCGTGCCGGAGTCATCGACCACTCATATTCCCCGGCAGCCACCGCCCGATCAGGGCGCCCCTCGTGCGGACCGACGAGGAGGTTTTGCGGGCGTGCCGACCGTTGAGCCGAGCGACCGGACGGCCGTCGCCGCCTGCGCCGTCAGCATCGTCAGCGGATGGGCCACCTCGGTGGTGGCCACCGACCTGATCGCCGGCTGGTGGAGAACCGACCGCCTGTTCTGCATCGCGATCGCGTTTCTCGCCCTGGCGTTTGCCGCAACCACCGTTTCCGGCGTGATCATGCTGTTGCGGCACCGACCTGTTGGGCGCTACCTCATCGTGGCGGGGGCGGTAGTCGCGGTGTTGACCTACGGCGGCGTGTTTCTCGCGGGCGCCCGCGTCGCGTGGATCGTGTACACCCTTTGGCTGCTGCCCGTCGCCAGCGTGGTCCTGGTGTTTCTCCCGCAAACCAAACGCTGGCTGCAGGGATAACCAGCCGGTCTAAAGCTTGCTGACCGGGGCGTGGTTGTGCATCAACTTCACCCGTCCCGAGCTGCCGAAGTCAATCAGCGACATTGCCGATTCGCCGACGCCGGAGACTTCCTCAACCCGACCCAGCCCGTACTTATCGTGAGTCACCCGATCGCCGGGCTGCAGCACCAGCAGCGGGCGTTTGCTCGCCCCCGAGCGGGTCGGCGCCGAACGCGGCGTACCGAAGCGGCCGGCTCCGCTGACCGGCGCACTGAACGACTGGGCGGGTGCGCTGCGCCGCCAGTCGATAAGCTCCTGCGGGATCTCCTGCAGGAACCGCGATTCCGGGTTGAGCACCGGCTGTCCCCATGACGACCGGACGACGGCTCTGCTCACATACAACCGCTGACGGGCCCGGGTGATGCCGACGTAGGCCAGCCGCCGCTCCTCGGAGAGTTCGCGTACGTCGTCCAGCGCCCGGATGTGCGGGAACATCCCGTCCTCCCAGCCGGTGACAAACACCAGCGGAAACTCCAAACCCTTCGCGGTGTGCAACGTCATCAGCGTGACCACACCGGCACCGTGCTCGGGGATCTCGTCGGCGTCGGCGACCAGTGACACCCGTTCCAGAAACGCCGCCAGCACACCGGTGTCCGGCACGTCTTCGTTGTCCGGGGTCTGCAAGGATTCGTCGAGGGCCGCTGCGTTGGCCTGGTCGGTGCTGAATTCGTGTGCGACGCTGACCAGTTCGTTGAGGTTGTCCAGCCGGGCTAACTCCTGTGGATCGGTGGAGGACTCCAGCTCCCTGCGGTATCCGGTACGTTCCAGCACCGACTCGACCAGATCACCGAGATCCCATTGAGACGAGTCGAGGCGGCCCCTCAGGTCGTCAAGCAGCTCGACGAAACCCGCGATCGCCTTCTCCGCGCGGCTATTCAACATCGGCACTTTGCCTTCGGCCGCGGCCACAAGTGCGTCAGCGAAACTGGCGCCGATGTTCTCGGCGTACACCGCCACACAAACCTCGGCACGATCGCCGATGCCACGGCGCGGCGTGTTGAGGATGCGCCGCATGCTGACCGCATCACCGGGGTTGTCCAGCACCCGCAAATAGGCGACTATGTCGCGAATCTCCTTGCGCTCGTAAAAGCGCACTCCCCCAACGACTTTGTACGGAATTCCGGCGCGGATGAACACCTCTTCCAACGACCGCGACGAGTTGTTGGTGCGATAGAACACGGCCACGTCGTTGTAGGTGGCCTCGCCCCGCTCGACCAGCGCATCGATCTCCTCGGCCACGAACCTGGCCTCGTCATGCTCGTTGTCGGCGACGTATCCGACGATCAGTTCCCCCTCGCCGGCGTCGGTCCACAGTCGTTTCTCACGGCGTCCGGGGTTGCGGGCGATCACCGAGTTGGCCGCCGACAGAATGTTTTGTGTCGAGCGGTAATTCTGTTCCAGCAGGATGGTTGTCGCGTCGGGATAGTCGCGTTCGAAGTCCTCGATGTTGCGGATGGTGGCGCCGCGAAACGCATAGATCGACTGGTCGGCATCGCCGACCACGCACAACTCCGCCGACGGCACCCCGTCAGCTGGATGGTCGGGCGAATCCCCGGCGTCGCGACCGACCAATTCCCGCACCAGCACGTACTGGGCGTGGTTGGTGTCCTGGTATTCGTCGACCAGAACGTGCCGGAACCGCCGCCGGTAATACTGGGCGATCTGCGGGAAGGCCTGCAGCACCGCCACTGTCTCCCCGATCAGGTCATCAAAGTCCAGCGCGTTGGCCGCCCGCAGCCGCCGCTGGTATTCGCCGTAGACGCCGGCCACGGTGCGAGCCAGGTCATCGGAATCCTCCGACAGGTTGGCCACAGCCTGGTCGGGGTCGATCAACTCGTTCTTCAGGCTGGAGATGGCGTTGGCCAGTAGGCGTGGCGAGTAGCGCTTGATGTCGAGGCCCATGTCGCGGCCGATCATCTGCAGCAGACGCCGCGAATCGTCGGCGTCATAGATCGAAAAGTTTGAGTTGAGGCCTTTGATCAGTGACGCCTGGTTGCGCAGAATTCGCACACACGTCGAGTGAAATGTGGACACCCACATCGCCCGGGCCCGATCGCCAACCAGCCGCACCACACGTTCACGCATCTCTGCGGCGGCCTTGTTGGTGAAGGTGATGGCCAGAATCTGACCGACCCCGACGCCACGCGCCGCGATCAGGTAGGCGATGCGCCGCGTCAACACCGCAGTCTTACCCGAGCCCGCGCCGGCCACGATCAGTAGCGGCGAACCCTCGTGCACCACCGCCTGGCGCTGTCGTGGGTTGAGCCCGTCGAGCAGCTGTTCTGCTTCGCGGGCGGGCTTGGCATCGGTTGCGTGCACACTCATGTCGGTCCAAATTTACCGCCGCCCGGCGACTACTCCGCCGGCCAGGCTCGCAAATCCCGATTCGCGCGTTGCCCTCGCGGAAGCCGCCCTTCCCCCACCGCACAGCCGGCGCACCCGGTTGATGCGTTCGAGTTTGCGCGCCGGACAGGGGAATCCATACCAGGGAGCAAACCACCGCCTGGCGTCGTCCACGATCGGAGCCCGGCTGTCGCGACGTGGCTGCTCGCAGCGTGAAGGCCGGTTTCGCGCCACGTTTTTGCGCGCGCGCGGTTCTTAGTGGCACACTCGGTTGGTGCTCAACGCGCAGTGCCATCGGCAGCTCTCGACCCACGAGCGGCGTCGTCGATTTTTCTACGGGTACCGGCCAGCGGTGCCCGTGGTCTAGCTGCTTTCGCAGAGCCCCGTGGTCCGCTTCCGGATTCGGGGCTCCTCTCTTTTGTGAGGCCCGGTACCGGATGAGACCAGAACCCCCACATCACGAGAATGCGGAGTTAGCAGAGATGAACATCGAGATGGTCGATACCCAACAGCCCGCCGACATCGAAGAGTTGCGCCAAGAGATCGACCGGTTAGACGCCGAGATCCTCGCCGCGGTGAAACGGCGCACCGAAGTGTCCCAGGCGATCGGCAAGGTCCGAATGGCGTCCGGCGGTACCCGGCTGGTCCACAGCCGCGAGATGAAGGTCATCGAACGCTACAGCGAGCTCGGTCCCGAAGGTAAGGATCTGGCGATGCTGCTATTGCGGTTAGGCAGAGGCCGGCTCGGCCACTGATTCCGCCGCCGCTTTTAGCCCGATCTGCAGCGCGTGCCGGGCGGCTACTAGACCTGGCTCCGTAGCATCGAACCGCACTAGGGTCGAACTATGACCTCCGTGCAAACCATCCCCGACATCACCGCCACCCCGGCGTGGGACGCCCTGCGCAAGCATCGCGATCAGATCGGCGAAACGCATCTACGCCAGTTCTTCGCCGAAGATCCCGATCGCGGCCGCGACCTGACCCTCACGGTGGGCGACCTCTACATCGACTACAGCAAACACCGCATCACCCGCGAGACGCTGAAGCTGCTAATCGATCTGGCCCGGACGGCTAACCTCGAAGAGCGCCGCGACGAGATGTTCTCCGGCACGCACATCAACACCTCCGAGGATCGCGCGGTACTGCACACCGCGCTGCGGCAGCCCCGGGATGCCGAATTGGTCGTCGACGGGCAAAACGTTGTCCGGGACGTACACGTCGTGCTGGACGCGATGGGTGACTTCACCGACCGGCTGCGCAGCGGTGAATGGACCGGGGCCACCGGGAAACGGATCAGCACCGTCGTCAACATTGGCATCGGCGGGTCAGACCTGGGTCCGGTGATGGTCTACCAGGCACTGCGCCACTATGCGGATGCGGGGATTTCGGCGCGCTTCGTGTCCAACGTCGATCCCGCCGACCTGATCGCGAAGCTGGCTGATTTAGACCCCGCCACAACGCTTTTCATCGTTGCGTCGAAAACTTTCTCCACGCTGGAGACGCTGACCAACGCGACCGCCGCGCGCCGCTGGCTGACCGACGCCCTCGGCGACGCGGCGGTGTCCAACCATTTCGTGGCCGTCTCCACCAACAGGCGCCTGGTCGACGACTTCGGTATCAACACCGACAACATGTTCGGGTTCTGGGATTGGGTCGGCGGGCGTTATTCAGTCGATTCGGCGATCGGGCTCTCGGTGATGGCCGCCATCGGCCGGGAAGCCTTCGCCGATTTTCTGTCCGGATTCCACATTGTTGACCAACATTTCAAGACCGCCCCGCTGGAGTCCAACGCGCCTGTGGTGCTTGGCCTGATCGGACTGTGGTACTCCAACTTCATCGGTGCACAATCGCGCGCCGTGCTGCCCTATTCCAACGACTTGGCACGTTTTGCGGCCTATCTGCAACAGCTGACCATGGAATCCAACGGCAAGTCGACGCGCGCCGACGGCACCCCCGTGACCACCGACACCGGTGAAATCTATTGGGGCGAACCGGGAACCAACGGCCAGCACGCCTTCTACCAGTTACTGCATCAGGGCACCCGATTGGTGCCGGCCGATTTCATCGGCTTCAGCCAACCCATCGACGACCTTCCCACCGTCGAAGGCACCGGCAGCATGCACGACCTGTTGATGAGCAATTTCTTCGCCCAGACCCAGGTACTGGCGTTCGGTAAGACCGCGGAAGAGATCGCTCCCGAAGGCACGCCCGCCGACATCGTGCCGCACAAGGTGATGCCCGGCAACCGGCCGTCCACCTCGATTCTGGCCAACCGGCTCACCCCATCGGTGCTGGGCCAGCTGATCGCGCTTTACGAGCATCAGGTCTTCACCGAGGGTGTGATCTGGGGCATCGACTCGTTTGACCAATGGGGTGTGGAGCTGGGCAAAACGCAGGCCAAAGCACTACTTCCGGTGATCACCGCCGACACCTCGCCCGCGCCACAGTCGGACAGCTCGACCGATGCGCTGGTCCGTCGCTACCGGACCGAAAGAGGGCGTACGAGCTGACGTTCGTACGTCGACTGTGAATCTGGCTACGGGACACGCCGTGGAACCGTCGCCAGATTCACAGTCGGCGGAGTCAGGCGAGCCGTTTGGTCAGCGGGGGCGGCAGCACCCGCATCAGCTGCACCAGCGGCGCCCACGGCCACCATGGCACCACCGCCCGGCCAGGCTCGCGCTCGATAGCATCGATTAGCGACTTGACGCCAGTTGCGTTGTCCACCATGAACATTGTGCTGTTCGATTTCGCTGTCATTTCCGACTCGATGTAGCCGGGCTCGATCACCGAGATCTTGATGGGGCCACCGCGGTATTCGGCGCGCAGCGATTCACCCAGAGATCGCATTCCGGCTTTGCTGGCGGCGTAAGCGGCTTTGACGCCCGGCACGCCTTTGGCGCCGAGTACCGACGAGATGAGCACCAGATGGCCCGAACCTGGCTTGGCGAACATCTCGAGTGCCGTTTCGATCTGCACCAACGCGGCCACCAGGTTGGTCTCGATGGTCGCTTTGTTGGCCCACAGCTTGCCGGAGCCCAGCCGGGCGCCCTTGCCGATGCCGGCGTTGACGATGATGCGGTCGATGCCACCAAGCTCATCGCTCAGTTCGGCAAATACCTTCGGTACCTGCTCGTGGTCGTTGACGTCCAGCATGGCAACTGCGATCTTGATGGTTGGGTACTGCTGCGACAGTTCGGCTTTTAGCTCGTCGAGCCGGTCGGTGCGACGGGCGCAGAGCGCCAGGTCACGGCCCTTGGCGGCAAAGGAACGCGCCATCCCGGCGCCCAGGCCGGAGCTGGCCCCCGTGATGAGGATCTTCTGACGAGTCATCCGGGCAGCATAGCGACCAGGGCCAGGTCACGGGCGGGCGGCTACTTGAGCAGCCGTGACATGCGCCGGTCGGCCAGCACCTTGCCGCCGGTCTGGCACGTCGGACAGTACTGAAAAGACTTGTCCGCGAACGCAACTTGACGCACGGTGTCCCCGCACACCGGGCAGGGCAACCCGGTGCGTGCGTGCACCCGTAATCCGGAACGCTTCTCCCCCTTGAGCATAACGGCCCCCTGGCCGACGGATCGGGTCACCGCGTCGGTCAAGACCGACACCATCGCGTCGTGCAGGGTGGTGAGCTGTTGGCTCGAAAACATCCCGGCTGTCGCGAAGGGCGAGATCTTGGCGACATGCAGGATTTCGTCGCTGTAGGCGTTGCCGATACCCGCGATCACCTTTTGGTCGGTGATGACGGTCTTGATCCGGCCGGTGTTGCCGGCCAGTAACCCGGCCAGATCCTCGGCGCTGACATCGAGCGCATCAGGGCCGAGGGCGGCAATTCCCGGCACCTGCTCCGGGTCGTCGACCAGCCACACAGCCAGCCGCTTCTGGGTTCCGGCCTCGGTGAGGTCGAAGCCCGGCGCGCTACCTGGGATGCCCAGGTGGATGCGCAGCGCAACCGGCCCCTTGCCCGGTCGCAGCGGCGCCGCGGCCGGCTTGTCGGACCACCGCAACCAGCCCGCACGCGACAGGTGAGCGATCAACAACAGCTTTCCGGCTTGCAGCCCCAGGTACTTGCCCCACCGGTCGGCCCCGACAACGGTTTGACCGTGCAGGGCGCTGATCGGCGGGTCGAAGGTTTTCAGCACCGACAGCGCAGCGACATCGACGCGACCAATCGTCAAACCGATGGCGTGGCGCCGCAAATGGTCGACCAGCGCTTCGATCTCGGGGAGTTCGGGCACTGTTCAAGTCTGCCGATCGCGATAGTGAGGTGTCCATCGCGGCTCATGCCGCCCGGGGCCCGCCGTTCAGCCGGGAGCCCTGAGTAAATAGGTATCCATGATCCAGCCGCGCCGTGCGCGGGCTTCGGCTCGCAGTGCCGCGATGCGGGGCCCCACCTCGCCGACGGTGCCTGCCACCAGCAACTCGTCGTCGGTACCGAGGTTGGCGCCCCACCAGATCCGGGTGTTCGCGGGGCAAGTCTGAAACGAGCAATCAGCGTCGAGCATCACCACGGCCGAGCCGGCCAACCCGTGCGCGCGCAGCTGCCTACCGGTGGTGATCAGAACCGGTTCACCGACCTCGTTGAGCGGGATGCGGTGCCGAGCCGTCAGCGCCTGCACCGCGGTGATCCCCGGGATGACGTCGTAACTGATCTCGACCTCGGCTGCCACCGCATCCAGGATGCGCAGCGTGCTGTCATACAGCGACGGGTCACCCCACGCCAGGAAGGCTCCGACGCCATCAGGATCCAGTTCGGCGGAGATGGCCGTCGCCCAGATCCGCGTGCGCGCCGCATGCCAGTCAAAGACCGCCTCACGGTAATCGGCGTCGGTCGACCGCTTCGGGTCGGGCAACTCGACGAATCGATAACCGGGCTCGCGGATGAACCGCTGGCAGATCTCCCGTCGCAGCGCCACCAAGTCGCTCTTCGCCTCACCTTTGTCCATCGCGAAGAACACCTGCGTGTCGTTGAGCGCCTCGATCGCCTGGACGGTCATGTAGTCGGGGTCCCCGACGCCGATGCCGATCACGTAAATATGCCGACTCACATGGCCCTCCTGACGCGCATCGTCGCGCATGCACATTGCCCGCAACGACCGGTGCGGGTCAACCAAATTGACCCCTCGAACGCTTGGAAGGGACCACAGGTACCCGATACCATGGGTATTGACTACCGATTGCGATCTCCCTGCCGTCTGAAGAACCGAAGGGATACCAGCGATGACCACTGTGGTGAAACCAGATGGGCCGAGTCGCGAAGAGTTCTCGGATCGTTTGCTGAAAGGCTCGGTCAAAAAGTCCTACGAGCCCATCGTGGACATCGACTGGGACGCACCGTTGGACCCGGACAAGTTTTATCTGCCGCCAAAGCTGGTGTCCCTATACGGCACCGCGATGTGGGAGGAGATGACCCGCGAGCAACAAATCGAGCTGTCCCGCCAAGAACTGGTCAACACGTTGTCGGCCGGGATTTGGTTCGAGAACACGCTCAATCAATCGTTGTTGCGCACCATCTTGCACGAGGACCCGACAAGCCGGTCGACGCATTACAAGCTGACCGAGCTGGGCGACGAGACCCGCCATATGGTCATGTTCGGCAAAGCCATCGAGCGCATCGGCGCCAAGCCGGTACGCCCGCGGCTGTTCCACCGGATGATCATCAACGCCTTGCCGCTGGCGTTCCAGCGGGGCTCGATGCTGTGGATGGCCGCCCTGATCGGTGAAGAAATCTTCGACTCGCTGCAACGGCAGATGATCGACGACCCCGAATTGCAGCCGATTATCCAGCGGCTCATGCGGATTCACGTCACCGAAGAGGCGCGCCACATCCAGTTCGCCCGCGACGGCGCGCGCAAGCGAGTGCAGACCATGCCGCGGTTCAACAAATGGTTTATGGCGAACATCAACGGGATCGGTGGATACTTTTTCCGCTTCCTGTTCAGCAATCCGATCCCCTACGCACGGGCTGGTCTGGACCCTAAGCGGGCCCGAGCGACCGCGCGCAACAGCCCGCACCGCCACGAAGTTCAGGCCTCGGGCTTTGCCCCGCTGGCGGGATTCTTGATCGAGGTGGGCCTGATGGGCCCGATCGCGCGCCGCAGCTGGAAGCACACCAAGTTTCTGTGACACATCAACCTTCTGTGACGCGCACGCGCGGCCCCATCGAGGCCAGCCGACACGTCATCGTCATCGGCGCGGGTGTTGCTGGTCAGGCCGTTAGCGCCGAGCTGCTGGCAGCCGGAATCACCGACTTCCTGACCCTCGATGAAGCACCGGGGGCAGAAGTTAGCGGGCCGGCCGCCCTCGATGGCCGGCCCCGTCCCGACCGCAAGGTCATCAGTTCGGTGTTCGACGACAACACCGACACCTGGGTGTTGCGAACGCCTTCCGGCGAGGCTTTCCAGGGTCGTGTCGTGATCGCGGCCCACCCGCCGCTGACGGTCCCGTGGATACCCGAGCTTGCCGGGCGCGACGAGTTCCGGGGAGTGTCGTTTCCTGCGGCGAGGTGGGACCCCGATTTCGATCCTATCGGCAAGCGCATTGCGGTCATCGGCGCCGACGCCACTGCAGGTCATTACATTGGGCGGCTGACCAAATCAGCGGCCTCGGTCACCGTCTTCGCGCACTCGCCCCGCCGGATCGTCCCTGAGTTGCCGTTGCCGACAACCCGTGCCAAACGCTGGCTGCGCCGCCATGTCCGACCTGCCGCAAACAGCGGACGGTCGCGGCCCGCCCCCGCGCTGGTGCGATCGGCGATCAGCACCATCACCCCGTCGACCATCCGCACCAGTGATGGCGTCGACCACGGCGTCGACGCCATCATCTACGGCACCGGGTTCACGATTCCCGATTGGATCTCCGATGAGACGCTGGTCGGCGCCGGCGGGTTGACCATCCGGCAGGCCTGGGACGACGGCATGGAGCCCTACTTCGGCGTCGCTGTTCACGGTTTCCCCAACTGCTTCTTCATCACCGGGCCTGATATCGGCGCACAGGCACGCTACGTCGTCGAGTGTCTGGGGCTCATGAAACACACCGCCAGCACCCGCATCGAGGTGCGGCGCAGCAGCCAGCAGGTGTTCAACGAGCGCGCCTGCGTGCAACCCGCCCAGCCTCATCGGGTAGCTGGGGCGTTCGACCTGTCCACCAGCGCACGCCGGGACGATCAGACCTACGACGGGGCGGCGACGCTGACGATAGCCGGCGCCCATCATCGCGTGCGCGTCCGGCTCACCGGCCACCTGGACCCGATCGACGGCTATTACCACTGGCAGGGAACGGTTTACGGTTCCCTTTCGCAGCCGCTACCGGATGAGGCGCTCAAGCAGGCACGAACGGCGATGCTGACGGTGGGTGCGCGCAGTGCCTCCGCGCGCATCATCGAACAAACACCGTGGGGCACCCACTCGGTCGCCGGAGTGGGCGCTCCACCGTACGCGCTGAGTGAGCGCTGAGCGGATTTTTGCTGCTTGTTGCGCCATTCGCCGGGTTTCCCCACCGTTACGTGAGGGCAATCCCCAACGGCTGATTTTCATCGCACAGGAGGTTGGCCGCGCGCGCGAAGTGGGTAATCCGCGTGCGTGCGCTGCGGCAGACGGGTAGACGAGCACGGGGAATTAGAAGCTTCTGCCGCCGAGTGGGGCGGATCCTCAAGTGGTCAGCCGGACGGGAATTTGAGGAGCAGCAAATGGAACTGGACGACAGGATCGAGCTGGAAAGCCGGATTACGACGTCCCATCCGTTTTCGACTGAGTCAGGAACGCGAGCGCCTCGATTGCACTTGGGACACGCACGCAGGCACATCACTGGTTCGTGGGTCTCGGTTAGCGACGATAACGCCCTGACGGGAAAGGGGTGGCTGCGGTGAGCGCGGTAGCTGAATCGGCAAGCTCGCTGGCCGTTGCGACGCGGACGGATCAGTCGGTAGCCATCCTGACCTTCGACGGTGTGCTTAATACCAGCAACTCCGCGGCGCTTCGCGACAGCATCATGAAGGCCGCGCTCAACGAGCCCTCCGCGGTCATCGTCAACATCAACGCACTGCGAGTGCCCGCGGAATCGGCATGGTCAACCTTCATCGGCGCACGCTGGCAGATCCACACCCAGCCCGACATTCCGATCGTGCTGGCCTGCGCTCATCGCGCCACTCGCGAGGCGATCACCCGCAACGGGGTCGCCCACTTCATGCCGGTGTACTCGACCGAGGAAGGAGCGATGAAGGCGCTCGGTCGGCTCACACGTCGCACTGTCCGGCGTGCAGATACCCAGCTGCCTGCGAACCTGAGCAGCCTTGCCGAGTCACGTCGGCTGGTCCGCGAGTGGCTCACCGCTTGGTCGCAATCTGCGCTCATCCCGGTCGCGTTGGTGGTTGTCAACGTGTTCGTGGAAAACGTGCTGGAACACACCGGAAGCGTCCCGATGATGCGGATCGAGACCGATGGCGCGACTGTGACCATCGCGGTCTCCGACGGCAGCGGCGCTCCTGCCCTGCGGCTGCCGTCGCCGGCGAAGGGCATCGACGTATCCGGCCTGGCGATCGTCGACGCGTTGTCACGCACGTGGGGCAGCACTGCTACCTCGTCCGGCAAGACGGTTTGGGCGCTTATCGGTCCCGAGAACCAGCTTTAGCCGTGCTTTAACCGGGCGACGATGCCGGGCCGCGTCGGCCTACCCGCCCGTGCGTTCATCCTGTCGTAGCTTGTTGTGCTCGGCCCCAGGCGCGGGTCAAGCTAGAACACGTTCTAATGTCGTGTGACGGCCCCTTCAAGGAAGGCAGATGACGTGCGGTTCAGCTACGCGGAGGCAATGACCGACTTTTCGTATTACACCCCGCTGGCCAAGGCGGCCGAGGCGGCCGGGTACCACAGCATGACGATTCCCGACAGCATCGCCTATCCCTTCGAATCCGACTCGAAGTACCCGTACACACCCGATGGCAATCGCGAATTCTTGGACGGCAAACCGTTCATCGAAACGTTCGTCCTCACGGCGGCATTGGGCGCGGTGACGTCAACGCTGCGGTTCAATTTCTTCGTCCTCAAGTTGCCTATTCGACCGCCGGCTCTGGTGGCAAAGCAAGCCGGTTCGCTGGCCGCGCTCATCGGTAACCGCGTGGGTCTGGGAGTGGGCACCAGCCCGTGGCCAGAGGATTACGAGCTGGTGGGTGTCCCATTCGCCAAGCGCGGCAACCGGATTGACGAATGCATTGAGATCGTGCGCGGCCTCACCACCGGCGACTATTTCGAGTTCCACGGCGAGTTCTATGACATCCCCAAGACCAAGATGACCCCGGCACCGACCCAGCCGATCCCGATTTTGGTCGGTGGCCACGCCGATGCGGCGCTGCGGCGCGCGGCGCGTGCGGATGGATGGATGCACGGTGGCGGCGACCCCGAGGAGCTCGACCGGCTTCTCGCCAGGCTCAAGCAGCTTCGCGAGGAAGAGGG
The DNA here is from genome assembly GCA_035515675.1 of Mycobacterium sp. Classification (GTDB taxonomy): domain Bacteria; phylum Actinomycetota; class Actinomycetes; order Mycobacteriales; family Mycobacteriaceae; genus Mycobacterium. The sequence continues at coordinate 48,497 of DATJBA010000325.1, forward strand.
TAGGACCGGCGGCCCGTTCGGGATTCACGTCATTTCGGTCGACGGCTTCACTGTGGACGGCGTCAAGCGACTCGAGGACAAAGGCGTCACCGACGTCATCGTGGGCTTCCGCATCCCTTACATCATGGGAACCGACACCGAGCCGCTGGACACCAAGATCCGCAACCTGGAGACGTTCGCCGAGAACGTGATCGCGAAGGTCTAGGCGCAAGTTCCGCATCACCTGGATCTCGTATGAGGCCCTGGCCGCGCTGCACGACTACTTGCAGCTGGATCGCGCGGCGGTGACGGAGGGCTCGAACTGACGGCCACCGCGGCGGTGGGGTGAGCCGCTGCTGGTCAGCAAGCCGGACGCCCGGGGTGGCCGGATCAACGGCGGCGCCGATCGTGGGAATCGCTGACCCCGCCGCAACGTCGCCGGCTGGTGGCGCCGGAGGGCGGGCCATGCCTTCTGGCGGTGCGCGGTGACGGCGGCCCGTTCATCGCGTGGGCGACGGTGTTGGAGCGCACAGCCGACCGAATCCGCGCTCGGTTGGATCTACCGAAAGGCCTACGAAACCGCTGGTGCCGCAACCCGATTCGTCGATGATCATCGCGCGCAGCGGAAGGCGGATCCCGAATTCGGCGGCAACCACGTGGCGGGCCTGTGATGCCGACGATGGTGACCGATAATCCATTGGGCCCGGCATGCGTGTTCAGTGACGGCCGCCGCGCCGAGTTCGACCTGTCGGGCCTGCCCAACCCTGAATTGACCCACGATTTGGCGGCCGGTCTGGTGGAGCTGATCCATCCGCACGGTAGTGCCGATTCGGGCAGCACCGGCCACTAATCGCTCTTGCCAAAATGACGAACAACCCCCGGTACGGCCTGGCTCTTGTGGACATGCCCAACTCGGGGCCGCGCCGCGCCGCTCTGCCGAAGTAGTTGCGGCTACCGTCATCGACAGTCAACCTGAGCGGCATGACTGGAGGTTCTGTGTCGGAAACCGAGCGGCCGGGCGATGCAGTCCGACGGGGTCGGTCCGGCGGTGGCCGCCCGTTGGACGCGTCGCGCCACGCCGCGATCTTGAAGGCGGCGCTGGAGGGATTGGCTGAGCGGGGCTATGACCTGCTCACGATGGACGAGATCGCCGCCCGGGCGCACGCCGGCAAGGGCGCGTTATACCGCCGCTGGCCCTCAAAGGCCGCGTTGGTCGCCGACGCGGTGCTTGCCTGGCGGGAGGAACTGGGTCCGGTGACGATCCCGGACACGGGCTCTCTGCGCGGAGACATCGAGGCGCTGCTGGACGTCCTGCCCGTTTTCGGCCCCGCCGAACAGCGGCAGGTGGCGGTCCTGTTCGGTCTGGTCACCGCGGCCCGCCGCAATCCCGAACTGAGTGCACTGCTATCCAGCCTGATCGTCGAACGGCCCCGCCAGGCGATAGCGCAGATGCTGAAACGCGCCGCCGCGCGCGGGGAGATCCCCCGCGGGCGGGATCTGACCCTGGTGCCCGACCTAGTCATTGCGATGAGCTCGCTGCGGTTGCTGCTCGGCGAGACGCCCTACCGAGACTTTATGCGCCGTGTCTTCGAGGAGGTGGTCTACCCGCTGGTCACCGCTCCGGTTGCCGGCCCGACACCACGCGGCGTCCGGCGGCGCGTCCGCTAAGCCGATGGACACGCTGGAAGTCATGCTGTAACATTCCGGTACGGATTCGTTCCGTACCGCAACTTAGGTTGGCTTACGGCAGCCTGGTGATCAGGCTCACGAAGCGTCTCAGACCAGGGTCCCGCCCGGCTCGCCGGCGGACCGACTGCGAAGACCGGCCGCAACCACCATGTTAGGAGATGCCCCGATGCCACCCACCGCCAACGAACAGCTCATTGAGGCCTATTTCCGCATCGTCGAGCAGGACGACTATGCGGGAGTGGGAGCCATCCTGACCGACGACGCGACATGGACCATCATGCCGATCGGGCACACATGGACCGGTCGCCGCGCAATCGAATCCATGGCAATGGCGGCCGGCCGCAGCAGGCGGCACGACGCACGTTCACACATTGAGATCAAGAACCGGTTCACCGACGGCGAGAACCTCTGCGTGGAGTACACGCACAAGGCCATCGTTCCACGGCTCGGGCTGCGTCTGACCGCCGAGGGCTACTGTCTGGTGTTTCACATGCGCGATGGCCGATTCGACGCGATCCGCGAATACATCAACCCGCCCAACATCATCGTGGGGCTCGCGATGTATGTCCTGCTGCCGCTGCTTCCCTACCTGAGCAGCAGGAGGCTGGCGCGATCGTGACCGCCGACCCCTATCACCACACAGTGCCCGTGCGCCGTCCGTGGGACCTTGTCGTTATTGCAGGATTTGCGATCCTGGCGGGATTGGCCGAAGTCGTAACGGCGTTTTCCCACACGTTCTTCGGGATTACCACGTCCACTGTCGCGCTATTCACCGTTGCCGCTACCGGAATCGGCCTATCCTACTTGGCGTCTGGGGTCCTGATGCTGACCATGAAGAAGTGGGCGGCCACCGTCGCTCTCGTCTTGCTGAGCATCGACGTCGCCGGCCGGATTCTACTGGCAGTCACCGGTTTATATCCCACCGATACTGCGAAGAACACGTTTTCGTTCATCGGCGGCACAGTGATTGTGGTTCTCGTGGCCTGCTATGTCGCATGGAAGCGAAAGTCCTTCAGGTGATGGCCCAAGTGTCTGATCGGGCCGGGTGTGAACTGCAGGTGAGAGGAGCCATAGATGCGTGCCGACAAGCGCATTGGCGGGCGACGGCTTTTCCGGCTGGTCGCGGCATTGCTGCTGGCTCTTGGCGGGGCGGCCGTGGCTTTCTTCTCACTGCCGAGACTGGCCAAAGACCACATGGACCGCGTGAAAAAGAGCAACACGTTGATGCGTGTTCTCAGGTGGTCCAACGGCATCAGGCTCAAGCGCGCGGCAACTGAGCGTTCATCCACCGCGATTCTCACCCATGTCGGGCGTCGCAGTGGCAACACCTATCAAACGCCGCTGGGTGCGTGGGCCTACGGTGACGGATTCGTGTTGCCACTTGCCTACGGCAGCGGCACTGACTGGTGCCGCAATGTAATGGCCGCGGGGACGGGCACGCTGAGCTGGAAAGGACAGACATACCAGTTGGAATGCCCCGAGATCATCTCCGGACCGAACGTTCTGCACGCATGGCCCATGTGGGAGCGGATCGCGTTGCGCGCAGAGGGCATCAAGGACTTCCTATGGCTGCATCGAAGAAACGAACAGGCCGAAGGCCCCGAGCAGGTCGAGTCACCGGCACACCATGGCACACGATGAACTGGTCACCCACCCGAGTTGACGAGCAGGCCCATCTCGGGCCGCAAAAGGCAAAAGGCGGTACTCATGGGGATCGATAAGCAAATTGGCGGACACCGGCTAGGCGGCACCGTTGCTGTCGTCGCGATCGTTCTTGGCGGCGTGGTCCTGACATGGCTCCTGTTGTTTGTCGTGTTATTGCCGAGGATCGTCAAACGATACCGAGACCAGCTGTTCAGGCTTGGCCCGATCAAGAAGCTTCTCGAGAGGTACAACGACACGACCCGCACGATCTCAGGAACTGAGCGGTCGTCGTGGTGTCTTTTGAGCCACGTGGGGCGCCGCAGCGGGAACACCTATCAAACGCCGCTCGGCGCGTATCCCTACGGTGACGGTTTCTTGTTGCCGCTGGGTTATGGCACTAGGACCGATTGGTATCGAAACATCATGGCCGCCGGGACCTGCGAGCTTGCCTGGAAAGGACAGACATACCGGCTGGAGCGGCCCGAGCTCATCTCCGGACCGAACGTTCTGCACGCATGGCCCGCGCGGGATCGGATCGTGTTGCGACTAGCCGGAATGCACGAGTTCGTGTGGCTGCACCAAAGCAAGCAGCATGACACAACGTCGCCGCAGGTCGAATCGCCGCTGGAAGGCGCAGCGCAGTGACTGCGCGGTGTCGGTGTCGAGCGCCCGTTCCTATCCGGTAACTGAGACAAGACCTCCGATCACGCTGAAAGTGAAGCGATGGGATGGGCTCTCGGACGTTCGCTACGTCTAGGAAAGGCGCAGCATCACCCGGGACCCTCGCCGGTGCCGTTCAACTTGGGTGTTTACCGATGAGGCCTACGATGGTTTTTGCCCGGATACGAATCAAAGGAGTAACGATGGCACGAACCGAGGGCGACACTTGGGACCTAGCCAACAGCGTGGGAGCCACTGCCACCATGGTTGCCGCGGCCAGAGCAGCCGCGACCAGAAGTTCGCAGCCGGTCATCACCGATGAGTTCGCCGAGCCGCTGGTCCGCGCCGTCGGACTCGACGTGTTCACCAGGGTGGCCAGCGGCGAACTCGATTCTGACGACATCGAGAAGAGCGTCGGGTTTCCGCGGATGATCGACACGTTCGCCGCCCGCGCCCGCTACTTCGACGACTTCTTCGCTGACGCCACCGGCACGGGCCTACGCCAGGTCGTGATCGTCGCGTCGGGTTTGGACGCCCGCCCATACCGGCTTTCCTGGCCGGCTGGCACCACCGTGTACGAAATCGATCAGCCCGAGGTGATCGAGTTCAAAACTTCGACTTTGTCCAAACTCGGCGCTGTTCCCACCGCCGAGCACCGCACGGTGGGTATCGACCTTCGCGACGATTGGCCGGCCGCGCTGCAGGCCGCCGGCTTCGATGCCGCCCAGCCCACTGCCTGGCTAGCCGAAGGGGTGCTCATCGGCTTTCTGCCACCGGAGGCCGAGGTTCGGTTGCTGGACAACGTCATTGCGCTGAGCGCCACGGGCAGCCGGCTGGCCGCTGATTACGGAATGGTCACCGGATTCTCAGAGGAGTCGCAAGAACAGGCCCGGCGCATGGCTGAGGGCTGGCGGCGGCAGGGACTCGATATGGACATCGCCGACTTGACCTACCCGGGTGAGCACACCGACGTCGCCGCGCACCTGCAAGCGCAGGGGTGGGAGACGACCAGGTCCGAGCTCACCGACCTCTTCACCGCGGCCGGCCTGCCGGAGCTGGACGACGCCGCGCAACAGGCCCCGGCCACCACGATCAGCTTCGTGAGGGCGATTCGAAACTAACCGCGAAAGTGCAACTGCCGACGCCCCTTCTCGGGAAATCTGTTGCTGGTTGCACTCTCGCGGTCACGAAGACCGTTTGGCCAGCCACTCGGCCTGCATCACCAGCAGGGCCAGTATCTCCAGTTGCGGGGTGTCGGGGTCGAGTTCGCGGTAACGCTGATAGACGTTGACGACGATGCGTTCGGCGTCCAGCCAGGTCGCGTACTCGCCGAGGTCGATGGTGTCGGCGGCCTCGGCGAATGACCGGCCCTTGCGGTAGGCTGCCTCGGCCTGTTGTGCGACATGCACGAGATAGCCACGGACGGCGCGGATCCCATCCGGGTCGGTGACCGGACCGTGACCGGGCACCACCGTCGGCGCGTCCAGCGCAATCATCGCGTCGCATGCTGCGACCCAGTTGGCGATCGGGCCGGCCCACACAATCGGGGTGCAGCCGATGAACAGCAGATCGCCACCGAACAACACCCCGGCGTCGGGCACGTGGACCACGGAATCCGCGGCGGTATGAGCAGGACCCAGGTTCAGCAGGTTGACCTGTCGGCCGCCGACCTCGACGGTGAGGTCGTGGTCGAACGTCTGGTCGGCGTTGCGCACCGTGATGCCGCTGAAGTCGAAGTGGCTGAAGCGGTCTCGCGCGTATGGGGTCGCGACCGGGCCGAGGTTGGCGGTTTGCGCTACGGCCAGCATCTCGGGTGCCATCCCATGTGCGATCTCGTCGGCGGTGCCCTTGGCGGCGATGATCCGCACCGATCCGTCGAGCAGTTGGTTGCCGTGGGTGTGGTCCCCGTTGGAGTGGGTGATCAAGGCGTCGGTGATGGGCGCGTGATCGGTGATGGGTTTCATCGCGGTGAGCATTTCGCGGGTCAACGCCAGGTCGAACAGGGTGTCGACGAGCAGGGAGGCTTCGTCGCCGGCGACCAGCCCGGCGTTGCTCCACCCGTAACCACCGTCCGGCAGCGTCCATGCCCAGACTCGGTCGGCAACCTCGTGCAGCCCGCGGGTGTAGGGCACCCGTGCGGGCGCGCGGTTGACTCGGGCGGGAGCGGGTGGAGCGTCCGGGTTGGGTCGGGCGGCCAGCGGGTGCGGTGGGCTGCTCGCGCGCACGGTTTGTCGGGTCTCCCCCAGTCCCTGGACCCGCAGAGTGACGACGTCGCCGTCATGTAGCCAGCCGGGGAACGATTCCAGCGCCGCCGGATTGAGGTGCTCGACAAGCGTGCAGGTCGGTACCGTGCCGGACCCGATGACGTCGCCGGGGGTGAGCGTCACGCCGCGCGAGACGTAGGAGATGACTTCACCGAAGCTCCAGTCCATCTGGCCGGTCGACCCCGAACCGATCACGGTGTCGTTGACCAGGGCGGTCACTTGCAGACTGAGCTTGCCGTCACGGCGGTACGGCCCGAGCTCGTCGGACGTGACCAGATACGGGCCCAGCGTGACTCCGCTGTCTTTGCCCTTGCCCTGCCCGATCGCCAGTTGGCTCTCCATCTGCTGCAGGTCTCGCGCGGACCAGTCGTTGAAGATGGTGTAGCCGATGATGGCCTGTTCGGCCTGCTCTACCGTAAGGTCCCTGAGGTCCCCGTCGCCGGTTCCGATGACTGCGGCGATCTCCAATTCGAAGTCTTGCCAAGCACTTCCGGGAGCCGTCGGGGCATCATCGTAGGGGCCCAAAATGGTTGCCGGACAAGCGAAGTAAAACGCGGGGATGCGGTACCAGGTGTCGGCGAGCACCCGCCCGGCGCCCAGCGCGGCTTGGCAGTTGCGCATGTGGTCCAAGAAGCACAGGGAGTCGCGGATCGACGGCGGACGTGGGATCGGCGCCATCAACCTCACCTCACCGAGTCGCACTACGGCCGATGGTGAGCGCTGCACGTCCTCGCCGGCTTGCCGCAGGCCGTCAGCTCCGCGCCCGATCAGGTCGAGCAGCATCACGCCCGACGGCATCACGTAGATCGTGTCACCGGAGAGCACCCCGGTGCGTTCGCCGTCGCCGAAATCCGAGCCCCGATACGTCACCCATTTCATTCCCGTACCACCTCACTTGGTTTCTTGTCCGGCCGCAGCCCGCGCCAACTCGATTGGCGCAACCGGTTATCCGGGGTCCATTCGCTGTAGCGCACCTCCCCCACCAGAACCGGTTCGACGAACGTCACACCCTTGGCGTCGCGCGCCGGAAGCGTGGCGTCAAAGGGAGATTGGTCGGTGCGCAGCGGCGCCAGGGTCTTCTTCAGGTTCGCCAGGTCGCGTTCGGTGAAGCCGGTACCAACTCGGCCCGCGAAATGCAGCCCTCCGGTACTGGGGATGCCCATCATCAGCGAGCCGATGCCGCTGCTGCGTTCGCCTTCCCCGGCTCGCCAGCCACCGATAACGACTTCCTGGGTGTTCCAGTGCTTGTCCTTTACCCATGACGCCGAGCGCCGGCCCGGCTGATAACTGGAGTCGCGTCGCTTGGCGACCACGCCCTCCCAGCCGTGTTTGAGCGAGTATGCGAGCGCCTGCGCGCCGTCCTCGCCGGGCACCAGGTCCGGAACGATGAGATTGCTGGCACTGGCCAAGGTTTCCAGCAGCTTTCGCCGGTCGTGGTGGCGGGCCCGTAGCAGCGAACGGCCGTCCAGGTAGAGCAGGTCGAATGCCCAGTACTCAACGCGGGTGGCGCGGTTGCGGTTCTGCATCTCGTTGAAGCTGGGCACACCGGACTTGTCCAAAGCGACCAGCTCGCCGTCGAGTACCACGTGATGATCGGCGAGATCGCCAGCCAGCGAACGTAATTCGGGATATTCCTTGGTGACGTCGCGGCCGCTTCGGGAGCGCAGCCGCAGGTTGCCGTGATCGGCCTCGATCAGGAGCCGGTAGCCGTCCCACTTGCCTTCGAAGGCCCACTGACTCGCCTTCATGGCCGCGACCGAACCGTGCGTGGCGAGCATGGGGGCGACTTCGTCGAAGTCGAGGACCTTCTGGTCTTTCATCCGGTGCGCCAGCCACTGGTCACCATTGGTTCGAATCAGCGCGTAGCGCCCGGAGATCCGGTTGCCGTGCAAATTGACGATGACCTCCCCTTTTTCGGCGGAGTCATTGAACTTCTCGGTGTCGTAAGTTCCGGAGTCCCAGATGATTACCTTGCCTGCGCCGTATTCGCCTTTGGGGATGACGCCCTCGAAGGTGGCGTATCCCAGCGGATGATCCTCGGTGTGTACCGCCAGGTGATTCACCGATGTGGTTTCGGGCAGGTTTTTCGGTACCGCCCACGACACCAGCACCCCATCTCGCGCCAGCCGGAAGTCGTAGTGTAGCCGGCGAGCGTGGTGCTCCTGGATTACAAACGTATTGCCATGGCCGGCAGCGGGTTTCGTTTTAGGCACCGGCTCAGGAGTCTTCGAGGCGTCGCGCATGCTGCGGTACTTGGTCAGCCGATCCGGCCTGGGCACGTCGGCGTCCAGCGGCGCCAGCAGATCGCCGTCACGGGCGACTCGGCCCAGCACTTCGTCGTAGCGCAGCTGGCTCAGCGCGGGGTCGTCGAGTTCCTCCCAGCTGCGCGGCGCCGCGACCGTCGGATGCTCCCGGCCGCGCAGCGAGTACGGCGCAATGGTGGTCTTCGAGGCGCTGTTCTGGCTCCAGTCCAAGAACACCTTCCCGGCCCGGGAGCTCTTGGTCATGGTCGACGTGACCAATTTAGGCATCGCCTTTTCCAGTTGCTGTGCAATGCGTTTGGCCAACACCGTGGCACCCCTGCTGCTCACCGGCTCATCCAGTGGCGTGTACATGTGCAGCCCCTTGTTGCCGCTGGTGAGCGGGAAGGTGGTCAGCCCGATATCGGCGATCAGATCGCGGACAGCACGCGCCACCTCGGTCAGCTGCGCCATCGTCACGCCGTCACCGGGGTCCAGGTCGAACACCAATCGTGTTGCAGGGCCGGGCTTGAGTACCTCCGCCCCGCTTCGCGTCCACTCGGCGATGAACCGCCACTGCGGCACGTGCACCTCCAGCGCCGCCTGCTGTGCGATCCAGGCCAGCGCGGTGGGGCTGTCGATGATCGGATAGGTCGTCGTCCCGGACCGGTGGGTCACACTGGCGCGCGGCAGCCAATCCGGCGCCGACGAGGCCAGCTGCTTTTCGAAGAACGAGGGCCGGTCGACTCCGTTGGGCCAGCGCTTGCGTGTTGCCGGACGCCCGGCGATGTGCGGGATCATCACCTCGGCGACGCCGGTGTAGTAGTCGAAGACGTCTTGCTTTGTGGTTCCGGTGGCCGGGTACAGCACCTTGTCGGCGTTGGTCAGCTTCACCCGCGCCTCCGCCGTCGAACCCATGGTGTCAACGTACTTCGTAGTGAGCGCGCGTAGGTACCGTCGACACCGTGGTTCAGCTGAACAGCGCCGCCCTGCGGCGACTACCGATCGCGACGCCGAGCTATGAACGCGACGGCGTCGGCGTCGGCATCGCGCATATCGGAGTCGGTGGCTTTCACCGGGCACATCAGGCGATGTATATCGACAGGATGCTGCAGCGCGGTTTGGCTCACGAGTGGGGTATCTGCGGTGTCGGGGTGATGCCGGCCGACCGCCGGATGAGAGACGTGCTGCGTGCCCAAGGCGGGCTGTACACGCTGATCTTGGAACACCCCGACGGCAGCCGGGACGCCCGAGTGATCGGCTCAATTCTGGACTACCGCTACGCGCCCGACGATCCGGAGGCGACGATCGAGCTGCTCGCCGCGCCGACCACCCGGATCATCTCGCTGACCATCACCGAGGGCGGGTACGACGACCCTGACGGACCGGCGTTCGCATTGATCGCCGAGGCCCTGGCCAGGCGCCGCGACCGCGGCATCGCCTCGCCGACGATCGTGTCGTGCGACAACATCGAAAGCAACGGCGAGGTCGCACGCCAGGCCGTCACCTCATGCGCTCAACGACGGCATCCGGGCCTGGCCGAGTGGGTGGCTGAACACACGCGGTTCCCGAGTTCGATGGTGGACCGGATCACTCCGGCGACCACACCGGACGTCATTGCCGGGGTGGAACGCGACTTCGGTGTCGCCGACCAGTGGCCAGTGGTGGCGGAGCCGTTCACCATCTGGGTGCTCGAGGACGACTTCTCCGACGGCAGGCCGCCGCTAGAGGAGGCGGGTGTCCTACTGGTCGACGATGTGGGCCCGTATGAGTTGATGAAGCTGCGGCTGCTCAACGCCGGCCACCAATGCCTGTGCTACTTCGGCTACCTATGCGGGCACCGGTTCGTCCACGACGCGGCCCGTGACCCGCTGTTCGCCGAATTTCTGCTGGCGTACTTCGATTCCGAAGCCACTCCAACGCTGCGGCCGGTGCCCGGTATCGACCTGGGTGCCTACAAGCGCACGCTGATCGAGCGGTTCGCCAACCGCGGGGTGCGTGACACCGTCGCGCGGCTGTGCGCCTACTCGTCGGATCGCATCCCGAAATGGCTGCTTCCGGTAATCCGCGCCAACCTGCTCACCGGCGGGCCCATTCGGCTGGCGTCGGCGGCGGTGGCCAGCTGGGCCCGCTACGCCGAGGGCGTCGACGAGCGCGGCGAGCCGATCGAGGTCGTTGACCGGCTGGCCGATTCGCTGGTGCCGATCGCCCGCTCACAGCGCGCGCATCCGACGGCCTTCATCGAGAACACCACGGTGTTCGGGGAGCTGGCGCAGGTGCCGCGCTTCGTCGAGGCCTATCGCTGGGCACTGGACTCGTTGCATCGCCACGGGGCACGGGCCACGCTGGAGGCGTTGCTGGCCACGAAAACGGTGAGTCCATGACCCGCGGGCTGGTGATCGGCGAAGCGTTGATCGACGCCATCGAGCGCGACGGGCAAGTCAGCGCTGAGCATGTCGGCGGCAGCCCGCTCAACGTCGCTGTCGGACTCGCCAGGCTGGGTCGCGATGTTGATTTCCTGACCCACATCGGCGACGACGAACCCGGCCGGCGCATCGGTGATTACGTCAAATCCTCCGGTGCACAGCTCGTTCCGGGAAGCAGCTCCGCTACCCAGACGCCGACTGCGGTGGCGACGATTGCCGACGACGGGTCGGCTACCTATACGTTCGACCTCGAATGGCAGCTCCCCGGCACGCCCGAAGTCGCACCGCCGTTGTTCGTGCACACCGGATCTATCGCCGCCGTGCAGGAGCCGGGGTGCTTGGCGGTCGCTGCGCTGCTCGACGCCTATCGCGTGTCGGCCACCGTCACTTTCGACCCCAACGTGCGGCCGTCGCTGATCGTCGACCGGGATCTGGCCCGCGAACGCATCACACACCTCGTCGAGCGCAGCGACGTCGTCAAGGTCAGTGACGAGGACTTGCGTTGGATCGATCCCGACCACGGGCCGGAGCGTACCGCCCGAGCCTGGTTGGCGTCGGGACCTGCGCTCGTCGTCCTGACGATGGGCGATCGGGGCTCGCTGGGGTTCTGCTCGGCCGGCGAGGCCCGGGTGCCTGCATGGCCGGTCCGAGTGGTGGACACCGTCGGCGCCGGCGACGCGTTCATGGTCGGCCTCCTCGACGCGCTCTGGGGACTGGGTTTGTTGGGCGCCGGCCGGCGAGCCGCCCTTGGCCGGATCGGGCTCGATGCGCTGACGGCAGCGCTCAAGGCGGCCAGCCTGTCGTCGGCGCTGACCATCGCCCGAGCCGGTGCCGACCTACCCGATCGGGCCACCCTGAACGCCGCGGTGCATTTCGGCTAGTCTTGTCTCCCTTCTGCTTTCGCCTCGAGCACCGCCGTGACGGCGAGATAAGGGATTGGCAGATTGTCAGCCGCACAGCGACAGCGCGCCGTATGTCGGCTTCGTCGAGACCCGGTTGCGCCGTTGTCGCTGAGGCGGGCACAGTGAGCACTCCCGATTTCGTGGCGGCCCACCACCCCGGCAGGCTGTTACGCGACCCAACAGTGTGGGCATACTGACTTACATGCGCTCCATCTGGAAGGGTTCGATCGCGTTCGGGCTGGTGAACGTCCCGGTCAAGGTATATAGCGCCACCCAGGACCACGACATCAAGTTCCATCAGGTGCACGCCAAGGACAACGGCCGCATCCGATACCAACGCGTGTGTGAGATAGATGGCGAGGTTGTCGAATACCGTGACATCGCCAGGGCGTACGAGTCCGACGACGGCCGCATGGTGGTGATCACCGACGACGACATCGCCACCTTGCCCGAAGAACGCAGCCGCGAGATCGAGGTGCTGGAGTTCGTCCCGGCCAGCGAGGTCGACCCGATGATGTTCGACCGCAGTTACTTCTTGGAGCCGGATTCGAAGTCGTCCAAATCCTACGTGCTGCTGGCCAAGACGCTCGCCGAAACCGATCGGATGGCGATCGTTCATTTCACGCTGCGTAACAAGACGCGACTGGCTGCGTTGCGCGTCAAGGACTTCGGCAAGCGCGATGTGATGGTGGTGCACACCTTGTTGTGGCCCGACGAGATCCGAGATCCCGACTTCCCCGTGCTGGACAAGAAGGTCGAGATCAAACCCGCGGAACTCAAAATGGCCGGGCAGGTGGTGGAGTCGATGGCCGAAGACTTCAACCCGGACCGCTACCACGACACGTACCGGGAGCAGCTGCAGGAGCTGATCGACGCGAAACTCGAAGGCGGGGAGGCATTTACCGCTGGGGAGCAACCCCAAGAACTGGACGTGGCCGAAGATGTCTCCGATTTGCTCGCCAAGCTGGAGGCCAGCGTGAAGGCCGGTGACGGCAAGGCACCGGCGAAAAAGGCGCCGGCGAAGAAGACGGCAGCGAGGAAGGTACCCGCCAAGAAGGCCCCGGCGAAAGCGGCGTCAAAGTCCTGACCCGGTCAGCGCCGTCGGTTTGCCACGAGGCGGAACGCCGCGGCGCTGAGGTTGATCACGGCGACGATGATGATCAGCGTCAGCGCCGCACCCCAGATCCGCAGGAAACCGGCGTGCTCCGGATTGGTGAGTTCGGTGTAGATCAGCAGCGGCAGCGAGGCCATGTTGCCATGGAAGATGTCGAGGTTGATGTTGCGGCTGTATCCGACCAGCACCAGCACCGGCGCGGTTTCGCCGATGACGCGCGCGACGGACAACAAGATACCGGAGACAATGCCCGGCATCGCGATCGGGAAGACAATCCGCACGATGGTCTTCCACTTGGGAACACCCAGCGCGTAGCTGGCTTCTCGCAGGTCGTCAGGCACCAACCTGAGCATCTCCTCGGTTGACCGCACCACCACCGGCAACATCAGCAAGACCAACGCCAACGACACAGCAAAGGAGCTCTGCTGGAATCCCAGGGTGGCGATCCAGAGGCTGAAAATGAACAGCGCCGCCACTATCGAAGGCACCCCGGCGAGCACGTCGACCATGAAGGTTGTTAGCCGCACCAGCCGGCCAGAACCGTATTCCACCAGGAGCACCGCGGTCATCAAGCCCAGCGGCACGGACAAGATGGCGGCCACCCCGGCCTGCAACACCGTTCCATACAGCGCGTGGTAGACCCCGCCGGCAAATTGCTCTGGCATCACGCCGCGCAGTGAGTGGGTCCACCAGCCCGACCGGGTGACGGCGTACCAGCCGCGTGCGACCACCACCGATAGCACCCAGACCAGCGGCACCAGCGCCATGACGAACGAGGCGAGGAAAAACGTTGTCGCGGCGTTGTTTGTGATCCGCCGCCTTAAGCTGATACGGCGAAACACCGCTGATTTGACCGGCTGCCCGAGCGCTTCGACCGTCATCCGTTGACCTTCCCGCCGGCGATCGCACGAGCGAGCGCGTTGACAATGAACGTCAGCACGAACAGCGCAAAACCCGCGGCGATGTAGGCCCCGGTGGGCAACGGTTCGCTGAATTCGGCCGCCGCGGAAGCGATCTTCGAAGCGAATGTGTAGCCACCATCGAACACCGACCAATTTCCCGGGCGGGCGGCCGAGCGCAAGATGATCAGCGCCGCCACGGTTTCTCCCAGAGCCCGGCCCAACCCCAGCATTGACGCCGCGATGACACCGCTACGACCGAACGGCAGCACGGTCATCCGCACCACCTCCCACTTTGTAGCGCCCAGCGCCTGCGCCGCTTCCATCTGCATATGCGGGGTCTGCCGGAACACTTCACGCGATACCGAGGTGACGATCGGCAGGATCATCACCGAGAGCACGATGCCGGCAGTGAAGATGGTGCCGCCGCCAGCCAGGGAAACGTTGCCCTGCTTGAACAGAAACAACCACCCCAGGTTGCGATTAAGGAACGCCGCGAACGGCTCGAGCTTGGGCGCCAGCACGAAGATCCCCCACAAGCCGAAAATGATCGACGGCACCGCGGCCAGCAGATCAACCATCGCAGCAAACGGGCGCGCAAGCCGTGCCGGCGCATACTGGGTGAGGAACACCGCGATCCCGACCGCGACCGGCACGGCCAACACCAGCGCGCTGATCGAACTCAGCACCGTGACCATGAACAAATCGCGGATACCGAACACCAGGTTCGCTGCGTCGGTGGTATTGAATTCGGCGCTGGTGAAGAAGTTCGCGTGGTTCGCGCGCAATGACGGGACGGCACGAACCAACAGAAATATCGCGATCAGCAGGATCGCGATCACGATCGTCGAACCGGCAGCGGCGGCGACCAACCTGAACAATTGGTCGCCCCGCCGCGCTGCGCGCGCATGAATCGCCTTTAGCTCAGGACTTTTCGCGGTCGACGGATTCGCAGTCAACGGACTGGCTACCATTTCTCGGGCCATGACGACCTTATATCACGCGATGGCGTTGATCGCAGTCGACAACCTCGACTTGAACGAGTCCGGAATGGGGATATATCCGTTGTCCGCCAAGCCATTCTGTCCGGCGCCGATGGTGCTCTGCAGGAATGCCTTCACGGCCGTACCGACCTGGGCGTCGGGATACTTCGAGCAGACGATCTCATACGTCGCCAGCACGATCGGATAGGAGCCGGGCTGCGCCGGCTTGTAAAACGAGAGCGTGTCAAGCACCAGGTCGTTACCCTGCCCGGAGACCGTGGCCCCGGAAATTGTCTTGCCGACCGAGCCGGCGCTGATCGCCACCGCGTCCGGACCGGCCGAGGTGACGATCTTGGCCATGTTCAGTTTCTGAGCCTGCGCGAACGACCACTCGTTGTAGGTGATCGAGCCATCGGTGGCCTTGATGGCCGCCGACGTGCCGTCGTTACCCTTGGCACCCTCACCGACACCGCCGTTGAACGTCTTTCCGGTGCCCTTACCCCACGCGCCGTTGGACGCGGCATCAAGATACTTCTGGAAGTTATCCGTGGTCCCGGACTGGTCATTGCGGAACACGACGTGAATCGGCTCAGCGGGCAGGGTGACGCCTTTGTTG
The DNA here is from genome assembly GCA_035515675.1 of Mycobacterium sp. Taxonomy (GTDB): domain Bacteria; phylum Actinomycetota; class Actinomycetes; order Mycobacteriales; family Mycobacteriaceae; genus Mycobacterium. The sequence continues at coordinate 63,913 of DATJBA010000325.1, forward strand.
AGGCCCTGGATCGCGGGATCGTTCCAGGTAGTAACGCCCCCGTTGAAGATCTTCGCCGCGGTCGGACCGTCGAGACTCAGCAAAGCCAGGCCCTTGACGTTGTAGGTGATCGCGATCGGGCCGAACACCACCGGCAGGTTCCACGCCGGCGAGCCGCAGCGCTGCTGGGCGGCCGCGTATTCGTTTTGGGCCAGCGGTGAGTCCGACCCACCGAAATCGGTTTGTTTGCCCGTAAATTCGGTGATCCCGGCACCCGAACCATTGGCCGTGTAGTTCAGTGTCTGATCAGGGCAAGCCTGTTCGAACGCGTTGACAAAGCGGGTCATCGCGTTGGCCTGGGCCGTCGACCCGCTGGCCTTCAGCGTCTTCTTCCCGCCGCAGCTCACCTTCCCTGACGACGCGCCCGTCGTTGCATTTCCCCCAGTTGCGTTGGTATCACTGCCGCACCCCGACAACGTCAGCGCACCGGTAGCCACGACACTCAGCGCTGCGCCAAATCGGTTGAGTTTCAATTCAGTTCCTAACAGTAGGGATGGAACATGAGCGCCGCTGTCCAGTAGCCGCTGCACCAACCACTTGTCTTCCTCGCAGCAATGAAGCTAACAGCAACAAGGTTAACGTTCGGCGAATTTTGTCCGGCTGTCCTCGCCGGAGCAGCCGGCACACAATCGCGACATTTAGGGGCGTTACTTGCCACGCCCGTGTGACAAGCTAGAACCTGTTTCAGAAATGCCGCGACCCGGGACGGCGAGGCTTGCCCGTTTTCCCCCGACAAGTCAAAAAGAGAGGCCGCAATGATCCTTGACAGATTCCGTCTCGACGACAAAGTCGCCGTCATCACGGGTGGCGGCCGCGGCCTCGGGGCGGCCATCGCGCTGGCTTTCGCCGAGGCCGGTGCCGATGTCCTCATCGCCTCGCGAACGGAACCCCAACTAGACGCCGTCGCCGAACAGGTCCGCGCCGCCGGCCGCCGGGCGTACACCATCGCCGCCGATCTGGCCCATCCCGAAGCAACCGCGCAGCTGGCTGGTCAGGCGGTCGAAGCTTTCGGAAAACTGGACATCGTCGTCAACAACGTCGGCGGGACCATGCCCAACACGCTGCTGACTACCTCGACCAAGGACCTCAAAGACGCGTTCACCTTCAACGTAGGCACCGCCCACGCGCTAACTATCGCAGCGGTGCCGTTGATGCTGGAGCACTCCGGCGCCGGCAGCATCATCAACATCACCTCGACCATGGGCCGGCTGGCCGGACGTGGTTTCGCTGCCTACGGCACTGCCAAAGCGGCGCTGTCTCATTACACCCGGCTGACCGCCCTGGACCTGTGCCCACGCATCCGGGTCAACGCCATCGCACCGGGGTCCATCCTCACCTCCGCGCTGGACGTGGTGGCCTCCAACGACGAGCTGCGCGCGCCAATGGAGAAGGCAACACCAATGCGCCGGCTCGGAGATCCCGTCGACGTCGCCGCCGCGGCAGTGTATTTGGCGTCCCCGGCCGCTAGCTTCCTGACCGGCAAGACGCTGGAGGTCGACGGTGGCTTAACCTACCCCAATCTCGACATACCCATCCCGGACCTGTGAACCCCGACTGCTAAGGAGCCCAGTCATGCCCATACCCGTCGTCCAACTGGGCACCGGCAATGTCGGCATCCACGCGCTGAGAGCGCTCATCACCAACCCGGAGTTCGAGCTCACCGGCGTCTGGGTGTCATCAGACGCCAAGGACGGCAAGGATGCGGCAGAGCTTGCCGGACTCCCGGATGCGACCGGCGTGCGAGCCAGCACCGATCTGGACGCCGTGCTCACCACCGGGCCGCAATGCGCCGTCTACAACGCGATGGCCGACAACCGCCTGCCCGAGGCGCTGGAGGACTACCGGCGCGTCCTGGCAGCCGGAATCAACATCGTCGGCAGCGGCCCGGTCTTTTTGCAGTACCCGTGGCAAGTGATCCCCGAAGAGCTCATCGCCCAGCTGGAAGACGCGGCGCGGGAAGGGAATTCGAGTCTGTATGTCAACGGGATCGACCCGGGCTTCGCCAACGACCTGCTGCCGCTGGCAGTGGCCGGCACCTGTCAGAGCATCCAGCAGATTCGGTGCATGGAGATCGTCGACTACGCCACCTATAACAGCGCCGTCGTGATGTTCGACGTGATGGGATTCGGTAAGCCCCTCGACGAGATTCCGATGCTGCTGCAGACCGGTGTGCTCAGCCTGGCGTGGGGATCGGTGGTGCGGCAATTGGCGGCGGGCCTGGGCATTTCGCTCGACGAGGTCGCCGAAGTGTACGTCCGCGAACCGGCGCCCGAGGACTTCAACATCGCATCGGGCCATATTCCGAAGGGCAGCGCCGCGGCGCTGCGGTTCGAGGTGTTCGGAATGGTCAACGGCGACCCCGTCGTCGTCCTCGAACATGTCACCCGGTTGCGCGAGGACTTGTGCCCCGATTGGCCACAACCCGCCCAGCCCGGCGGCTCCTACCGCATCGAGATCACCGGCGAGCCCTCATATGCCATGGACATCTGCCTGAGCAGCCGCCGAGGCGATCACAACCATGCCGGACTGGTCGCCACCGCGATGCGGCTCGTCAACGCGATCCCGGCGGTGGTTGCTGCCCCACCGGGGATCGTGACGACCCTCGACCTACCGCTGATCACCGGTCGGGGGCTCTACGTCCCCGGGTGACGCTCCGCGGGTCATGACATCCCAGATCACGTGATGGCATTGACCGCAGCCCTCAACCACAACTTCCACGCGTCTGGAATCGGGATGTATCCGTTGTCCGCCAGACCGTTCTGGCCGCCGCCGATGGCGCTCTGCAGGAACGCCCTCACGGCCGCACCAACCTGCGGATCCGGATACTTCGAGCAGACAATCTCATACGTCGCCAGCACGATCGGGTAGGCGCCGAGCTGCGTCGGCTTGTAGAACGACATCGTGTTGAGCACCAGGTCGTTACCCTTTCCCGAGACCCAGGCCCCGGCAATCGTCTTACCGACCGAGTCGGTGCTGATCGCCACTGGATCCGGACCGGCCGAGGTGATGATCTTGGCCATGCTCAGGTTCTTCGCCTGGGCGAACGACCATTCGTTGTAGGTGATCGCCCCTTCGGTGGCCTGGACGGCCGATGAGGTACCGTCGTTGCCCTTGGCGCCCTCGCCGACACCGCCGTTGAATGCCTTCCCGGTGCCCTTACCCCACGCGCCGTTCGATGCCATATCAAGATATGTCTGGAAGTTATCCGAAGTCCCGGACAGGTCGCTGCGGAAGATCACACGAATCGGCTCGGCGGGCAGCGCGCCGCCTTTGTTCAGCGCCTGGATCATAGGATCGTTCCAACTAGTAATGCCTCCGTTGAAGATCTTGGCCGCCGTCGGAGCGTCCAGGATCAGCGAACTCAGGCCCTTGACGTTGTAGGTGATCGCGATCGGGC
>DATJBA010000326.1:0-3214 GCA_035515675.1 Mycobacterium sp.
GCTGCACAACGGCACGGTGTGGCGCTGGAACCGTCCGGTCTACGATGTTCAGGCTGGGCTCCCGCAGCTGCGTATCGAGAACCGGGTACTGCCCAGCGGACCGACCGCCGTCGACATGGTCGCCAACGCCGCCTTCTATTAGAACGTGTTGGGAAAGTGGCTGGGCGTGTCTGCGTGGCTGATGCGACTGGAGTTGCCAGTGTGGACGGATGGGTTATGGTGCTCGGTATCCGTCAGATCTGACCGACGAGCAGTGGGCGGTGATCGAACCTCTGGTGCCTGCACCGCGCGGCGGTGGCCGTCCCGCGGTGCATTCGCGGCGGCGGATCGTGGACGCGATCTTGTATGTGAACCGCACCGGGTGCGCGTGGCGACAACTGCCGCATGACTTTCCGCCGTGGGCGACGGTGTTTTGGTACTTCAAGACCTGGCGTGAGGATCGGGTGGTGGACCGGTTGCACGACGCCCTGCGTGACCGAGTGCGCGATGCGGCCGGCCGCGATCCGATGGCTTCGGCCGGCTGTATCGACGCTCAGTCGGTCAAGGGGGCCGACACCGTCGGCGCCGCGGCGCGCGGGTTCGATGCCGGGAAGAAGATCAATGGCCGCAAGCGACACCTCGTGGTGGACACGATGGGGTTGTTGCTGCTGGTGGTGATCACGTCCGCGTGTGTGCAGGACCGCGACGGTGCTCGCACTTTGATCGAGAAGGTCAAGATGGTCATGCCGTCGCTGTCGCTGGTGTGGGCAGACGGCGGCTACGCCGGCAAGCTCATCGAATGGGCCGCCCAGATCGCCCACATCACCGTGGAGATCGTCCGTAAACCGTTGGGCATTAAGACCTTCCATGTTCTCCCGCGCAGGTGGGTCGTCGAGCGGACGTTCGCGTGGATCGTCAAGTGCCGCCGCCTCGACCACGACTATGAACGGCTAGCCCAGACCAGCGAGGCGATGATCAAATGGGCAATGATCGGGCTGATGGTCCGACGCCTTGCGCCACCACCCGGCCGCAAGCCCTGGCAGAAGACCGCGATCGCAGCATGAGCCTTTCCCAACACGTTCTTAGACGCTGGGCTGCCCGCAGACGTGATCGTGCAAATGGCCGCTTTGGCTGGCCGGAAACAGGACGTCTCTAACGGCTGGTCCTATTTCTGCGGTTGTTGCTGGAACAAGATTCGCCAGATGCAAGAACGAGCGGCGGAAATCGTCGCCGAGGAGGAAAACGGCGGCTAGCGGGAAGTCGCCGCGAACGCGCTCACTGCGCGACCTACTGGACGTCAGGGCACAGGTTGTCGACGGTGATGTTGAAAGCCTCACGCGCCGACCCCCGGGGCCGTCGGGCAGCCAGGCCTGCATCATCGCCGTGGGGTTGAACGCCAGGCCGTCGCGGGCCGCCTGTGCCTTGCCCTGGCGCAGCCGCTCGCACATGTCGTGCCCGGTCGCGACCATCTGGGCGTCGCTGCCGTGCCACGGGGCGTCGTGAATGGCGTGCAGCTCATTGAGGTAACGCTGCTCGGCCGATGTCCACGGGGAGAACATGCCGTGCACCCACATCTGCCAGGCAGATGATCGCCACGGCGACGGCCAGCACCACGACAGCCAGGCGGGTCACCACCGGCCGCCCCCCTCCCGGCGCGAGTGATGGCTGTCGGCGAGCAGATCCTCGGCGCGGGTGATGTCGGCCAGTCTGCGCTCCTGGTGCTCCAGCTCGGCTGCGCGCAGGCGGACCTCCCGCTTGAGCACGAGCATGCGGCGGGTGACGGCCTGGCGCTCGGCGCGGACCATCTGCTCCAGCTCGACGCGGGTGTACTGGGATGGGATGGGTGCTTGCAATGCATGTCAGCCATGCGTGTGGTTGCTCTCTTCGGTTGGATGCCCGGCTCATGACACCGGACACAGGGATCGTAGCGGCCTGATCTCACGCTGTCGGCAAATTGGGCAGCGTTTGCCCCGGTCAGCTCGGCCCAAGCCGAAGTGGTAGCGGCAGACGTTCGCCCATCGAGCGGGGCAGCGCGCTCGGCCGCAAGTTCTACGAGATCGCCCAGGAGTGGGAACAGGCCCATCCCGTCACACCGGCCACGGCTGAAAGTGGCTCAACGTTTTGATCTGAGGCCGTCTTTTTTCGGCCCAGACATGACGACGCCCGCGACGGTCCCTACCTGGCGCGGGCGTCGCTGTTTCGGTTGTTTCGGTTACGGGTGGGTATCGTGGTAGCCGTAGCGCCCGGCGGCGTCGCTGCAACCGTCGCTGCAACCTTGCATGTAGTCGCTGCGATTGGTGCTGACGCTCACCGAAATGACCAGTGTGGTTCATCTAAAGTGATCACCCTGGGCGTAGTTAAGGATAGCGGTAACCGCTAGTGCGGGTGGGCTTGGTCAGCGGTTGGCCGGCGAGGCGGGCGGCGATGACGCCAGCGAAGTTGGGGCATTTGAGGATGTCATCGTGTGGGCATCGCAGCGCGTGTGTGATTGCTTCGCGGGCGGTCTCTGATTTGGCGATCTGCTCATCGAGCTCGGCGAGCTTGCGTCGAGCAAGCCCCTGCCAGTCGGTCGGCCTGGTTGCGCGTGCGGCGATGAGCTTCTTCTGCTCGCCGAGGGAGAATCCGACGTCGCGCAGAAGCAGGATGATCGCTACGAACCCGACTGCCGATTCGGGGTAGCGGCGTTGCCCTGAAATCCTTTCGGGCGTTGGAAGCAGGCCGAGATCTTCGTAGTAGCGCAGGGCTGAGGTGGCAACCCCGGCCCGGCGTGCCAACTCACCGATGGTCAGCAGCCGCTCGGACATCTTGACTTCAAGCGTACTTGAAGGCGTTGACTGCGCATTGTGCAGATTCCAGCGGCGACCACCGAGGAGCAGGCCCGTTACTGGAACAGCGACGAGGCCGCGCATTGGCTGCTCCATGAACAGCACGACGAGCGCATGCTGGCGCCATTCACCGCGCATCTGCTGACTGCGGCCGGCATCGAGTGCGCCGAACGGGCCATCCCCGATGGCGTGCTGCTTGGATCGGGGGCCTGGCTGGTCACTGCACGCAGACCCCGGCAGTGAAGCAGGCCGTGATCGCGGCCGTCGTTGGCCAGTTCGGTCACCCCCGGGGCGCCGGCGGGACCGTTGCCGGCTGGGTGATGGCCCATCGCCGGTCCAACCGCGAGCGCAGCCGTTGGGTGGTCTCGCTGCTCGATGTGCGGCCCACCGATCGGGTCCTGGAGATCGGC
>DATJBA010000327.1:0-5174 GCA_035515675.1 Mycobacterium sp.
TGCAGTAAAGAAGCTCTACTACTCAGGAGGAATCACTATGGCTCGTGCGGTCGGTATCGACCTCGGGACCACCAACTCCGTCGTCTGTGTCCTCGAGGGTGGGGACCCGGTCGTCGTCGCCAACTCCGAGGGCTCCCGCACCACCCCGTCCATCGTCGCGTTCGCACGCAACGGTGAGGTGCTGGTCGGTCAGCCCGCCAAGAACCAGGCTGTGACCAACGTCGAGCGCACCGTGCGCTCGGTCAAGCGGCACATGGGCACCGATTGGTCCATCGAGGTCGACGGCAAGAAATACACCGCGCAGGAGATCAGCGCCCGCATTCTGATGAAGCTGAAGCGCGACGCGGAGGCCTACCTCGGTGAGGACATCACCGACGCGGTGATCACCACACCCGCCTACTTCAACGACGCCCAGCGCCAGGCGACCAAGGAGGCCGGCCAGATCGCCGGGTTGAACGTGCTGCGGATCGTCAACGAGCCGACCGCCGCCGCACTGGCCTATGGGCTGGACAAGGGCGAGAAGGAGCAGCGCATCCTGGTGTTCGACTTGGGCGGCGGTACCTTCGACGTCTCGCTGCTGGAGATCGGCGAGGGCGTGGTCGAGGTCCGTGCCACCTCGGGTGACAACCACCTCGGTGGCGACGACTGGGACGACCGCATCGTCAACTGGCTCGTCGACAAGTTCAAGGGCACCAGCGGTATTGACCTGACCAAGGACAAGATGGCGATGCAGCGGCTGCGTGAGGCCGCCGAGAAGGCCAAGATCGAACTGAGCGCGAGCCAGAGCACGTCGATCAACCTGCCCTACATCACCGTCGACGCGGACAAGAACCCGTTGTTCCTCGACGAGCAGCTGACCCGCGCCGAGTTCCAGCGGATTACTCAGGATCTGCTGGATCGCACTCGTCAGCCGTTCAAGTCGGTGATCGCCGACGCCGGCATCTCGGTCTCCGACATCGACCACGTGGTGCTGGTGGGCGGTTCCACCCGGATGCCCGCAGTGACCGATCTGGTCAAGGAGCTCACCGGTGGCAAGGAGCCCAACAAGGGCGTCAACCCCGACGAGGTGGTGGCCGTGGGCGCCGCGCTGCAGGCCGGTGTGCTCAAGGGCGAAGTGAAAGACGTTCTGCTGCTTGACGTTACGCCGCTAAGCTTGGGTATCGAGACCAAGGGCGGCGTGATGACCAAGCTCATCGAGCGCAACACCACGATCCCGACCAAGCGCTCGGAGACCTTCACCACCGCCGATGACAACCAGCCGTCGGTGCAGATCCAGGTCTACCAGGGTGAGCGCGAAATCGCCTCGCACAACAAGCTGCTCGGCTCCTTCGAGCTGACAGGTATCCCGCCGGCTCCACGCGGCGTCCCGCAGATCGAGGTCACTTTCGACATCGACGCCAACGGCATCGTGCACGTCACGGCCAAAGACAAGGGCACCGGCAAGGAGAACACGATCAAGATCCAGGAGGGCTCCGGCCTGTCCAAGGAGGAGATCGACCGGATGATCAAGGACGCCGAGGCGCACGCCGAGGAGGACCGCAAGCGTCGCGAGGAAGCCGACATCCGCAACCAGGCCGAGACACTGGTCTACCAGACGGAGAAGTTCGTCAAGGAACAGCGGGAGGCCGAAGGCGGTTCGAAGGTCCCCGAGGACACGCTGAACAAGGTGGACGCCGCAGTAGCTGACGCCAAGACGGCACTGGGCGGCACCGACATCTCCGCCATCAAGTCGGCGATGGAGAAGCTGGGCCAGGAGTCTCAGGCGCTCGGACAGGCGATCTACGAGGCCACCCAGGCTGCGGCCGCGCAGCCCGGCGGCGCCGCGTCCGGCGGCTCATCCGGCTCAGCTGAGGATGTCGTGGACGCGGAGGTGGTCGACGACGACCGGGAGTCCAAGTGACCGAAGGCAATCCGCACGAACAGGTAACGGTCACCGACAAGCGGCGGATCGATCCCGAGACCGGCGAAGTACGGCATGTCGCTCCCGGCGCAACGCCGAGAGCGACGGCACCGACGGCCCCGGCGGTTGGCAAGGCCGACGAGACGGGGGCCAAAGTCGCTGAGCTGACCGCTGATCTGCAACGGGTGCAGGCCGACTTCGCCAACTACCGCAAGCGGGCGCTGCGCGACCAGCAGGCCGCGGCGGATCGGGCCAAGGCCGCCGTCATCAACCAATTGCTGGGCGTGCTGGACGATCTCGATCGAGCGCGCAAGCACGGCGATCTGGAGTCGGGGCCGCTGAAGTCGGTGGCCGACAAGCTGATGAGCGCACTGACCGGACTCGGCCTGGCAGCCTTCGGCGCGGAAGGCGAAGACTTCGACCCGGTGCTGCACGAAGCCGTGCAGCACGAGGGCGATGGCGCTGACGGCTCCAAACCAGTGATCGGCACCGTCATGCGGCAGGGCTACAAACTTGGCGAGCAGGTGTTGCGTCACGCTCTGGTCGGCGTTGTCGACACGGTTGAGGGCGACGGCGAAGAAACGATCGCCACGCTCGAACCCACCGAAAACGCTGCCGAAACCGAGCTGGCCGACACGCACGATAACGCCGACACCTCCGGTGCATAGGGCACAGAATCACGACGCAAAGAAAGGTGAGAGGGGGTGACGCGACATGGCCCAGCGTGAATGGGTCGAAAAAGACTTCTATAAGGAGCTCGGCGTCTCCTCTGACGCCAGTCCCGAAGAGATCAAACGCGCTTATCGGAAGTTAGCGCGCGACCTGCATCCGGACGCGAATCCCGACAACCCCGCCGCCGGCGAGCGATTCAAAGTGGTCTCGGAGGCGCACAACGTGTTGTCGGATCCGGCCAAGCGCAAGGAGTACGACGAAACCCGCCGGTTGTTCGCCGGCGGCGGCTTCGGCGGCCGCCGGTTCGATGCCGGTGGCTTCGGCGGCTTCGGGGCAGGTGACGGCGCCGAGTTCAACCTCAACGATCTGTTCGACGCCGCCGGCCGAAGCGGCGGCACCAATATCGGTGACCTGTTCGGCGGCTTGTTCGGACGTGGCGCCAGTGCCCGTCCCAGCCGGCCACGACGCGGCAACGACCTGGAGACCGAGACCCAGCTGGATTTCGTCGAGGCTGCCAAAGGCGTGGCAACGCCGCTGCGGCTGACCAGCCCGGCGCCGTGCACCAACTGTCATGGCAGCGGCGCGCGGCCGGGCACCAGCCCAAAGGTGTGCCCCAGCTGCAACGGCTCCGGCGTGATCAACCGCAACCAGGGTGCGTTCGGCTTCTCCGAGCCCTGCACCGATTGCCGGGGTAGCGGCTCGATCATCGAGCACCCCTGCGAGGAGTGCAAAGGCACCGGCGTCACCACCCGCACGCGCACCATCAATGTGCGGATCCCACCCGGTGTCGAGGACGGACAGCGGATCCGGCTGCCCGGGCAGGGCGAGGCCGGGTTGCGCGGTGCCCCGTCGGGTGACCTGTATGTGACGGTGCACGTGCTGCCGGACAAGGTCTTCGGCCGTGACGGCGATGACCTCACTGTGACCGTCCCGGTCAGCTTCAGCGAATTAGCTTTGGGATCAACGCTTTCGGTGCCCACACTGGACGGCAAGGTCGGTGTCCGGGTGCCTAAAGGTACCGCCGACGGTCGCATCCTGCGGGTGCGCGGACGCGGTGTCGCCAAGCGCGGCGGCGGCAACGGGGACTTGCTCGTCACCGTGAAGGTGGCCGTGCCGCCGAACCTGGAAGGCGCCGCCCGGGAGGCGCTGGAGGCCTATGCGGCCGCCGAGCGGTCAAGTGGTTTCAACCCACGGGCCGGATGGGCAGGTAATCGCTGATGGCTAAGAACCCAAGAGAAGGGGAATCCCGGACGTTCTTGATCTCGGTGGCCGCCGAACTGGCCGGCATGCACGCGCAGACCTTGCGTACCTACGATCGGCTCGGGCTGGTCACCCCGCGCCGCACTTCTGGTGGGGGGCGGCGCTATTCGCAGAATGATGTCGAACTGCTGCGCCAGGTGCAGCGGCTTTCGCAGGACGAGGGCGTCAACCTCGCCGGCATCAAGCGCATCATCGAGCTGAGCAATCAGGTCGAGGCGCTGCAGTCGAGGCTGCAGGAAATGGCCGAGGAATTGGCGGCGCTGCGTGCCAACCAGCGCCGCGATGTCGCGGTGGTGCCCAAGAGCACGGCGATCGTGGTTTGGCAGCCGCGCCGGTGAGCCAGCGACTCATCGGCTCGCTCGCCGAGCACCGCAACCAACGTGGATTAGACCGAACTGCCGGGCCGAATGATCCCAAAAGCGGCCCAAGAATAGCTGCTGAATTCGCGCCGCTAATTCGATAACACAGGTTATAGTCGGCCGGTGATCAGCGACGACCCGCTGACCGGGCGCGACAGTGAGTTAGCCGCTATTCGCCGTGCGCTCAGCGGAGTTGGCAATGTCTCCGGCGTCGTCATCGCTGGAGCCGCGGGAGTGGGCAAGACCTGGCTCGCCCGTGAAGTGCTCGCCCGCGCCGAAGCCTCAGGTGAGCGAACGTATTGGATCGTGGGTACCCAGTCCGCGCGACAGCTCCCATTGGGCGCGTTCACCGCATCGATGTGCGAGACCATCTCCGATCCGATATCTGACGTGCGACGTGTCGTCAATTTCTTTGTCACGCAACAACGTCACGGCCGTGTGCTGATCGGGGTCGATGACGCGCACCTCCTCGACGGATTATCGGCACACGTTGTACACCAGCTGGCACAGGCCCGTGGAATACGTCTGGTGGTCACGGTGCGCACGGGCGGGGACGAGCCTGATGCGATCACTGCGCTGTGGAAAGATGACTTGCTCGCCCGCCTGGATCTTGGACCGCTGTCGGCTTCGGATACCCGCCGCATGATCGAGACCACGCTTGGCGGGGCGGTGGATAGTCGCAGCGCCAAGCGGTTCTGGAAACTGACCGGAGGCAACGCGCTGTTTCTGCGGCAACTGCTCAAGGACCAGCTCGCCGCCGGCGCGATACGGCAGGTCGCCGGGGTGTGGATGTGGGATGAGCGTGTCGCGGTGTCGGACAGCATCGCCGCCTTGGTTGGTCGGCAATTGAGCCGGCTCGCCCCCGATGTGGCGCTGGTCGTCGATACGTTGTCGCAGTACGAACCGCTGGCGGTCGACGTGCTCTGCGACCTGGTGCACCGCCGCGATCTCGAGGCGGCCGAGCAGATGAGCCTGGTCACCGT